>JANPIL010000201.1:0-83962 GCA_031424975.1 Sphingobacteriales bacterium
GATTTTTTGGACAGGATATAGTAACAATGAAAGGGCAATTGCTATTGTGCAGATTGAAAAGGTTATTAATACCTTCGGATATATAACGGATTTTAAATTATTCTCAGACACTTCAATTTCAATAAAGATAGAATTGGAAGAATTGAATATCGATAGATTATATGAGTACTTAAAAAAGAATTTGAGTCTCGACAACTTTGATAAGATAAGTTCAATTTCAAAAGCGGAACGGGTAATATTTCTAAACATAACATTTGTTAAAGGTAACGGGGATTTTAGAATAGAAATACCAGGTATTCAATGAAAATGCAAGTTTGTTATCTATAGAAAATCTACAGCCTCGTTATCTTAATGTTGCGGTAAGCGGCCAACGCCTTTCCCCCACCATGCACCTGCAATGCAATCTTACCCATATGAGTGATTTTTTCATCCGGTTCATTATAGTCAACTGTCTGCACATCATTTAAATAAATACGTATCCTTCTGCCCACACTTTTTATTATAAAACTGTTCCAGGTGTTTGGCTTTAGAATTTTTTTGATCAATGCACTATCGGGTTGTACAATGGTTAAATCTCTTCTTGATTCATCGTACAAACTTGCCCAGTATCCATCGCCTAAATCAGCCTGGTAACCAATCATTTCATAAGCTGGATTTGTTGAACGTTCGCTGTGAAATTGTACACCTGCATTTACAAAACCAGTTCCGGTTATTTTAAATTCCAGCGTCAGTTCAAAATCTCCAAAGCTTTCGGTAGTGGCAATAAATTCATTGTGCGGCACGGTTTGGGTAAGGCTTCCACCCATTAAAGTTTTGTTGCTGATGCGCCAGGTATTTATCGTGTCACCCTCCCAACCAGTAAAGGTTTTGCCATCAAAAAGGCTAGTTGCTTTTTGGTTGGACTGGGCTTGAAGTTTTGTTGTGAAAGTGAAAAACAAGAAGGCACTTAAAAAGAAAATTTTCATTTTAAATATTTTTATGATTGATTGTTTCGTGTTTGGAAGAAACTAAAAAATAGCATTTAATGTAAGCTGTAATTTAAAAACTAACCGGTGTCTTAATCTACAACGTAATTAAAGATTCAAATTGGTATGCGGTACAAGGGAGTGACACAACGATGCTACCCATAGCTGCTTCTTTGTTGGGACAAAAAACTGAAAAGATAAAGTTAACCTACCCAATCATTTTATCACCTCCCATCCATTAACTCGGTACAATTTACCCTTATAATTTCCACTCCTCACCAACTTTCCTTTTTTGCCATTCCATGATAATGCTAGCCAGCTATAATTTGCTTTTTCAAAATCATTATTAAAGGTATTGTCTTCAAACAAATTAACCGGAGCCGAGGGGTGTCCATAAATTTTACAGGTAATATCAAACACGGATGAATCGGAAATAAATTGCAGTGGCTTTGCCAAAGGCAGGATAGTATTTTCTTTAATAAACATGGGTATTTCATCTAAGCCCATTGAAATTTTATAAGTGCTGTCGCCCTGGTATTTTTTATTATTATTGAAATCGTACCAGTTGCCGGCAGGCAGATAGACATTTCTTACAGAGCTGCTATCAATAAATGGTGCACACAAAATACTTTCCCCCATCATGTATTCATCATCCATTTTAAATGTGCGTTTGTCATTGGGGTAATCCATCACCAGCGGACGGAAAACAGGTGTACCATCAAAATGATATTTTGCATAAGCAGCATATATATAAGGCAGCAACGACATGCGGATATCAATCATTTTTTTAGCCAGTTGCTCGAGTTCAGTTGCATTGGGTAACAATTCACCCTTCACGTTTTTATCGGTATCAAACTGTAGCCAGGGTGGCATATTAAGGTACCAGCAATTCGCTACCATGTGCGATGACATTACAGTTGTCTGTATCCTCCTGATAAGGTCTGCATCGTTTTTAGATTCCCTAAGTTCGGGCGACCAGCTTAATCCTGAAAAAGCAGTATTGCAAACCATCCGTACATAGTCGGCATGGCTGTACATATCCGAGTATAATGCTGATGAAAAAGGAGATGAAAAAAGATAAGACGACCTCACATCAAAGAAGGTACGCCGGTTGTATTTTTTGTACAAATCATGCATCATCTGCTGGTACAATGTTCCATAAAGCTGCCGCATTTGTATGCCATCTATTCCGCTTGGGAATTGGGTAAGATCCGGGTAGCTCCATTCCGCATGAGCTTCCTTGTAATCAGCACCATCACTTTCATCCAGTTTAAAAGCGGCTATGCCTTTTTGTACAAAATTTTCATCATGGTAATTGCCAAAAATTGCGCTTGCTTGTGGCAAATTAAAATCCGGTACAGCGCCATTCCATACTTTATAATCGGCACTGTAAGGTGCAATGGGCTTGTACATGGGAGAGTTGGGGGCAGTGTAAGCATGTTCCCAAAGGTTAATCTTATAGCCCTGCCCAATCATGCGTTGTGTAAAATTTTCAGGCTGTGGAAAGTTGGCTTTGTTCCATACAAATGAAGAAGAATAAGCGTTGGTTTGCCAACCAGCTTCCAGCCCCATTACATCGCAGGGAATATTTTTTTCACGGAAATAATCTCCAATTTTTTGTACCTGATCTGCAGTGGAAGATGCCTTGGCCCGGTACTGAAAACCCAGTCCCCACAATGGAGGCAACGAGCCACCACCAGAAAATAAATTATACCGCTGCATTACGTTTAATAAAGTAGGACCGTTAATGATATAAATCTCCATGCCATCGGTTCCTGCAACCACCACATTTACTTTTCCTTCTGCCAGATTGGTTTTGCCGTACAGTGCTGCTGTGCTCAGTTTAATTTCGGTTGACACTGTATCACCAGTTGTTGTAACATCCATTTTTTTAAGCGACGCCGTATAAAAAGTAGTGTAGCGGCAAGTATTTATCAATACCCCGTATCCTTTGGATGAAATATAAAATGGCATGGAAGCATGGCTGAAACCTACATTGCCAACCGGCCAGCTATTAATGCGTATATCACGCCGCATGCCCCGTTGCTCAAACGAATTTATTTGTAAACCAAAGCCATAAAATCGTTCATCATCTGCTGCATCTATCTCCGCCATAATGCCGGAAGCTATCTTGCTGAATTTAATTTCAGATAAAGAAATGGCAGGCGTATTTTCAGCAGTCATGGCAGCCAATGCAGCAGTTTTTGCCGCAGCTTTAAATTGGTCTGGCAGCATTTTTTCCGGCTGTCCGTAGGCAATTTTCCAGATGCCATTTTCAACAGTAGAAATAGTTTGTGCATGTACAATTAAACAAGAAGGAATAAAAAAAACAAACAAGCAGATTTTCAGCATAAATTTTTTAATGGCAATAGTGAGTAATAAAGTATTCTTAGATATAACAGTACCAACAAACTTTTGTACCATGCAGGAGTAAAATTAAGGTGTTGTTTCAGTACGTATAAAAGGTGTAATCCGGTTTAAGGAGATGGGTATCATACCTGTCTGCTTGACGCGGTCAGGCAGGGTTGTGTCACTTGCCGATAGCATTTGTCGGCATCAAGATGTTACACTTGAATCGGGACTTATACCGCATACCACCCGATAGCTATCGGGTGTGGAACTTTTATTGTGTTATAGATGGAAGGAATAGTTTTCCCCTATACAAAGTTTATAGTAGCTGACAGATATAAAGCTGATTCCAATTTAGCAGGGTCAAGTTCCCCTCAACTCCGGAGGGGAGTCTGTCCCGATTTTTATTTGGAGGTTTGGTTGGGGTTTCAAAATTCTCCCACCCCCACTTGGTACAATTCCGCCTTTCAACTGTTATATACCAACAAACCTGTACTAAAAATAGCTGCGGGTATTAACAACTATCCAAATTTGCGATTGCACCATGGGAGAATTACAAATAAAAAAACAAACTAAAGTTTATGATGTGGTAATAATAGGTTCTGGGGCCGGTGGCGGCATGGCAGCTTATGTTTTAGCAAATGCCGGGTTAAAAGTATGCCTGCTCGAAGCCGGTCCTGATTACGACCCGGCAAAAAACTCTTCTCAATTAAAAAATCCATGGGAATCGCCAAGGCGAGGCGCCAGTACCAAGTTCAGGCCCTTTGGTGATTTTGATGCCTGCTATTGGGGATGGCAAATTGATGGCGAACCATATACTACCAATGCTGGTACAAAATTCGATTGGTGGCGTGCAAGAATGGTGGGCGGCAGAACTAATCACTGGGGCAGAATTTCTTTACGTTTTGGCCCAAATGATTTTAAGCGGCGTAGCATTGATGGCCTCGGTGACGACTGGCCGATTAGTTACGATGATGTAAAGCCCTTCTACGATAAAATAGATAAACTGATAGGTGTGTTTGGCAGTAACGAAGGCTTACCCAACGACCCCGATGGGGTTTTTCTGCCGCCACCCAAGCCAAGGCTGCATGAATTATTTATAAAAAAAGCAGCAACAGGCATCGGCATTCCTGTTATACCTTCCCGGTTATCCATCCTTACCAAACAAATTAATAAAGACAGGGGTGCTTGTTTTTATTGTGCCCAATGCGGCCGCTCCTGCAAAGTGTATGCAGATTTTTCTTCTTCATCTGTATTGATAAAACCAGCAATAGCCACCGGCAATGTTGACCTTGTAACCAACGCCATGGCAAGAGAGGTGCTCACCAATAAAGAAGGCCTTGCCACTGGTGTATCCTATGTAAACAAAGAAGACATGCAGGAATACCAGGTAAATGGTAAAGTGGTAGTGCTGGCAGCAAGTGCCTGCGAAAGTGCAAGGCTGATGCTCAATTCAAAATCTGCACAGCATCCAAATGGCATCGGTAATTCAAGCAATGTGGTAGGTAAATACTTAAACGATTCTACGGGTGCTGGCATGGGTGGTTATTTACCTGGATTGCTGGGTCGTAAAAGATACAATGAAGATGGAGTAGGCGGTATGCATGTATATACACCCTGGTGGCTGGATAATAAAAAACTTGATTTCCCCCGTGGCTATCATATTGAGTATGGTGGCGGCATGGGGCAGCCCGGCTACGGTATTGGCTTTGGTTTGGAAAAACAAAATGGCAAGGTAGCCATCAATGGAAAAAAGAAAGAAGCCGGTGGTTATGGTGCTTCGCTTAAAGAAGATATGCGTTACCTGTATGGTGCCGGTGTAGGTATGTCGGGCCGTGGAGAAGGTGTGGCGCTTGAAACAAATTATTGTGAAATAGACCCGGCAGTAGTTGATCAGTATGGTATACCTGTGCTACGGTTCAATGTAAAAAACAGCGACTACGAAATAAAGCAGGTAAAGCACATGAAGGAAACTTTTAAAGAGATTCTCACGAATATGGGTGCTGTAATTACCTGGGGCGATAATGATGGCCCGGCGAACGACTATGGTATCTCAAGCCCGGGTAGCATTATACATGAAGCTGGTACAATACGTATGGGTAATGATGCAAAAAAATCTGCTCTAAACAAATGGGCGCAGGCACATGATTGTAAAAATTTATTCAACGTAGATGGCGGCCAGTTTACATCGCAGGCAGATAAAAATATTACCTGGACTATCCTTGCTTTATCAATGCGTACATCTGAATACATTGTTGACCAGTTGAAGAAGCAGAACATACCCCTATCCCCTAAAGGGGGATAAAAGGAAGAGTTTTAAAAGCAAGAGCATGTTATTTAAACAATTATAAACCAACTCCTCGTCCCCCCCTTTAGGGGATGGGGGTAACATCCCATCACTCCTTTAGGAGATGGGGGTACAATTATGGACAGACGCAAATCAATCAAAGCATTATTAATTGGCACAGCTTCTACCGCTGTATTAATAGAATCCTGCAATACAAAGGACAAACCAACTGGTGCGTTAGAAGATGTTAAAAAGCCCGATGAAATTGACCGTATGCCGGAAGAAAAAGCGGTAAACAAAAAATTGCGGGAGGATAAGTTTTTTACTGCGGAAGAGATGACTCACATTACAATATTGGCTGACATCATTGTACCAAAAGATGAAATAAGCGGCAGCTCATCGGATGCAAAAGTTGCCGATTTTATTGAATTTATAGCGAAGGATATGCCGGAACATCAGATACCCATGAGAGGAGGTTTGCGCTGGCTGGAAATGCAATCACTCAATCGTTTTGAAAAATCTTTTGCTGCTATTACTGAGCAGCAACGCATTGAAATAATAGATGAAATTGCTTATCCTGAAAAAGCAAAAGCAAAAATGCAACAGGGTGTTGCATTTTTTAACCTCATGCGTAATTTAACCCTTACAGGTTTTTATACTTCAGAAATTGGCGTAGCGGATATTGGTTATGCAGGCAATAAACCCAATCAGTGGAACGGTGTGCCAGCCGATGTATTAAAGCAATACAACATGGCGTATACCGAAAAAGAATTGAAAGAATGTATCAGTTTTGACAACGCAAAAACAACCACCTAAATATGTATCCAATTGGCATTAATACTTTTCTATTTACTTCTCCATTTACAAATGAGCGCATCGATTTATTTGCAACATTTGCCGATTGGGCATTTGATACGGTGGAAATAGCAGCTGAAGATCCTTTGCAGTTAGACGCCTCGGCTATTAAAGCTGCGTTAGAAAAACATAATCTCCGCTGTATATCCGTAGCGGCTGCCTTTGGGCCAGACAGAGATTTAAGAGGCACTCCTGAACAACAACAAACCTCCTTTCAATTCATAAAAGATACCATCGATTTTACAAAAGCAGTCGGTGGCGAATTGGTTGTTGGGCCTTTGTATTCCAGTGTGGGCAGGGCAGATGCAGTATCAGCAAGCGACTATGCATTGCAGGAAAAAACAGTGGTAGGCCATTTACAGGAGCTATGTAAATACGCCGCAGTAAAACAAATCAAATTAGCCATTGAACCACTCAACCGCTTTGAAACTGATTTTATAAATACCTGCGAACAGGGACTAAGGTTGATTGAAAAAGTGGGAAGTGATTCGCTGTACCTGCACCTTGATACCTTTCACATGAATATTGAAGAAAAGCATTTAGGTGAAGCAATTATAAATGCCGGTGATCGGCTGGCACTGCTTCATGCCTGTGGCAGCGACAGGGGTACACCAGGCTGGGACCATACCAATTGGGATGATATAAAACAGGCACTTGAAACCATCAATTATAAAGGGCAGTTGGTGATTGAATCTTTTACACCCGAAGTAAAAATGATTGCAAAAGCAGCTTCAATCTGGAGAACCATTGATGGCTCAGGAGAAATAATTGCAAAGGAAGGATTGAAATTTTTAAGGGGAAAATTTGGGTAAAAAACACTTTGCCAGTGCAACATTACTTTTATGTCCTTTCGAAAGTGAATCATGAATTGCCGGTAAAGAATCCGCAACTCATGGATAAACCGCTGAGATTAATCCTATTTTTTTAATTATGGTGCTATAAATTGAAGTTCATCACTTAAGGGATGATTATCTTTAATCACTTCTTCAAACGATTTTCGGGTAAGTTTGGCCTCAATCCAACTGGCAAAATCAAAAAGCTTTAACACCTGTAATTCAAATTTGTCCCGCTTTACTCCCTCGAACATAGTCTTAAATTTTTCGGCTTCCTTATTTCCTTTTTTAATATCAAAAACTCTCGGAAGTTGAAGGAACCGGAAGATGATTTTTTCTACTTTGTACGTCTTTGGCTCACCGCTCACCATTACCCTTTTCACCGAGCGCATTTCATGAAACACAATTTCGTTGTTTCCCAGTTCGTAATGCACCAAAAGATGCAGCAGGCGAAAGGTTTGAAAAATAGGTAGCTTAAAATATTGCTTGCCCCTAAATAAAACTTTGCTCAAAAATGAGTGAGCATTGTCAAGATCATGGTTACCAAAATACATTAATGCAGTGTACAAAAACACTTCTGCTTGTTTGTTGGGGTCTAACAGGTCGATTTTGTCAAAAAGTTTGTCTTTAAATATGCCTGGTATTTTCAGGGCCATTTTATAATTACCCAAACTGGTATAAGACGAAAGTGTATAAATGTAAATAACCCGTTGAGTCATCACCCGGAATTGAACTGCCTTTTTAGGTAAATTTTCAAGCTTATCCATGAAGTATTTCATACTTTTAAACTGCCCGATTGTTCTAAGGCTATCTAATATTCCTTCAATTGTTACCAGGTAATCCATTGGAGAATCCATCCACAAAAATTGATGCTCCTCCAATAAGTCAATAAGTTCATAAAAGGCTTTTAATGCTGATTTGTAATCGTTGATTGTAATAAAGTAATGCGCTTGAAATAACAGGTGCGTTTTTGAACTTTCTACAGTAGAGGCAAGCGGGTTGGCCATGATGGTCATTTCGCTCACAATAAGATCGTTCAATTCCTTTTTTTGCTCGGCGGTTCTTACATTTCCTTTATGAGCAAGGCGGTAACGCAAAATTTCGTACAGGGAGCTGTGCTGGTGGCTATTTCTTGAGTACCGGATAATTTCTTCAATTTTCTGTTGCTTTTTGAGTAAGTCATTTTCTGAAATGGCTTGAAAGTTAAGGGAGATAGCGTAGTTAAGCTCCATTCTTGCAGCAGCTAACCATGTAATATATTGTTCATAAGCTTCAGCCTCTTTTTGAATTTTTTGTAACAGTTCAAACCCTTCTTTATAAAGAGATTTGTCGAAAAGAATAGTTGCTTTCAAAAGGTCGGTTTGCAACATTAATTCCTTATCCTGCCCCATTTTAAGGTAAAGCAGATTGTCCGTTAACACCCGGTAGAGGTGTTTTAAAGCAACACTAAAAACAGCGCCACTACACTTTCGGTTGAATAGTTTTTTCACCTCGCATTCATTGTTGTTTTTTTCAATGATACCGAATAGCATAACGTAGTCTTTTTCTCCTTTTTGAAGGCCTGAAAAAAGCTTAAAATGCCGCTTTTCAGCTTTTGTAAGCGAATGCACCAATAAAATAACTGTAGAAAATTTAGCCATATTTATAGCTTGGGTTTATTACTAAATGGGCCAGTAAATTCAGGTAAAATTACGATTCTACAAAAGAATTTTGTAATTATGTGCAATTTGAGATTGTTTCTAAACTCCTGATATTGGTAGGGTTTGTAAAAAAAATAAAAATACTTTTATGATGTTCAACAAAAAAACGATTAAGCGCAATATGAAGCCGTCAATAGTAATAATAGGAAGTTCTAATACCGATATGGTGATTAAAGCAGATCATCTGCCGCTACCTGGCGAAACAATTCTTGGAGGAACCTTTTTTATGAACCCGGGCGGAAAGGGAGCCAACCAGGCCGTGGCTGCAGCAAGGCTTAACGGTCAGGTTACTTTTATCTGTAAAACGGGCAACGATATTTTTGGCCGTCAATCACTCCAATTGTTTGAAGAGGAGGGTATCGATACCAGCCTGATACAATCAGATTCCAAAAATCCTTCCGGGGTAGCGTTAATAACAGTCGATAAAAATGCTGAGAACTGTATTGTGGTTGCGTCGGGTGCCAATGCTTCATTAACTCCCCAAAGTTTAGCCAAAGCAGAAATGGTGATTTCAACTGCCAGAATAGTATTGATGCAATTGGAAATTCCTATTGCAACAGTTGCGTATGTAGCAGCAATAGCTGCCGCCAATAAGGTTAAAGTTTTACTTAATCCAGCACCCGCCTGTGAAATTCCTGCAGATTTAATGCAACATATTTATGTGATCACACCAAATAAAACGGAGGCGGAAATGCTTTCCGGCATTACCATAATCGATCTTGAAACTGCAACAGCCGCCGCAAAAGTAATCAGAGCAAAGGGAGTAGAAATAGTTGTCATTACGCTTGGTTCCAAAGGCGCATTGATTGTTACAGATACCATAACTCAAATGATTGAGGCCCCAAAAGTGCATGCTGTTGACACCACTGCTGCAGGCGATGTTTTTAACGGCGCCCTTGCTGTTGCACTAAGCGAAGACAAGTCAATAACGGATGCAGTAACATTTGCATGCCAGGCGGCTGCTATTTCGGTAACCCGTATGGGTGCTCAATCTTCTGCTCCATACCTGAACGAAATTTCTATTTTGGAGGAATTATAAGAACAAAATTTAGTGTTTTAAAAAAATAAAAACGATTGCATATGAGAAAAATAAATTTTCAACTTAAACAATTTTACCTGGTGTTGGCTTTAACGGTAACAGCTGTTTCTATTATCACGTTGCCATCCAAAGCCCAAAACGCCACACAGGTTTCCGGCAAAATTATAGACGCCGCAAATAGCCAACCCATGGCCGGGGCAACTGTAATGATTGAGGGATCGTCTATCGGTACTACTACCGATAATGAAGGGTTTTTTAAGTTAATGAACGTGCCTGCAAAAGCAGTATTGCTGATTACTCATTCGGGTTATGCTACACAAAAAATACCTTTAAACGGAAGAACTGACATTACCGCATCCATTAGCTCCGATGCGGCACAATTAAATGAAGTAGTGGTGGTAGGGTATGGTGCCCAACAAAAGAAAAGTGTTGTTGGTGCGGTGTCCACTATTAAAGGAGACGATGTTGTTGCCAGTAATGCATCGAGCCTTTCTAACTCACTTGCCGGGCGGGTTTCCGGTCTTATTTCCATCCAGCGTTCGGCTGAACCTGGTGATGATTTGTCAGACTTGTTAATTAGAGGCAGAGCTACATTAAATGGAAGTGATCCTTTAATAATGGTGGATGGAATTCAACGTGATTTTAACCAGATTGATCCTAATGAGGTTGCCAGTATCAGCGTATTGAAGGATGCATCTTCTACTGCTATTTATGGAACAAGGGGTGCCAATGGGGTAATATTGGTTACCACCAAGCGAGGCCGTTCATCTAAACCTACTTTTAATTACACCAGCTATGCAGGTTTTCAAAACGTAATTAATATTCCCGATTTCCTTAACAGTTACGATTATGCAAGGCTTTACAATGTAGCGGCTAAAAACGATGATCCGAGTATTCCCGATGATCAGTTACCCTACACGGCAGATGATCTTCAAAAATATAAAGATGGTTCCAGTCCTTATACTCACCCTGATATACCATGGTACAAAACAATTCTCCAGAAAAACGCTTTACAACAAAGGCATTCATTGTCTATGACGGGCGGATCGGATAAATTTAAATACTTCGTTTTGTTTGGATACCTGGACCAGGCGGGTGTTTACCGCAGCAGTAATGCAAAAAAATATAATGGACGAATAAACATTGATGCCGAGATAACCCCCACGACTACACTTTCAGCTACCGTTGGTGGAGACTTCCAGCACTTATCCAGGCCGGGTACGGGCGGATCCAGAGAAGATGGAGGCATTTGGAGCCTCGTGGTTTATCTGCCACCTAATGCATTCCCCATAAGAAATGAGGATGGAACTTTTGCTTCTTTATGGGGAGCAAACCCGATTGGTGACATTACTGTAGGAGGAAAGAGGCAAACCTGGCCTGCAAATTTTCAAACAACGGCAACCCTTAACCAAAAACTCGACCTTCTTACCAAAGGGCTTTCCTTTAAAATAATTGTTGCAAAAGACTTTGGGTTTAGAAGTTATAAGGATTGGTACACTCCCTATTTATCAAACTACAACGGCGAAACTTTTGGCGGCGATAACAGGCCGGCACTATATGAAGGATTTAACAAATTTAGTAATAGCACCTTTGAAACCCATTTAAATTATTCCAGGAGTTTTGGTAAACACGATGTAACCGCTTTAGCATTATACACACAATCTGCCTACACTGGTAATAATTTTGACGCATCTCGTACCGACTATGCTTCTGCTGCACTACCCCAGTTGTTTGCCGGTCCACGTACTAATATAAATAATGACGGATCTTCCTTTGAAGGTGGCAGAGAAGGCTATTTGGGCAGGTTGGCCTACAGTTTTGACAAACGGTATTTTGCTGAATTTAGTTTTGGTTACAATGGTTCGCAAAATTTCCCACCGGGCAGGCGCTTTGGGTTCTTTCCCGCCGCGGCCATTGGTTGGAATTTAAAGGGTGAAAGCTTTATGGATAAAATTGATTTTATAAGTACCTTAAAAGTCCGTGCATCTTATGGTGAGGTAGGTAACGATAATGTGGGATACCGAAGTTTTCTTTACAGGGCTCCAGTGTATTACGGTGATAATTATGTATTTGGCGGTTCTTCTCCGGTACCGGTTCAAACGATTTATAATGGTGAGTTAGCAAACCCTAATGTAACATGGGAGCGTGCAAAGAAAACAAACGTTGGTTTGGATTTCGGATTTAAAAATAACAAGCTTTCCGGTTCTGTGGATGTTTTCTTCGAAGACAGAAACAACATTCTTGCCCAACGCAACCAGTCTGTTCCGGGTACTTTCGGCGCAACATTGCCGGTTGAAAACATAGCCAGTGTTAAAAATCGGGGTGTTGACTTTACATTAACCTACAGAGGAAAAAGTGGAGCGTTTAACTATTACGCCACCGTCAATTATACTTTTGCCCGCAATAGGATAGTTTTTATTGATGAAGCAGCGAATATTCCTGACTATCAAAAAAGAACGGGTTATCCCATTGGGCAATTCTATGGGTATGTTACGGAAGGATTGTACCAAACCCAAAAGCAAATAGACGAACTTCCTAAGATTAATGGAGTAGATCCACTCCTTGGACAATTAATCTACAAAGATGTAAATGCGGATGGCAAGATTGATAATTTTGATGTTACCGCCATTGGCAGATCTGCCACACCTGAAAACTTATATGGTTTAAATGCTGGAGCCAGCTTCAAAGGTTTTGATATTACTATGTTGTGGCAGGGAGCCTCAGGTTTCAATGCCATGAGAGCCGGCGAGCATTACAGTGAGTTTAATTATGGTAGTACTGCTTTTGGCTATGTTAAAGACAACTGGACCCCAGATAACCCTAATGCAACCTATCCACGGTTATCATTGTATGCTTATAATTACAAGCAGGAGCCGTCAACTTTTAGGTTACGCCAATCTAGTTACATGCGGCTAAAAAATATGGAAATCGGATACTCTTTACCTACTAATTTAATGTCGAAGGCAGGTATCTCAAAATTGAGGATTTATGTGTCGGGAACTAACCTGTTAACCTTTTCAAAAGATAAAGATTTTGACCCCGAAGCGGCTTCAGGAGCGCCTTACTATTACCCGGTTACGAGGTTAACCAGTGTAGGTGTTAATCTTACTTTTTAATTCAAAAGACTACTTAAAAACACTTTATATGAAACGTATTTCTTTTCTACTATCTATAGTAACATTGCTGACTTTTTCAGCCTGCGAAAAAAATGTATTGGACAAAAATCCACTTGGGGAAATAAGTGAAAATCAGGTATGGCAAGATGTGAGCCTTGCCAAGTTATTTGTAAACAATATTTATACACAGTTACCCGGTAGCATATACAGAGATGCAGATTGCGCTACCGAGTTGGGTGAACAAGGGCATAACTGGATGGATACACAGCCATGGAATACGGGTGATATCAGCGCAGGGTACGCTCCTTTCGCCAATGGATGGTACACTTGTTACACTCAAATTAGAAACACAAATACCGTTCTTGCAAATTATTCAACCTTAAAAGGCGACCCGATTGAAATAGATGGCATTAAGGGACAGGCATTATTTCTTAGAGCCTATTATTATACTGAATTGGTAAATCTTTTTGGTGGGGTGCCGCTGATGGACAAACCTCAGACTTTATCAGACAGTTTGTTTGTAACAAGAAAAACCTATGATGAATGTGTAGCTTTCATCGTAAAGGATTGTAATGACGCCGCAGCCCTATTGCCAGAGGAGTGGGATGATTCCAATACAGGACGGGCTACTAAAGGTGCAAGTCTTGCTTTAAAATCCAGGATACTATTAAGTGCTGCAAGTGCCTTACATAATCCAGGTAACAGTTCAGCCAAATGGCAGGCAGCATCCGATGCAGCAAAGGCAGTGATTGATTTAAATGTTTATGCGCTTTATCCTGATTATTACAAGTTGTTCCATGTAGACAACAATGAGGAAGTCATTTTTGATATTCAGTATGCATTTCCAACCCGTTCGCAGGGTGCTGAGTATTGGAGTAACCCCCAGGGTATTCAGGGTGCATTTGGCGCAAGCCGCCCTACGCAGGAAATGGTGGATTATTATGAAATGAAAAATGGTTTAGAGATCACGGCTTCAGGTTCCGGCTACAATCCACAGGATCCGTATAAAGACCGTGACCCCAGGTTTTATGCCTCTGTTATTTACAATAATTCACAATGGCGGGGTAGAAAAATTGAAACTTTCGAGGATGGCTTGAACGGCCCGGGCCAATTTGACCAGTACGCTACCGGCGGAACCATGACCGGTTATTACAATCGAAAGTTTATAAACGAAGCCAATCCAGTAGGTGGAGCAGATAAGTCCAATGAGAACCGGATATTAATCCGCTATGCGGAAGTGTTGCTAAATTATGCAGAAGCTCAAAATGCGTTAGGTAATGACGGAGAAGCAAGGAGCTCAGTTAACTTAATCAGAACACGGGCAGGTATGCCTGACTTGTCTGCCGCATTATCCGGCACAGCACTTAGGGATAGGATACGTATAGAAAGAACTGTAGAATTATCATTTGAAGAGTTACACTTTTTTGATGTTCGCCGCTGGATGACTGCACCGACTTTATTAGCCGCTCCGGTACATAAAATGAGCATTACTAAGACTGGACCAGACCAATTTACTTTCGAAGTGCAGGAAATGGAATCCCGTTCGTGGCGCAACGCCTTTTATTATCTGCCTATTCCGCAGGATGAGCTAAACAAGAACCCAAATCTTCAGCAGAACCCTGATTATTGATTTAATAGACTTGTGCCATATAAATTCAATGCCTTTTTTACCATGAAGAATACTGCAATTTATTTATTAGTTATAATCTTATCCATCACTTCTTGTGCAAACGCCAATAAGGGTTTGGCCAAAATAGGTGAGACTAATATTTTTCTGGATGGCGCCAATGGCAATGATCAAAACAACGGGTTGTCACAATCCAGTCCCTGGAAAACGCTCGATAAACTAGGTAAAGAAACCTTTAAGCCTGGGGATACTATTTTCTTTGCTAAAGGGTCTTCCTTTACCGGCGGTTGCGTAATTAACAGCTCAGGAACTTTAGAAAAACCGATTGTATTGGCGGCTTATGGTACTGGGGATGCACCATCTTTCTCGAACCCCGATTACAAGTTGTTAAATGGAAATGTTTTCCAAGTAAAAGGAAGCCACATAACTGTTGACGGTTTGATGTTTAAAGCATGTGCCAACGCCGCCTCTATTATTGATAAAGAAATATTATTGGTAGGCGCATTGTATGGTGTTACGGGAGCTGATTATCTGGTAATTAAGAACTGCCAGTTTGTTGATTGCCCGATTGGAATTTATATCAACGGGCAGCATTGTTCTGTTACAAAAAATATCCTTAGGGATTGCAACCGGTTTTTATCCGAACCGGATTGGGGACCGATCGGGATAGTGATTGGCAACGCTTACAACGATGTGAGTTTTAACTCTTGTAGCAATTATATAAATGTTGGAGGAAACTTTGGTGCCGATGGCGGATTTATAGAGTTAGAAGATCGCTATTTTGGTAATAAGGTACACCATGTAAATATCCACCATAACTATTCGGTAGCCAATATGGGCTTTGTAGAAATTGAAAGTAAAGTTACCGGAGATAGCCTGAATGTTTATTATAATTTCAGCGACGATTATCAGCAGTTTGTGTTTTTTTGGGGTGGTAACCATTCCAACGTAGACAATAATACGGTGATCAGAACCCGACCATCAAAAAATGGCGCTGTTAATACGGTGTTTACCATGCGCAACGGCGATTTTACTTTGCGTAACAACATTTTCGTTGTAGCAAACAATGTTCAGGTGCTGGTGTCAGCTCCTTACAATGTAGGAAATTATGATAAAGTAGTGCATCAGAATAACTTTTATTACTCCGTTGATGGAAGTGTGGCTGATCCTTGCGGAAAGCCGTTGGGCAACGGAGAGAAAATTGCCAATCCTGCATTTGTGAACAAAGATGGTTTTGCCTATGGTTTAGGTTTGGGTAGCCCGGCGATTGGCGCCGGTCTTAATTTAAATTATAGTTCTGACTTATTCAACAAACCAATACCCAAAGGAACTTCGCCAGATTTAGGTGTATGCCAATATCAATAATTGTAATTTGATTTGTAGTAAATAAAATGATTTCTAACCATTGTTAATTGAAGCAGATGAAAAGAGTATTAATAATTGCCTTGCTGTTTTTTGTTGCCTGTTATTCGTATGCACAAAAAACTGTCACTATTTCAAAGGAGGTTTTAAAAGACAAAATAAAAGGAGGCTGGGCAGGACAGACAATTGGGGTAACTTTTGGTGGCCCATACGAGTTCAGGTTTAATGGAACTTTTATACAGGATTATCAGCCATTGTTATGGTACGATGGGTATCTGAAAAAAACGATGATCGATATTCCAGGTCTGTATGATGACCTGTATATGGACCTTACGTTTGTTGATGTGATGGAGAAATATGGCATTGATGCGCCGGTAGATTCTTTTGCCAATGCTTTTGCTAATGCAGGGTATATGCTTTGGCACGCCAACCAGGCTGCACGTTACAATATTTTAAATGGAATTAAAGCTCCCCAGTCGGGCTTTTGGAAAAACAATCCACATTCCGAAGATATCGACTACCAGATAGAAGCCGACTATGCCGGGCTAATGAGCCCCGGGATGCCAAATGCAGCCTCTAAAATCAGTGATAAAATTGGGCATATCATGAACTATGGCGACGGTTACTATGGTGGTGTTTTTATTGGTGCCATGTACGCCCTTTCTTTTACCAATAACAATATCGGCACTATAGTTTCGGAAGCTTTGAAAACCATTCCAAAAGAAACTGAGTTTTACCAATGTATCAACGATGTGATCAGATGGCACAAACAGTTTCCGAACGATTGGCACAGTAACTGGTTTAAAATACAAAAGAGATGGTCGAGTGATATTGCCTGCGCTGATGGTATTTTCAGACCTTTCAACATTGATGCAAAGGTCAACTCCGCTTACGTTGTATTAGGTTTGTTATATGGTGGTGGCGACTTTAGCAAAACCCTTGATATTTCTACCAGGGCCGGCCAGGATGCAGATTGCAATCCATCATCTGCCGGTGGTATTCTGGGAACCGTACTGGGTTACAATAAAATTCCTAAATATTGGAAAATGGGTTTAAAAGAAGCAGAAGACATCGACTTTAAATACACTACCATTTCGTTGAACAAGGTGTATGATATTGGGTTCAGGCATGCATTACTTAACGTAGAAAAAAATGGCGGAAAGGTGACAGAGAAAGCTATAATATTCAAGGAACAAGTACCAATAACTGTTCCGTTTGAAAAAGGTTTTCCGGGCATCTATCCTATAGAAAACAGGAACCTTTACAATAACAATGTGGATACCTTGTCATTTTCGTTTACAGGGACTGGTTTTATATTAAGTGGCGAAGCACAGAAGAACCGGGACATTACAGAGGATCATGTTTTTGAAGCCGAATTGAGCATTGACGGAAAAATTGTTGAAAAGGCTAAACTGCCTACCAATTACACCACCAGGCGCCACGAATTATTCTGGAAATATGAATTACCTAATCAAAAACATACGGTTATGGTTAGGGTATTGAACCCCAGCCCCCGCCATAGTGTCCATTCAACAACAGTAACCATCTTTAGCAACAAACCAGTTACCTCACCTTTAATTAGTAACAACCAATAATGTTTATCATACAAAGTTATTCAACCGCTATTTTATTTTGTGTTATAACCATGTTGTGCTGGGGGTCGTGGGCTACCACTCAAAAAATGGCCTCAAGCAGCTGGCGCTTCGAGTTGTTTTATTGGGATTATGTGATAGGTATTTTATTGCTTTCACTTGTGTTTGCTTTCACAATTGGAAGTTCCGGACAGGGTGGAAGATCGTTTATTGAAGATGTGTCACAGGCCGATAAAAGCAGTATTTGGTCAGCCGTTCTTGGAGGCATTATTTTCAATGCTGCAAACATTTTACTCGTGGCTGCAATATCTATTGCAGGCATGGCTGTTGCTTTTCCGGTAGGTATTGGTTTGGCGTTGGTAATAGGCGTTGTTGTCAATTATCTGGCTAATCCTGTAGGCAACAAAATGCTTTTATTTGGTGGCGTGGTTTTAATTGTTGCTGCCATTTTGCTCAACGCAAATGCGTATCGCAAAATGAAGGCCGGTACTGTAAATACCTCCTCCAAAGGATTGATACTCTCAGTTGTTGCCGGTGTGTTAATGGGATTTTTTTACAAGTATGTAGCAGCAGCCATGTTTCCAGATTTCAATGTTCCCGAAGCAGGTAAATTAAGTCCTTATACCGCCGTTGTATTTTTTGCAATCGGTATTTTGGTTAGTAATGTTGTGTTTAATACGGCTTTAATGCACAAGCCGTTTGTAGGCAGCCCGGTTAGTTATTCAGATTATTTTAAAGGTGGGCTAAAGAACCACATAACAGGAATATTGGGTGGTGCAATATGGTGCACAGGTATGTCTTTCAGTATCATTGCTTCAGGCAAAGCCGGTCCTGCTATTTCATACGGGTTGGGTCAGGGAGCAACAGTAGTTGCCGCAATTTGGGGTATTTTCATTTGGAAAGAATTTCGTAATGCATCAAAAGGAACAACTACTGCACTTAATATTATGTTGCTCTTGTATGTTGTAGGGCTCGCTTTAATCATTGCGGCACGATAAATAAAAATGGCCAGATAAAATTACCTGGCTGTTTCAATTCTTGTCATCGTAATGTGGCGGTATTATTTCAAAACAAGGCAAAAAATACCTTGAAACAAGCAGTAAATAATGAGGAACTTTTCAAATACAATATCATATTTTCTGTTAGTTTGCCTGCTACTGTGTTGCAACAATAGTTTTAGCCAATTAACAGTCAGGGCAGAACCGAACGAGTTTAATCCTAAGGTAATTTATGTAACCAACGACAGCCTCTCATTAAAACTGCAAATCAACGACCAGTTAGAGGTTACCAGTTTGGAATATTTACCGGCCGGTTTACAACTAATCCCAATTGGAAAACCAATGCCCCTGGTAAGCATCGATAATTCATTTAGCCTAAATAATGTGGGTTTTGCTTTGCGGCAGGTTACTATAAAAAGAGAGGGCAAAAAGGCAAATATTTTAATTCATGCCTGGTCAAATTACGTCGAAAATCCTTTTCACCTTTATATCGATCTTGGGTTTGATAATAGTGCTGCCATTACAACAGATATAAAACTGGCTAACCTGTTCAAGGAAGGTTTCAGCGATTTGTACCGGAACGGTAACACCACTTCTGTAACACCCGGCATACCCTGGCTGGCTGCTATTCAGCCCGATCCCGGCGGTGAAAGAACACTGATTTATAACAAAGGAGGAGAGTATCTATTGGAAAAATACTCCGAAGCAATTATTAGTAAATATAAGACACTCGATACCTGGGAGCGGCAGCCGGCAGTTCCCTCAGTTAGTTTGCAATTTTACCAGGAACCTTCTTTCCCCACTGTGCTTGAATTTCCGGCAAAAGAAATATGTGTAATGTTCGATCGGGAAAAATCAGATGTTAACTGGAACACTCAAACCATACAACAGGCACTCTGGCCTTCTGCTGCGGTACAAATAAAGAAACAAGACACTATTCAAATAGTAAAAGGCACTTTTAAAATATTCTCCGGCGACTGGCACCAGGCGTTTAACTGGTATAGAAATAAAGTGCGAAGCAATTTTGATTTTAGTTTTTATAAAAGGCCGGGGCAGGCAAAGTATAAAAAAGATTTTCTTGCCTATCATTCGTTTATGTTTAATCACCGCTTGTATGATCCCAAGACCAATACCTACCTGATTGAAAATTTTCTAAACAACGCTAAAAAAGAGTACGGTGGTTTCGACCAGTTTTACTTCTGGCATGCTTATCCAAGAGTGGGTGTTGACCCCCGTGACCAGTTTGACTTGTATGAAGATTTGCCGGGAGGTATACCAGGGCTGAGAGATTTTGTTGACCGGGCACACAAGTTCAACACACATGTGTACCTCGCCTACAATCCATGGGATGTAATTGGCAAACGCACCGATATGTATAAGGCCCAGGCCGATGTATTAGGTAAAACCAATGCGGATGGGCTTTTACTGGATACCGAACAAAAATCAAACAACAAATTCAGACTGGCTGTTGATCAATTTAACCCCGATGCGTTATTTGTAACAGAAGGGCGCCCCGATTTAAACGGGCTTGAGGTGACCACCACCAGTTGGGATCATCCAGGAAAAAGTTTGCCTTTGCCGCGTATTGATCTGTTGCGATTTATCATTCCCGAACACCGTGCTTTTCAAATACAGCGGTGGGACAGGAACCGAACGCCACTTATTAAAAAAGCTTTTTTTAACGCCACGGGCTTAGTTGTTTGGGACGATGTATTTGGAGAGATCAACCTTCAATCGGCCGATGAAAAAATACTTATTCACCGGTACAATACCATCATGCATGATTATTCCGATGCATTTAATTCAAACAATGTAGTAGCCCTTCTGGCAACAGAAAAAGATGAATTGTTTGTAAACGGATTTATAGCGGCTGATGTACAGGCCTTCACCCTTTTTCAGGCAAACCATGATGGTGTCTCACACTTTTTTGATAACCGCATCATCGGGAATTTATTTCAGGTAGATATTCCCGACAACTGGCATATAACCGATGTTTGGAATAAGCGGCCGGTAGAGGTCAAAATAGTTAAAGGTAAAAAAGTGGCTTCACTTCCGCAGGAAATGCCTGAGGACCTCGGATGTTTTATCGCCACCCCAAAACTTATTAAAGTGGTTGAAACAGACACTGGCTGGGCTGCAACTACTCCCGGCATTGCAACCGGAAAAATTGAATTAGTAGGATTTGATGCCGGATTACGTAACCAGGTCAGCCAAACTGTGCAGGCAGGCACAACACTTTCGTTTACAAAAACTGAGTGCAGGCAAAACAGCGATGGATATGTTATGCTGCAGTACCGTAATGCTGATAACGAAGTAAAAGACGTATACCTGGTAATGGTAGGTTACTAATAAAAGCACATCAAAATAGAAAGTATGATAAAAGTTCAATTACTATTTTTTGGAGTGATCAGTTGCTTCACCAGTTTCATGGGGATTGTATCAAACGCCACTGCACAGGGTAGCAACGCTGGCATGGTATTCATTAAAGGCAGCAACTTCCACTACCTGCAGCAAAACCGCTGGCGTGAAGGCCTTGAACTTAATCAATATGTGGAGGGGCCATTGGGCGATGCTTACGTAGAGGACTACTATATCGAACTGAAAGATTTTTATATTGACAAAACGGAAGTCACCAATAAGCAGTTCAAACAATTTGTAGATGCATCCGGGTATAAACCCACCGACAGTCAAAATTTTTTGCGGCATTGGAAAAATGGTACCTATCCTAAGGGCCAGGAAAATTACCCGGTAGTGTTTGTAGATTATTGGGATGCTATGGCTTACGCAAAATGGGCCGGCAAAGATTTGCCAACCGAACAAGAATGGCAATATGCCGCCCAGGGAAAAGAGGGCTGGCTGTTTCCATGGGGCGATACCTACGATAGTACAAAGGCAAATATTGGTACCAATCAGGCAAAGCCCGTAGGTTCTTTTCTTGCCGGGGCCAGCCCATTTGGCTTGCTGGATATGGCAGGCAATGTAGCGGAAATGACAGCTAGTTTTCATGATGATGGCATGCATTGGTTTTCGTACCTGCGTGGAGGCAGTTGGTTTCAATCGTATTACAGTTTATGGTACGCCGAAAATGGATTGCTTACCAATAACCAGCGCCTCAAATTTTGGTGGCTCAACCCCGGGTTCAACCGAAGCGAAACCATCGGCTTTAGATGTGTGCAAAGAATATTATAAAGAAGACTATATATGTTGAGGTATTTATTCCTGATAAAAAAATATTTCCCAGAACTTGCCGACAACGAAACGGTGAGTCGCTGAATAGAAAATACTGGTAAAAAGTAGGAAAATGAAAACGAATATACTACCCTGCTTTAATGGTTTTAATAGGTTAGGGCAAACATCTATTTATCCCCAGCAGTTATAAAGATGCTGATATATGTGCCTATCAATTTAAGGGTGCTTCAACAACCAGTTAATAAATATCAAATGATAGACTAATGTTAAAGTAAGCTTTAATTGTCAGTAGTGAATGGGCAATGGTGAATGGGCAAAACATAAAAAAGTAAGCATTCATTAATATCTATTCACCATTGACCATTCACAAATCAATACGTCACATTAAACTTAACAAAGCACTAGTTCAACTATTACCTAAATGACAGAAATCAACTACCAAAAATGAAAAAATATAAAACGTTATTGCTTATGACCCTGTCTGTTGCGGTTGCCTGCAATACTCCCGACAGGATAACACAAACTAGGAATATAATCGCTTTCGATTCGCTGGCTGTTACGCCGCCAATGGGTTGGAATAGCTGGGACTGCCTGGGTATTGATGCCAATGAGGAGCAGGTTAAAAAGGTGGCAGATTACATGGCAGCTAACCTAAAGCAATATGGATGGGAATATATTATTATCGATGCAGGATGGTTTCATCCAAAAGAATTGGTTACCGCAGAAGCAAAACGAAAGAACCCATTACAAAATCTCGATACTTATGGACGCTTAATTCCCGACACCATAAAGTTTCCTTCGGCTAAAGGCGGTGTTGGTTTTAGAGCACTGGCGGATTATATACACAGCAAGGGTTTGAAGTTTGGCTTTCATTTAATGCGGGGTATCCCATGGAATGCAGTTGCCAATAATACACCGATAGAAGGAACCACGTTTTATGTAACAAACATTGCAGATTTACTGGATACCTGCGAATGGTCGAACATAATGAAAGGGGTGAACATGAGCAAGCCCGGGGCGCAGGAATACTATAACTCCGTATTTAAATTATATGGACAATGGGGAATTGATTTTGTAAAGGTGGATGATATTTCAAGACCTTACCACAAAGCCGAAATTGAAGGGGTCCAAAATGCCATTTTGCAATCGGGCGCCCCCATTGTACTGAGCCTTTCACCCGGCGAAACCCCGGTGGAACAGTGGGATCATTTAACTGAAAATGCGCAAATGTGGCGCATCTCAGGCGATTTTTGGGACGACTGGAAATGGCTTAAAAAGCAGTTCGATATCTGTCATCGCTGGGATTCAATTCAAACACCAGGGCACTGGCCTGACGCAGATATGTTGCCCATTGGCAAATTGCGTATTACAGGTGGAGACGATTGGATAGCTTCTCAGTTAGGTACTACAAGAGATAATATCAGCAATGAATACTCACGGTTTACCGATCCTGAAAAATATTCGTTGATGACACTATGGTGTATGTTCAGGTCACCACTAATGCTTGGTGGATATCTGCCGGAAAACGATTCTGTTACTACGGAACTCATCACCAATAAGGAGGTAATCGCAATTAACCAAAATAGTGAAAATAATCACCAGTTGAAAAGCAATAATGGCATCATTGTTTGGACAGCCGATGTGCCTGGTACAAAACAAAAATATGTAGCACTATTTAATACCAACGATGGAAATCCGCAGATGGCTACAGTACAATGGAGCGAACTTGGTTTGAACGGCGAGCAGCAAGTGCGTGACCTGTGGGCGAAAAAAAACCTTGGAAAAATGAAGGAAAGTTTTTCTGTTATGGTTGAGGCGCACAACTGCATGCTGGTAAAAATTGGGGGATAGTTAACCAACGAAGTAAGTGTTTAATAAAATACGAAAGTGGCAAATTATTACATGGCATTTATTTATGCACCTGATGATTCTTTTCTTCCAAAGACCATAGATTGTATCAACTCGTAAATTGGGAATTCCATATACTTCCATCATTGTGATGTACACCCATTCAAAGTCAGTAGATGATGTTGTGTATGAAGGAACCTTGATTTGCAAAAACCCTGCGAAAATTTATTGATGAATTAGTATTTTTTGAAGCCTCAAAATTTATTTTCGAATATTAATTGAAGTCTATCCCTTTTGGAAAAGCAACAAGTAATGAGGGACTTTTCTAAAAAAACATCATCTTTTCTGTTAGTTTGCCTGCTACTGTGTGCCCAAAATGTTTTTAGCCAGTTAACAATCAGGGCCAAACCGAACGAGATTAATCCTAAGGTTATTTGTGTAACCAACGACTACATAGATTTAGAAAATTTTAAAAATGCTGCTGCTAGTAAAATAACGCCTTACACGACTGTTTTTGTCTTTTTAATAGGTATTTATTTGGAAAGAGTTTAAAAATTCGCCGAAACAAACCAATACTTATTTACTCCTGATGTTTATATGTTTTGTTATTGGACTGGGGTGTGTTATTTATTTCAGGGTTGTAATTTATTAATGAGCATACTAAGCTTGCGGTATTAAGTACCTTTATTCAAATTAATTGCGCTTATACTTTTTAGGTAGTCAACAAAAGTTTGATAAGTAACCGTGAAATGTAATTTTTATAAAGATAAAAAAATACTTATGCTTACACCCATTAATGTGTTACTGATAGTAGCAATCAACTGTTTGTTTTTTATAAATGCCCAGGGGCAAACCGATTTAAAATACCTGAATGGCAATCCGATAAACACAAATCAAACTGGTAGCCCGATACAACACTATTGGAGTAAATGTGTAAGCGCTGGCAGGGCCAATGAAGCCTTACGGGCATCATGGCTGGAGCAATTGGACATGGTTCATAAAGCGGCTGGTTTTAAATATGTACGCTTTCATGGCATATTTCATGATGATATGTTTGCCTACATGGTAAATGAAGATGGAACTATCAATTACAATTGGCAGTACATTGACGATGTTTTCGACCGGCTGCTTGATATAGGAGTAAAGCCATTTGTTGAGTTTAGTTTTTTCCCAAAAGCTATATCACCAGATGCTACTGTTTTTTGGTGGGGCGGACATGGAAGGCCACCTGCAGATTATAAAGCCTGGAATGGCCTTGTGGATGCCTTTGTAAAACACTGCCTCCAGCGTTATGGGAAAAAAGAAGTGCATACATGGTATTTTGAAGTATGGAATGAACCTAACCTCAGTGGTTTTTGGAAAGGGACAATGCAGCAATATTTTGACCTATATAAAGAAACCGCTCTTACCATTAAAGCTATAGATCCATTGCTAAAAGTAGGTGGCCCGGCTACCAGCAGCTACCACCCTGCCGAAGGCGTTTATGATAGTTTGAAACGGTCAATTAAAAATATTTCACCTGCAGATTTTTTAGACATTCAATGTGAAGGCCCATGGATTACAGAGTTTTTAAAATACTGTGAAAAAGAAAATCTTCCGGTTGATTTTGTTTCATCGCACCCATACCCAACCACCTATCCATTTGGCGATGGTGGTGGGCAGTTTGAAATGAGCAGACCAGTCAACAGCCTCCATATGGATTTAACCTGGTTGAATAAAACAATAAAAAACAGCAACTATCAAAATGCAGAAATTCATTTGACAGAATGGTCTTCCAGCCCATCCAACAGAGATCATACACACGATTATTTACAGGCTGCAACCTATATTGTTAAAGCTAATATTGACTGTATGGGATTAGCCAACTCGCTTTCTTACTGGATATTTACAGATATTGAAGAAGAGCGGGAGGCCAGTGCATCCGTTTTTCATGGTGGCTGGGGTTTGGTTAATTTTCAGGGAATCGCAAAGCCTGCGTTTCATGCTTACCGGTTTTTAAACGCATTGGGTAACGCAATGGTTTTTAAAGAAGACGGTTTTATGTTGACAAAACACACTGGTACTAATTTACTTACCGGCATATTTTACAATTATCCTGCAGAGGTTATTGAAGCTGCCCCCATCTCAATTGGTTCAAGAGATAAAGCTGAAAAAACCCTTAATACCGGTAACCCCCATAAAATTAATTTAAACTTATCTAATGTAAAGCCTGGTAGTAAATTCGAAGTTGAAATAGTAGACAAGAATAATGCTTTTTCTCTCAAAAGCTGGCAACAGATGGGCAGCCCGGAGCCTCCTACCCGGGAACAAACTAACAAACTAAAGGAACTTGGATTAAAGACTAAAAAAATAAGTTTAACTGCAAACAGTATAGGGCAACTGATTTGGAAATACAGCCTCGATGCATGGGCAATAGCACTTTTAAAACAAATAAAATAGCGGAATGTTTTGGATAGTTTGTAAAAAATTATTGAATAATAAACACGGGCAGCATACTGTTTGTCGGCCTTATAAAAAAGATTTTAAGAAAATTGGAAAGTTTGGCAGGCCTGTCCCGAATGTCAGGATGAGAAATGAAATTCTTTTTACAGATCACTGGAATGCAATTTGGGGATACATCACGGCAATATTTCTAATTAATAAAGCCTATCTATAGCATAATTTCTACCACTCCTTCCTACCAACATTTTTATGTGCGATATGGTACAAAACCAACTGCTGATTGTAATGTAAAATGTACGGGCAATCATAAGCTTCCATTTATATTTTGGTTTAGAGTGTGTCAATGAATTTTCAAGTAAAGATTTTTAATCATAACAAGCAAGCAATCGTTAAAATCCCTGTTTTCTAGCAGGGATTCTTTTTTGCCAACCATCAACCAACATTAAACTATTCCTTAAGAAAATATTCATCATGACAAAAAATAAAATATTGTTTAAAGTAGTCTTTCTGCTATTAATCTTTTCATCAGTCAATGTATGTCAAGCCCAAATGGTAGAAGGGCAAGACATACCCGAATTTGGTAAAACCTTCGGCATAATTCCACACCAAAATGATTATTCTGTCTCGGCGGTTTATATGCAAACAAACATACCGGGCAATATAATGTGGCCAGGCGATAGCCTTACCATTACTATACAATTGGTAAATAATTTATCTAAAGCGGTAGATGTAAAGGGTAGCATGTTGGCAATATCGTATGGCACCAAAGGCAATGCCGGCGATATCTGGACGCCAGCTATGTTTAAAATAAAGGACGAAGATACAGTGCCGTTGAAGGCAACAATTAAGGCAGGCGGTTTTATAAATATGCAGGTAAAATTGACGATCCCTGCAAGGTTTGGGGCTTACGGCTTTGTAGCAGATTTGGGAGAATACGGGCGGCAATTCATTACCAGTTGTGTACGCACTTTTGCAGCAAAAAAAGAAAAAATTCAATACCCCTCTTTTTGCCTCGATGATATTTCAAACGATGTATTGCAACGATTGGGTACCCATGCCATCCGGCACGGAATAGCCTACAAGCCTACCAATGCACCCGACTTTGAAAAATGGTATTCAGCAGAACGTAAACAACTACTGGCATATCAACAATCTGATATTGCCGTACTGGTAAAAATGGGTGCACCCGAACCTTTTGAAAAATACCAACCAATGGGAGTATCAAGGCCATGGTTAGATGATAAGGATGTGATGCAGAATGGCAAAACAGACATGGCCTGGCTGCCGGAATACGATGATGATTTTAAGAAACTGGTGTATAAATTAGCGGCAGAGTTTGGCTGGCCCAAAGGCCCGGTAAATGCCTTTGCATTATGGAATGAACCCTGGGATGGCGTATCCATTTCCGGCTGGGGGGCAGATATTCCAAGATACCGTGAGATTTATATAAAAATGGCCGAAGCGGTAGAACAAGCAAGGAAGGATGCAGGGGTGGATATTCTGATAGGAGGCACAAGTTCTACTTCTAATGCTTTAGATAAATTGTTTGCTGATGGCACCGATAGTATGCTGCACCGTTTCGATTTTTGCAGTATCCATTACCAGGGTATGCAATCATCTGCCACCATAAAAAAATGGGTCAACAGAAAAGATAGTCTGCATGGGAGGGTAAAAATTTGGGATACCGAAAGCTGGGTGGCTAATACAGATGATAGGGTAGCAGCGGTAGTGGCTACCAACCGCTCTGCCGGATACGACAGGGCAATGGGTGTGTACCGGGGAAATATTTGCCATACCGTTCCGCAAAAAATCAGGCTGGCAAACGGCAGTACAAAAGAAATAGAAGTAATACATGCCTGGTCGGTAGCTGCGTCGATTGGGGCAACGCAACATTTTATTGGCGAAAGAAAATTTGAGGAACTGCTGTTTAAAAATGGGTTGCCATGGATTACGCAATTTGATGGCTTGCCCAACGACAATAATAGAAGTAACAAAGAAGACGGCACCCTCGTTGTTGTAGGCGATATCGGTGAAGAGTTTGGTGCAGAAAATGTATTGTTTAAAACAGCAAGAGGGTTAAAGGAACAGACGCATGAAGCCGAATTAAAAGCAGCAATAGACAAACTCGACCCCACGACGCAGCAGGCAGCAATTGATCAATTAAAACAAGCCATTGCTAAAAAAGAAGTATTGGATGATGCCTCTCTGTCTTTTGCGGATAACGGAGGCAAATTCAGATTGTTCGATTTTTACGGAAATACTGTAGCAGCATCAAATGGAAAAATTATTATACCCCTAAACAGCAATGGTTACTTTTTGCGTACAGATGGGTCAGCGGGATCGTTCGAAATGTTGAAAGAGGCAGTTAAGCATTCAGACATAAAAGGCATTGAACCGCTTGAAACTATCGCTTATGATTTTTTGCAGCCGCTCAATAAGAACGCATCTTTAAAGCTTAAATTAACCAATGTGCTTAACAGGCCCATTAGCGGTTTATTAAAATTAAAGGTTGACGGTGTTATATTAAAAGACTCCATTGTAGAAATTAGTTTTATTGAAAATGAAACTAAATCAATTGAAGTAAATGCCAGTGCGGCAACCAATGCGCCAGATAATTGTTACCTGCTTTCATTACTGTTTGATGCAGGAATAGACGGTATTGCAACGCATGAAGAAACGATTCATGCAAATGTGATCAGCAAAAGAAAAATTAAGGTAGATGGTAAATTAGATGATTGGGAAAATGTATTGCCACAGCGGATTATAAGTGATGGCGCTAAGCAAAGCAGCATCACAGAAGAAGCCTGGTTTCCCTTTAAAAATTTTGATAAATCAACTGCTGCAGGTTTATCTAACGGCTACCTGGCTTATGATGAAAACTATTTTTACTTTGCGGCAAAAATAGCCGACAGTTCTATAGACGATGGGATGATACGTTTTGAAAACAGGGATGATAATGAGTTTTACTATCCGGAGAAAAGCTATGTGCCTTATGATACATTCCGCTTTGGTGGTGCCATGTTGCAGGATGGTATTTCTTATTCTGTACGCTGGCAAGGAAAGATAAAGATTCGCTACAATGAAGAATATCTTTTCTCACTCAACACAAAAAATATCACAAGGTTATGGATCAATAATAAGTTGGTGATTGATAACTGGTACAATACACTGAAGCCATCATCAACCGGTAAAATAGTTTTGTCTGCCAACAAAACCTACGATATAAAAATTGAATTGTCGAAGGAATGGAATGCAGTGGACATGCAGTTAACATGGCAAAGTAGGCACCAGCCAAAGCAAATAATAACAGCTCAGGTTTTATCTCACCAGGAAAATTCTTTGACAAAGAAAGGTTTAAACACACAGGTTTTTAATGGCCCCGCATTCAATGCTTTTAGTTTTTCCCGTATTGATAGCAGCATCGATTTGCAGCTTGGTGAAAATGATATCCCTGATAGTCAATTTTTAAAGCAGCCTATGGCAACCTTGATTTGGCCAAAAAATGTTCGGCGTTATTCTTACCGGAAAGACCCTGAATTACCTGCTGGCAATTTTGCCAACCATGATAACGTACAGATTGCATTCAATGTATTGAATGAGGAGCAAAAAGACATGTATGCCTATCCTCCCGGAACGATGAATGGCTATACCAATTACCAATGTACCGATTATGAATATGCCTTAAACCCCGTAGCAGCAAAGTATGGCGGCGGTACAGAAATATGGCGGCTGAGGGCAGCGGGTATGCCGCACAAACATTTCTTTCCCCGGCAGGCTGCTTCGCCGATGGATGGCCCTGTAAAAAATGGCGCATTGATGGTTACCAGAACCGGCAATACAAGAATGATAGAAGCGGCTATTCCATGGAGTGAGTTGCCGGAGGTAAAGAAAAAACTGGATGCCAATCAGACCATCAAATTTTCTTACCGGGTAAATGACAACAGTAGCAATGATTGTATGGAGCTTTCCAAAGAGCGGAGTGTTTCAAAAATCAACGGTTCGTTTTTGGTAGATTGGAAAGTGCATTGGGCCAATGAGCTGGAGTTTAGTTTTGAAAAGTAAAATGTTCTAAGTTGTTGTCCATGAAAGCCGCTTGATATTGCCAGGTGAAAACATTTCACCTGGCAATATTTATACTTTTCTAAGTCATCAGTTTTTTAAAATAACAGTTATATGGAATCCAGTTTTTCAAAAATGTTTTTGTCCTTTATCCTGCTAAGCACTTTGTTTCAAAGTTTAACGGCGCAACCATCCTTACCCATTTATCTGAATGAAAAATTTTCTATTGAGAAAAGAGTAGAAAACGCATTGTCGTTAATGACACTGCAGGAAAAGGTTGCACTTTGCCATGCACAATCAAAATTCAGCAGTGCAGGTGTGCCAAGGTTAGGTATTTCTGAAATTTATATGTCGGATGGGCCGCACGGAATAAGGGCTGAAATGAATTGGGGTAATTGGGAATATGCTGGCTGGACAAGTGATTCCTGTACCGCATTTCCTTCACTCAATTGCCTGGCAGCAAGTTGGGATCCATCCTTAGCTTATGAGTTTGGTGCAGCCTTGGGTGCAGAAGCACGCTACCGAAATAAAAGTATTTTATTGGGGCCTGGTGTAAACATTTGCCGTACACCACTCAATGGCCGCAATTTCGAATATATGGGCGAAGATCCACGGTTGGCGGCTGCCATGGTAGTACCCTATATTAAAGGAGTACAAATGAATGGAGTGGCAGCATGTGTAAAGCATTATATCGCTAACAACCAGGAAACACTGAGAGGCTTTATAAATGTTGAAATGAGCGACCGGGCTTTGAATGAAATATACCTGCCCGCCTTTAGGGCAGCGGTTGTAGAAGGTGGTGCAATGGCCGTGATGGGTGCATACAATAAATTTCGGGGAACCTACTGCAACGAAAATACTTTCCTGTTGAATGAAATACTTAAAAGGGATTGGAACTTTAAGGGAGTAGTGGTATCCGATTGGAATGGTGTGCATAGCACAATGGGTGCTGCCCTTGGTGGCCTTGACATTGAAATGGGAACAGATGACCGGAAAAATTTTAATGATTATTTTTTGGCCAATCCATTTCTTGAAAAATTACAAAACGGGTCCATTGATTTAAAGTTGGTAAACGATAAGGCCCGCCGCATACTAAGAATAATATTTCTTACCGCAATGAACAGGAGCCGGCCTTTTGGATCTTTTGCCAGCAGCCAGCATGCAGGCTTATCCGGTAAAATTGCCGAGCAGGGAATTGTATTGCTGAAGAACGAAAAAAGCATACTTCCATTAGCGATGAATAATTTAAATACCATTGCAGTAATTGGCGATAATGCAACCCGTAAGCAAATTGTGGGCGGTGGTAGTTCGGAGTTGAAAGCTCGCTATGAAATTTCGCCACTGGATGGATTAACAAAGCGATTGAATGGCAAAATAAATGTAGTGTATGCTCAAGGTTATAGCCTGAAGAAAGATGAGCAACAACAATTACAAAAAGCAGCGGTTGAATTGGCGGCTAAAGCAGACCTGGTGATATTTACCGGTGGCTTAAATAAAGAGATGGGACAGGATTGTGAAGGTGCGGATAGAGTGAATATGGACTTGCCTTATGGACAAAATGAGCTGATTAGTGAACTTCTGAAAGTAAACAAAAAAGTGGTAGTGGTATTGCTATCCGGCAATCCAGTAACAATGCCTTGGGTGGATAGCGTTGCTGCCATACTGCAAGTGTGGTACCCTGGTATGGAAGGTGGTAATGCTATTGCTAAAATATTGTGTGGCGATGTTAACCCATCGGGTAAAATCCCGTTTACATTCCCTAAAAAAATGGCCGATAATCCGGCCAGCCAATTTGGTACACTTGCCTACCCTGGTGATGGAACAAATGTGGTGTACAAAGAAGATATTTATGTAGGATACCGGTGGTTTGATACAAAAAAAATTGAACCATTATTTCCCTTTGGTTTCGGACTTTCTTATACCAGTTTTGAGCTGGGTAAAATGAAACTGAATAAAACAACTATCAAAAAAGGTGATTTAATAACCATAGAATTGCAGGTGAAGAATACAGGTAAACGAAGTGGCTCAGAAGTGGTACAGCTCTATTTATCCCAGGTAAATCTTACAGAAGACCGACCAGAAAAAGAATTAAAATCTTTTGAAAAAGTATTTGTGGAAACAGGGAAAACGAAGGAAGCGGTTTTAACCATTTCTTCAAAAGAGTTTGAATATTATTCCAATAAAAGTAAGGGCTGGAAATTAGAGCCAGGCTTGTATAAAATATCCATAGGAAACTCCAGCAGGAATATTACTGAAATAGTGCAGGTGAGGGTGAAATAGTAAGGAACGGAGGTATTTTTATATTATCCTGAACGAGCAACATTAAGCTTCATTGCTATCGAAGTTGGCTGACAACATTTTGTCGCAAGTAAATATGCATTATGCTCGGTTGGAAAGTCTGATTCACTAATTTATTGCTGAATAACAACATTGAAAATACAATGCTCCCCCTAATCCGACTCAACCAATGTACCTTTAAGGTTAGACTAATATTCCATCATTTCTTTTGTCAGGCAAAATCTTTCAGCAATAAAATTCGATTAAATGAGTCTTTCATTGAAAGCTTAGTGTTAGTGAACGGCTACTAAATAGCTGGCAGAGAAAGATTTAGATAACAATAGAATTTCTCGATGGTACATTTAAGCTGTGGAATTGTTATACTTGATAACGATTGTGAATTATAAAACTTTAATGCTTTGACCTTACTAACCTGAGTAAGATCTATTATAAAACCCACAACAATTACTAATTTATTCTATACTAAACCCATGCTTTGTAAACAAGTTTATAAAAACTCGGAAGGGCTACGTCTTAATTCCCCAATAGCGTGCAAACAGAACTGTCCTTTTTTTCAAATAACTCACTTAAATAGCCCATTCCTTGCCCGACAGAAAAAAATAGTTCTCGTAATTTTAGTAACATTACAAAGTTGCAATGCTTTTTCTCAATCCACATTAGAGATAAACCCCGATTTATCCACAAAAAAATGGAATGCCCATTGGATAAAATACGCTCATGAAAAATCAGTGTATGGCGTTTATCATTTTAGAAAGCAATTTGAGTTGCCAGCAGTGTCAGATAAATTTATCATACATATTTCGGCAGATAATAAATACTGGTTATTTGTAAATGGCAACCGGGTTTGCATAGGACCAGCTAAAGGCGATGTGGCGCATTGGCGCTTTGAGAGCCTTGATATTTCACGCTATCTAAAAAAGGGGAAAAATATATTGGCTGTTGCTGTTTGGAACCAGGGCGATTATCGGGCTGTTTGCCAGGAAACGTACAGTACCGGCCTTGTGGTACAAGGCAATACAGCAGCAGAGCAAATTGTAAATACAGACGAAAGCTGGCTGGCAATGGAAGATGCAGCTTATACACCCGTATTTGATGAGTATAAATTTGTAGGAGCAACTGAATCTTTTTTTGCTGCCAGATATCCCACGGACTGGATGCAATTAAATGCGGATGAACAGGCATTTTCGCCGGCCATTATTTCTGAAGAGGCACTGCCATTGGGTGTTGGCGGCAGCTCAAAAAGAAGAATGGTACAAAGGCTTATTCCACTTACAGAGGAAGTTGACCAGCGTTTTGCAACCGTTCGTAAAATGGATAACATCGCATTTTCCGAAAACTTTATTCATGGAAAAGGCAGTTTGCAAATCAACCCATGGAGTAAGATAAAAATATTGATTGACCAGCAATATCTTACAACTGCCTACCCTGAATTAAATATAAGTGGTGGCAAGGGTGCTAAGATTACACTTACTTACATGGAAGCTCCATTTATTAATGTACAGCAAGACAATAAAGGTAATCGAAATGAAATAGACAACAAAATAATTCATGGGATTTCCGATGTTATTTACCCCAATGGCGCTAGCAACTTTCTTTACTGGCCGTTGTATTACCGCACATTCAGGTATGTAGAAATTAGTATAGATAATTATTTAGAACCCCTCGCCATTAATAGTTTTACATCAAAATTTACGGCTTATCCTTTTAAAGAATTGGGCAGTTTTGAAAGCAGCGATACCAATTTGAAAAATATATGGGAAACAGGATGGCGTACCGCAAGATTATGTGCCTTTGATACCTACATGGATTGCCCTTATCATGAGCAGCTTCAATATGTGGGTGATACCAGAATTCAGGCGCTACTTTCATTGTATGTTTCCGGCGACGACCGTTTAATGAAAAATGCCATCAGCCAGTTTTATGATTCTCGTATTCCAGAAGGCTTAACTTTTAGTAGGTATCCCAGCAGGTTTCAGCAAGTAATACCACCATTTTCTTTGTTTTGGACCATGATGATACATGACCATTGGATGCACAAACAAGACCTCGATTTTGCGAAGCAATATCTTAAAAGCATTGTAGAAGTACTGGATTGGCATAAGAATAAAATAGACCCAAAAACAGGTATGTTGGGTGAACTGCCATTTTGGAATTTTGTAGATTGGCCAAAAGAATGGCCCTGGATGGGCTATGATGAAATTAGTGGATTGCCCAAAGGATCTGAAAAAGGAAACTCTTCTATACATACCCTACAGTTTGTAAATGCCATTAATAAAGCTGTTGAATTATTTACAGCATTTGGAATGAATGACGCTGCAAAAGAATACAAAGCGCTTTCAAATTCGCTAAAGAGAAGTACCTACGATCTTTGTTGGGATAAGGATAAAAAGATGTTGGCAAATTTGCCTAACAAAAAAGATTTTAGTCAGCACGCAAATGTACTGGCAGTGCTTACAAATATTCCCAACATTGATGATGCCGAATTGATGACACGGATTGTTGCCGACACCAACATTGTACAATGCACCATCTATTACCGGTTTTATCTTAACCAGGCAATGAAAAAAGCTGGCCTGGGAAACCGCTATGTGGATATGCTGGAACCCTGGCGCAATATGCTTTCCATTGGCCTCACCACTTTTGCCGAAAAGCCCGAGCCCAGCCGCTCCGATTGCCATGCATGGAGTGCCAGCCCCAATTACGATTTGCTGGCAACCGTTTTGGGAGTAACACCGGCCAGTGCAGGCTTTAAAACGGTATCAATTGCTCCCAACCTTGGCAGCCTCAGTTTCGCAAAGGGTAAGGTGCCTCATCCTAACGGTGTGATTGAGATGAGCATTAAAAAAATAGGTGTTGCTGGTATGGAAGCCTCTGTATTGCTTCCCCAAAATACCACAGGCGAATTTTTGTGGAAGGGAGAAAAAATATCTATCCACGCCGGAAGGCAAACAATTAAAAGATGAACGTTTTAATCAAAATAATTTTTTTGTCAGGGTTCAGAAGCAGTGGGAGTTTGTTGGATCGCACTTCTCAATTACGTCTTGCTATTTAATGAAGAAAATCAAACATCCATGAATCTAAAAAAAAATTTACTGCTTATAGTAATTTCACTAACCGCTAATTTGGTAAATGCCCAGGTGCCCAATACTAAAACTCAACACCAGGGTTTTAAAATTTCCAATCCTTATTTTGAAATTAATTTTCTTTCAACAAACAACTCTCTGTATACCTACAAAGAAAAAGTAACCGGCGAAATAATAGAAATTTCAGCACCCATTTTTGAAATTGATGGCAGGCAACTATTAGCACAACCTGCGTCGCTGCAGCTATCATCCAAACCAGATACGCTTAAAAATTGTGTGATAGAATATCACTTAAAAGGAAAGCTGAAAGCCGATGCTGCAATGAGTTTGCAAGTCACTTTCAGGGTGTCGGCGCAAAGCCCGGTCGTACGTTTTTGTTATACGCTGCAAAGTACTGTTCCTCATTTGCTCACAAAGAAAAAAGGCAAAGATTCGCTCAATTATTTTTCAGCATCCTTTAAAAAATTCACCCGTTTTTCAGAAATACAATTAGCTGATTTTAATGAGTCATCTCACTCATTTGTGTTGAATGACAAGCTGGTGGAGGAAAGGTATTTTGAGAACAATCAGGCGGTTACGGGGCCAATCCTTGTAACAGAAAATAGCAAGGTTTCTTTTATGCTGGCTTATGAACATGGCTCCCAGGTCCCTGACCGCTTTATCACATTTGGGTTATCGGAAACCAAAACTATTTCAGTAAAAGCTGTTAAAGGAAACTATTATAACAATCAACCGCTTGATGCAACGCACCCCTACGAAACCATTTGGTTTGAACTGGCTGGGGTAAAAGGTGATAAGCAAAAACTGGCACAGTATTACCGCAATTTTATCCTGAAAGATATAGCAGTTAACCCAGCCAGCAGAACGCCTTACGTTTATTATAACACCTGGGGTTTTCAGGAACGAAACAAAGCATGGAATAGTAATAGATATTTATCATCCATGAATTTAAGCCATACTCTTCAGGAGAGAAATATGGCACATCGCCTCGGCATTGATGTGTTTGTGCTGGATGCCGGTTGGTTTGGAAAAACTGGTGATTGGCAGGTGAACAAAACATTTTTTCCTGATAGTCTGCAGGTAGTAAAGGCAACGTTGGATTCGCTGAACATGAAACTTGGTTTATGGTACAGTCCGACCCAGGCAGCCGTTACCAGCAAGATATATAAAGCAAATGCAGATTGCATAACGTCTTATAATGGCGAAGCCAGCAAGCCTGCCGAAGTATGGGAAACAGAAGCCAGTTACAATATGTGCATGGTAAGTAATTACTGGAAAGACTGTGCCGCCCAAATGATAAGAAGCGCCAGGGAATATGGAAATATTTATTTTAAATGGGATGCGATATCACAGTATGGTTGTAATAGTCCGCAACACAACCATGGTACCCTGGCCAATACCGAACAGGAGCGTATGGATTGCTATGCATTTGCATTGGGCCGGTATCTTAATAAAGTGGTGGACAGTGTAGCATCGGTAGTTCCGAATGCCATTGTAGATTTCGACATCACCGAAGGCTGGCGCAGCATGGGTTTGCAGTTTTTAGCCTGTGGCAAATATTTTCATATCAACAACGGGCCATATTACGATACTTATAATTTACCTCTGCCTGAAAAAATGCTTTGGAACAATATTTTTGTGTATCCGGGAGCCGCAAGAGCAGCAATTTGTCGTAGCACTTTAGGCTATGATAAATGGATTCCCTCCGTACTTTTTCTTACGCATTACTTACCTGATGCACCACAAACATCTCAAACAATAAATGTGGCATCACTCATACTGGGGCAGAATGGTTTTTGGGGAGATTTGCTGGCGCTTTCTGTTGAAAGCATAAACCATATTAGTGGCATCATTCAAAAATACAAACAGGTTAAAAACGATATTACGGTAAGCTACCCGGTAACAACAGGAGCCATTAATTCCCTGCCGGAGATACATGAAAAAATAAATGAAAAGAATGGGCGTGGTGCATTGGTTATTTTTTCAATGGCCGCCATTGGCCACAGGTACACTTACATCACAAAAAATAAAGTAGATAAAAATATATGGCACAACGAAGATGTGCAGGTGAGTTACGATAATCAGGGCAGGGCCATTATCACCTGTGAATTTAAAGATGCAGCCGCTAAAATTATTTTCTTTGGCGTCAAGCAATAATTTAATTTATAAACATCAACATGAGAAAAGATTTTGGTTTTCTTGCCTGCATTTTTATCAGCGCAATTTGTACCAGCAATAGTTACGCACAAGATAATGTAAAAAGGACTTATCTAAATGAGGCTCAAGTATTGCTTCCGGTTTTAACGCACCATACTTCTTATCCTGTTCATATCATCAACATTAAAAAAGATACATCCGTATGGCTTGGGTGGAAATCAACAGTCATTTCCCCTGCTAAGCAACTTACCAATATAAAGCTGGATAAAGGCGATACCGTAATACTCGACTTTGGCCGTAACATAGTTGGTTATTTACAAGGGGTAAGTAACACAACTGCAAAAGTAAAAATTCAAACTGCAGAAGTGCTGGCGGAATTGGGTGATAACTGGGAACAATATCCTCCGTTTTTTGACAATGGGTATAAGCCATCTAATAGCTGGGTTTTTGATGTTGATATTGAAAACAACTGGCGCATAAATGAGCGGCGTACCTTTCGGTATATCAGAATGGTTGTTTTAAAAACGGATACTGCTATAACACTATCAAACCTTCACTGCGATGAAGTTTCAGCCATTTCATTTAATAAAATTAAACCAATAAGAGGCTTTAGTAAAAAAATACAGCAGGTAGATTTAGTTGCGCAATATACCCTGCGAAATTGCATACAGGAAGTATTTGAAGATGGGCCCAAAAGAGATCAGCGTTTATGGTTGGGCGATTTGCGGCTGGAGGCATTGGCCGATGGCGTGTTGTATCAATCCGATAGCCAGGTTAAACGATGCCTGCTGCTGTTTGCCGGTATGCAAAGGGAGGATGGTTTTATACCAGCCTGTGTATTTACACAAAAGGGCGAACGCCCCGAAATTGGCGGCGAAATGATACCGGATTATGCGATGCTGTTTGGTAATGTTTTGCTGAACTATGCAAACAGTAGCAATGACTGGGTATTGGCAAAAAAGCTTTATCCTTTAGCCTGCCAGCAAGTGGACATTGTTTGTACTAAATGGCTGAATGATAAAAACTATCTGCAAATACCGGACTCTATATGGCAGTTTATTGATTGGAGCAAAAGCTTAGACAGGCAGGCTGCAGAACATGCCACAGCTATCTATGCAGCAAAATCATTAATAAGCCTTGCAACTAAATTAGGAATAAAAAAAGATGTTATAAAATGGCAAACCCTTAGCAACAAACTAACTGCATCAGCTTTAGATAATTTGTATGATAAAGAAAAAGGGCTCTTTATTTCGGGCAGTCAAAAACAAGTTTCCTGGGCTTCGCAAATATGGATGATACTGGCTGGGGTAGCAGATAAAAATACCGGGGCTAAAATTTTAGATCAAATAAAAAAAGATTCAACTGCTATCAAACCCGGCACACCTTATCTTATGCATCATTTGGTGCAGGCTTACCTGCTTTGCAATATGGATGAGGAAGCGTATAACCTTATCAAAAATTATTGGGGTGGCATGGTTGATAAAGGTGCCGATACTTTCTGGGAAATTTACAATCCTGAGAATGCTTACACGTCGCCTTACAACAGCCATTTGTTTAACAGCTATTGCCACGCCTGGAGTTGCACACCTGCCTGGTTTCTGCGGCATCCGGTGTATGGTAAAAGGCTTTTAAAGGTTGATAAGAGGAAGTGAATACTAAAGAGTATAATTTGATTATTGCTTACCAATTAATGCTAAAAAATATCTATTGTTAGCCTTAGTCGAAAATAAGCCAAACTTTAAATAACCTTATTACCTTATTCGGCATAGTGGCAACTGCATTGTAAACTTGTAATTTAATTTTAAAAACAAATCTTGGGGTACAAATTTAATTTTACCCGTTATAAAAAATGAAGAAGATTACGTTACAAATAATACTTAAATCACTGCTTGCTTTTTGTTTGTGTAACTCAGTTTACTCACAAAAAAACTCAGCCGCTAAAATCCCTGTAATTGTAATTACCGATTTATATCATCCTGCCCAAGATCCGGGCGACAATTTCGATTTATTGATGGCGTATGCCTTGCCAAATATTGATTTGAAAGCAGTAATCCTCGATTGTACAGAACCCTTTCGGCAACCTGTGGCTGTTAATCCTGGCGAAGGATTATACCCTGATGACAATGGCCCAAGAGAAGCTGGTTACATACCCATACTGCAGTTAAATTATATTTTCGACCGCACCGTTCCCTTCGCCGCCGGCCCGTTTTATCCAATGAAAAAAGAAAACGATAAGATGTTGGATATTCCAACATTTCAGCAGCAGGGTATTGAGTTATTGATTAAAACTTTAAAAGAAAGCCCGGCAAAAATTCAAATCCTGTCTTTTGGGTCTGCCCGTGTGTTGGCAGTTGCGTACAATAGGGAGCCTGCATTATTTAGAAAGAAAGTGGAGCGCATACATTTGTCTGCAGGAGCATCAGGTCCTGATTTTTTAGAATGGAATATTGCTTTAGATCGGATGGCAATTAAAACAATTTTGCAATCCAATTTGCCAGTTGCATTATATCCTTGCGCTGCTGATACCGCCAATGGTATTGGCTATGGCTCTTACAATTATCCCTTTAGTTATGATGAACACAATACTTTTTACAAACTGCCTAACCTCAATTTTATTTTTACAATGGATTCCGTACTGCAACGCTACTTAGCTTATTCATTTATACAAAGTTCACAAAACGATTTTCTTCGAGCTATGGAAAATGATACAGTCTTAAACATGCAGCCGGGTTTTTACAATCATGAACATTATGTTTGGGAAACCGCCGTGTGGTTGCAGGTGGCAAAAATGAAACTCGTTTATATCAAAGCTGGCAGGTACAGCATCATTTCTGAAAATAAGGTGGCTGCTTCAGACAAGATTATTACTAACGAACTGCATGCCTGCAAAGTGGAATTAACTAAAAACGGCTATACATTTAAAGAATCAAAACGGCCTTCTAATTTCAGTATTTTTTATCGTAACAATCCATTGTTGTATGAGAAAGCTATGCAGCAGGCATTGCCTGAGTTGTATCGTGGTTTTAGAGCGGGTTTAAAAAGTAGATGACAAACAAACGGGGGACACAATTTGTCCTTCCCCCCGCCCCTTGTAAAATAGAACAACTCTAGAACAATTTAAATAAACTATCTCCACCGACTAGTTGGTCTGTTCAAAAAAGTACACTCCCTTCTTGTTAGACACAATAATGTCGGACAATGCATCTCCATTAATATCTTTTACTGTTATACTATTGCCAATGCCGGAATTATCGTCAATCTGATGCGGTATCCACTGTGGGTTTTTACCGGGAATATATTCAAACCAATACAGCACAGCAGGTTCATAAGAACCGGGGTCATGGCCATCCTCATGGGCAAGGTAGCGTTTGCCGGTAACAAGATCAGGGTGTCTGTCACCGTTAACATCTGTAAAAGCCAAGCAATGACTTTGCGAAAAAAGTTTGCTTATTTCGTGAGTGACCCAGTTGATGCTGCCAGTGGCCGTAACTATTTGCTCATGCCACCAAATACCGTATTGATGCGCCGAAGAACTGATGATATCCATATCGCCGTCTTCATCCACATCGTAAGTAAACATGTTGGCGCAATCTGCTCCCAGGCCGGCAGGATGAAATGTCCAGTTTGCAGCCATTACATTAACTGGTGATTGCCACCACCCTGATTTTATTATTACGTCATTGCGGCCATCTTTATTTACATCACCCCAGCCCAACCCATGTGTGTATCGGTCACTGGCTATCATGCTGTCGTTGCTGATAATATGGCGTTGCCAAACGGTATCGTTTTTAGCAACAGGCGACTGCAGCCAGATTACCTGCCTGGTAGTAACATCGTTACAAATAAGGTCCATCCTGCCATTGCTATCCACATCTACAAATGCAGGGTTTTCCATACCGGCATTGGCGAGAATTGTATGCGACTTCCACAATCCTTTTTTATTTTTTGGGTTTTGATACCAGGTACAAGCAGCTCCGGGCTGGTCAAATTTTATCAGGTCATTCCAGCCATCATTATTTACATCCATACAAAAATTTAGAAAAGTGGTTCGATAGCCGGGAACAGGATCAAGCGTATCTGCATGCAACAAATGCTGTTTCCATAAAGGCGCCTCCCACCAGTAGTTACCCGCCAGTATATCTTCTTTGCCATCATTGTTTACATCACCCACAGCTACCCCTTCAGACACAAACGCTGTGCTAATGGTATGCTTTTTAAACTGTACGGTGTGGTTGCTTTTATTACGCTGTGCATAGCCCGTTAATGTGCAAAGCGTAAGTAGCTGCATTATCAGGAATGAAAATGTTGATGTCTTTAGTGATGCCATATCAGTTTGTTTAAAAGTATTTACTAACCATTATAAATGTAAAAAAATAAAGCACCTGTATTTCAATTAATTTTTATAATGCTCTTTAGTAGAAGCTACGAGTTCAGTTTAACATTGCAACGCCAGCAATTTGGCAAGCAATTTTAAAGATTCACTATTGCTACCTTGGCCGCTGTTGTCGGTATCCTCAACCAGGTAGGCGCACTCCGTCCTGTGTCTGCCTGGTTACTACTGCTTTAAATAGATCAAATTTCATTTATTACCATAGGCGATAGGTTTTAGTTATTAATTTCCCTAATCTCGAAATCGAACACTCCGGCAGGTAGTTTGGTTGAATAACTTGTACTATTTGCTTCAAAATCTACTTTTTTCCCATTCATTTTAATTTCCTTCCCTGAAAGCTTTAGCATTGCAGTACTGTTTGCAGGAATAACTACATGATAAGTCACTATTTTACCTTTACGCTTCCAGCTTGAAGTTATTTGGCCATAAGGCCCGTCATGGCTGGTTTGAAACGAATCAAGGCCATTTACAAAATGCGGTTCCAGCAAAATGTTCTTAAACCCAGGATTTTTCTCATCGGGCCTTATGCCACCCAATGCCTTGTAATACCAGGCACTGATTTCACCAAACATAATATGGTTTAGAGATTGATCGCTTTTTGCATTAAGGGGCCAGTTTTCATGAAGTGTTGTTGCCCCGTTCTCAATCCACCATCCCCAGGAAGGATATGATTTTTGACTTGCTAATTCGTAAGCCAAATCAGGATACCCGTTTTCACTTAGTGCACTCAATATACATTTTGTTCCAAGCAGCCCAACATCCAAATGTTTGCCATCGGCAATTACCCTAATTGAAAGATTTTCTGCAACTTTTGTTTTCATATTTTCAGGAACTATACCCCAAAAAAGAGGAGCACTTAACTCGGTTTGTAGCCCGGTTGCATATATCCCGGTTTGATAATTAAGATACTTTACGTTGATTGCAGATGCAATTTTTTCCGCCAACAGAGAATATTTCTGATAATCTGAATCATTGTGCAATATTTTAGCTGTCTTGGCCAGAATTGTCGCATCAACATAGTAATATATAGACGATGTCAACTCTATCGATGCTTTCGATTTTACAGGAACCCAATCGCCCAAACCCCAGTCTGTTAAACTATTATGGCTTAAATCGCTAATGTGATCAACATACCTTTTAATATTTTCATAGCAATCGGCTAATAATTTTAAATCACCATAAAATTGGTAGATGTTCCATGGAATAATAGCTATCGAACTTGTATAGTCCACCCCATTAGCCCAATGGTAACCCCAGCCGCTTGTAGGAATAATTCCGGGCAATACGCCATTTGGCTGTTGCTCGTCACGGTGGTCGGCCAGCCATTTTTCGTAGATGGTAATGGCATCGAAATTGTACAGACCAGTTTCGCTGGCAATTTGGGCATCGCCTGTCCAGCCAAGCTTTTCACGTTGCGGGCAATCTGTTGGGAGACCCTGGAGGTTCGATAAATATGAAGCATTGGTTGCTCTCCATATCTTATTCAAGGTTTGGTCAGAACTGTTCACCTTACCAATAGCAGGAACATCGCTGTACATAAATATGCCTGTAAGGCGCTTGATTTCAACAGGGCGATTGCTGGTTACCTCCACATATTGAAAGCCTTTATAATTAAAATGCGGATAAAATGTTTCAACACTATCGCCCCCAAGAATATAAATGTCTGTTTGAAAAGGATATTTTTCATCAGTTGGCTCATAGTAAGGGTCAATATTCGATAAGTCCACATTTCCGTCTTTGTTTAGGATCTCCGCATGTTTTAAACGGATTTCGGTACCCCGTTCCCCTTTCACACTAATGCGTGTGATCCCGGCAATATTGCGGCCCAGATTAAATATCGATTTGAGATCGCTTATCTTGTTTGTTGATACCGGGTTAACTTCTTCAACAAAACGAATGGGCTCTAGTTGCTGCGCTGTAATGTTTTGAGAAGGTGCGCCTACCAAAATAGCATTTACCCATGTAGAATCGTCGAATTGCGGCGTGTTCCAACCGGGCTGATTAAGCCGGGCATCGTAATGTTCGCCAACATAAATACTGTTGAAAATAATCGGGCTGGGCGATGTTTTCCAATCTGTGCCTGAAGTTATAACTTCCTGATGGCCATCTTCATAAGTAAGACGAAGGTCAAGACAAAATTTTTGACGGTTGCGCCACGGGGCCTTATCGAAATACCACACAGCCGCATCCTGAAAATTGTACCATCCATTGCCAAGCAACACACCTAAAGCCACATTTTCTGAATTAACCAAAGACGTTACATCGTAAGTAACATAGAGAGTACGCCTGTCGAAACGTGTAAACATCGGATCGAGCCGGTGATTGCCCACACGCTCTCCGTTAATAAAAAGCTCATACAAGCCGGCAGCAGCAATATAAACCCGGGCACTTATAATTTTTCCCGAAGGCCGAAATTGTTTACGGAAGCAGGCCGCAGGTTTCAAGGTTATATCTTTCGAATCCGAAACCCAATGACCTTTCCAATTACCAATTTGCATCATTCCAGTTTCAAAACTGGCAACTGGCGCTATCGCTGATTTATTAAGCTCTTTGTTCCATAAAATTACTGTCCAAAAATATTTTGTAAACGGCTTTAATGCTTGTCCTTTATAAGAAATCAGCATTCCGGGATCCGAAATTTTCTTTGTATCCCAACAATTTCCTATTCCATTTGCTACCTGAACAGAATCAGTTCCAACTATAACCTGATAGGCTGTTTGCATGGCACCCACGGTGCTGTCATTCATTTGCCAGTGCAAACGTGGCGATGGAGCATCAATACCAATAGGATTTATGAGGTGTTCGCATTTCAAACGGTATGATTGTCCCTGCGTGTGAACAGCATAAAATAAAAGTAGTTTTATAACCAATACTGGGTTCAATTTCATAAATAGTTAGTTTTTATATTTTCGTTTAGTTTATTGCTGTATCGCCGGTATAAAAACTACAATAAGGTTTTCTGATTCTTTCAATGTCACTATTAGGCATTTTTGGCGTTAATAAAGTTATTCGGTCATTTTTTTTTACTATTTTATTTAGGATCTATTGAAAAAGATTCAACTTTTTCCGAATTCAAATCGAACCATAATACTAAATCTGTTCCCTCAATGTGGTTTTCATAAGCAGCTCTATAGTTAATGCCTTCCTCATATTTTTTGCCATTAATCAAAATAGCAACTTTTTTATCACCCCAACCTTTTAATACGAATGCAGGGTTAACAATTGGAGATCCCTTGCTCCCGGTCAGCTGAATATCTGTTTTAGTTGAACGGTTTTCGCAATTCAAAATATAAGCCCGTTGAAACTTATCGTAACCATTATACATAACTGGCCCCTTCATAATTTTCAATTCCGGTGCTTTGTTCCACGATCTTTCCAGTGGCACTAATGCTTCTATTGGTTTATTAATTAAACCATATAGCGTTACAGTTTCATGAGTGCCGCCTGCTCCATCATGGCTAATTGGTGCACCACACGATAAAGAGGTATGGCCGGGTCTGTCGGCAGCAATAGCAACACGTCCATCGCTGGGTATTTGCGCCACAGGCCAATGATTCCAAAAAGCAAATTCCCGCCAAACCCATGGATCTATTGTACTTCCTGGCTCAAAAATTATAAATGGTTTGTATTCTGATTTTAAATTGGTCATCTGAATATTCGCATCGGGCACTTTGTCTCTTCCTTCCTTCTTTTGCTCTACATCTGAGACTTTTGTTTTCCATTTGTAAGTATAACTTTTCCCTTCAGTATTTGCTATGGAAAGTGCACCATCTTCCACATTGTCTTCAGGTCGTGTACCGGCTTGATTGAAAAAGATAGTTTCCTGAAACTGATGCCATGGAATGCCGGGAGTTGGCCAGTTTGCTGTATTTGCCACAACGCCCCATCTGCTTGTCCATAATACCTGGTGGCGAACGGCAACGGCATCAGGATAAATAACAAAATACTCTTCTGCCCAATCGCCCCAGCCTGTAAGTTTATCAACATGAGCCTGTCCGTAAGTGATGTAAGCCGGGTTATACCGCCATTTTACAATCACTCGTGCCGGATTATTCTCTATTAATTTTACATGAGAGTAGAGGCAACGCTTATCCGACATGTGTTCGGCACAACCCCACTTATCGGGCAAAGGATTAATACTGTCAAATTTCTGATCGTCCATCCATTCGTTGCTTTCAAGGCTTTGGTCGCCCATCCATTTTTCATTTTCGGTAACGTAACATGCTCCATAACTTGTTCCATGCCAAAAAACCATTCGGATGGGTTTATTGAATGTTACAACAATATCTGAGTAATCACCAATTCTCCATAGTTTATCCCAGATTTCAACATATTTGAGGGTAGTGTTGATTGCACCAAAAGTTCTCCTTTCAGCGCCCGCTGTTGGGAACTTCCTGTATTTTAACGGTTGGATAATCTTTGGTTTTAGCTGCCCGTACTCCCGGTTGATTTCTTCCGGGTCCAAAGATTTATCATATATTTTAACTTCATCAATCAGCCCATCGAAGTTCATATATGATAATGTTTTCTGGCTGGGTTCCCGTTCTGTACCCTGCGGACTCATCTTTGAATGGCTGCGCCCTATCCATAAATCGGTACCATTGTTAGGTTTTGCCCAGCCAGTTAAGTTCCATCCATATTTTCCTGCTGATAAATTGCCACTTTTCTTCCCGTTAATATATACCATCATTTCTCCATTCTGATCAATTGTAGCGGCAATATGAGACCATTTCAACAATTCAATCTTTTCCCCTGATATGCACATCACCCATTTACGTTCTGCTCCCACCGCTATTCCAAGGCCAACTTTTCCCTCGGCATTCAAGCCGAAAAAAAAGCCTTCCTTATGGTTATTCTCCCTATCAACTATCCCTGTCCAGTTCCAAGGATAGGTCTGGGGTGCAACCCAAGCTTCAATGGTAAATGTTTTCCCTAAATCAGACGCCCTCTCTGCCGACCTTAAAATATGAGTTGTATATCCATCGAGTTTCAGACACTTACCACTGACTCCGTCCGAAAACCAAAAATTGCCATTAATGGTATCTGAAACGCCACTGACTTTATCAATTACTGTTTTTTCATCGTTGCTGTCGAAAGTCCACCATCCCAATGGATTGTCTTGTCCTTTGCAAGTAAAAATCCCTATTAAAAATGATAAGATTATTAAAGAAATGAATTTCTGATTACTGATATTAACTGAACTTTTTAACTCCCTGTATTTGTGTGCCATCGAAATATCAGAGTTACTATCGGTTGATAATCAGTTAATTAATGGCTTACTTAAAACCGGATTTCCATCCGTGCAATGCACAATCTCTGTTTGTTTTGACAACAAGGGGTTTTGCGTTTCGAAAAGATACTATTTTCCGGGTTTGGTTTTATTGAAAATATTTACAACTTGTTGATTATCAGCATATAACAAGTTCCTTTCCGCGTATTTTTTGGGAGAAACCCCAAATTGGTCATGAAAACATTTTGTAAAGTAAGCAGCATTCGTAAAACCAACCGTAAACGCTATATCAGTTACTTGTTTATTGCTGTTAAGTAAAAGCAACGCGGCTTTTTTCAGCCTTATTGTACGGATAAATTCGTTGACCGATTGCCCCGTCACGGCCTTTAATTTGGTGTAAAGCAAGGTACGGCTAACGGCCATTTCCTGCGAAAACCTTATGGCATCAAATTCACAGTCTTCGTAGTTGTTTTCCACCACTTTGATTGCTTTTTTGAGAAATTCCTCATCCGGCTTCAAATACGCGGGTTCTTTGCTGTCGGGAAACATTTCATGAATGTATCTCCTTCGCAGATTTTCGCGGCATTCAATCAGGTTGTGGACGCGATTGAGAAGCACTTTATGGCTGAATGGTTTTGCTACGTAGTCATCGGCACCAGATTCGTAGCCGGAAATAATGCTTTCTTCCAGCACATCGGCCGTTAGCAAAATAACGGGTATGTGGCTGGTTGTGGCATCAGATTTAATTGCCCTGCAAAATGCCAGCCCATCCATACCCGCCATCATCACATCACTGATTATCAGGTCGGGAAGAAAGTTTTTTGCTGTTTCGCATCCGGCAAACGCATCCCGTTCAGAAGCCACGCAATAATTTGACTCCAGTGTTTCCAAAATAAAATGCCGCATTTCATCATTATCCTCCACGATTAACACTTTGTTCTTTCCATCTCCTTTCGTGGGTCTATCATCCAACTGACTGTCAACAACGCATCCTCGGACAGTGGAAACCTGTAAAACACCGGGAAATTCCATTGAAAAAGTCGTGCCTGTGCCGGGAACACTATCAACCAGTATTTTCCCACCCATGACTGCCACCAAGTCCTTGGCGTAACAAAGCCCTATGCCCCCAATCTCTCCTTTCTTTTGTGTTGCTCGCCAGAACCGCCTGAACAAGTTGGGCATATCATCTTTGGCGATACCCATGCCAGTATCTGCTACGGTAATTTTCAATACATCAGCCAGGGTGTCCATTGCCAAGGTAACGGTGCCACCCGGCGGAGTGAACTTGATGGCATTGTGGATGATGTTGTTTAAAATTTTCTCGAGCTTATCCCCATCCAAGTAAGCGTATGGGGCATTCGGGTTTGTTTCAAACAGCAATTCAACATTGTTACTCTGTGCCAGGTAGGTATAATTTATCCGCAACTCATTGATTAATTCTTGCAGGTTCACCCTTGAAACCTGCGCGGATTTCTCAGTCTCAAATTTTTTGAAGCCAATAAGTTGATTGACCAGAATCAAAAGCTTCTGCGTATTCCGGCCGACGGTTTCCAGCCGTTTTAAAATAACCGGGCTGTATTTTAATTCATCAGTAAGTTGCTCCACCGAACCCGAAATCAATGTGAGAGGGGTACGGATCTGATGCGAGACATTGGTGAAAAAATCAAACCTTTCCTGAAATTTCTCCTCTTCCCGGTGCCTTTCCAACCGCTCAAGCTCAAGTTCGTGGCGTAACTGTTGCCGGTTGAGGAGAAATCGGTAGGTCATTAGCGTGATTAGTAGCGTGATACTCGCGTAACTGATTTTTGACCAAGCATTCCAATACCAAGGCGGGTGTATGACAACCTCTACTTTAGCACCCTCTGTGTTCCAGATACCATCATTATTTGAACCTAAAACCACAAAAACATACCTACCAGGCGGTATATTCGTATAGGTTGCCTGATTGGTGGTGCCGGCATACGTCCAGTCATTATCAAAACCTTTCAACATGTATTTGAAATTGTTTTTCTCCGGCAACGTATAATTCAAGGCACTGTATTCAAATGCAAACGAAGATTGGTGGTGTTGAAGGGTGATTTTGTCGGTGTACGCAATATTATTTTGAAGTACGTTGCCTGTCTTATTGGTAACGGCTCGATTCAGGAGTTTGAACTGAGCTATGACCACGCCGGGTATCAGTTGGTTGTCAATGATTTTTTCTGGAATAAAAGAAGTAATGCCGTTGATTCCTCCGAAAAAAAACTTTCCTCCACGCCCCCGGTAGCTGTATTCCAAGCCTTTTTTTACACCATCCTGATTGTTGTATACTTTGTGTCCACCTCTTTTCAAATCGAATTTGACAAGTCCCGTTCCATTTGAAAACCACACAGATCCTTGATTGTCCTTTTGGACGGAATACACTTTATGGGAACTTACCTGAGCCAAAGCCTGCTGTAGGAACGTCTTTTTCTGTTGGTCAAACACACTTAATCCGTTAGAGGTAGCCACCCAGATATTGCCATTGGCATCTTTCAACAAACTATGGATAAGATTACCGGCAATGCTATTCGGGTTGGCGGGTTGATGAAAATACCGGGTGTTTTTTTTAGTTGCCGGGTCAAACTTGTTCAGGCCATTGAAGGTGCCAATCCATATATTGCCTTCATCATCCGTACAATAGCTGCTAATCGAGCTGTTGCTTATGCTACCTGAGTCCATTGGGTCATGCCTAAACCATTCCACCGCCAATGTGCGGAAGTTGAATTTGGCCATGCCGTCATAAGTGAACAAATAAAGCAGGTCGCCAGTACCGCCGATGTTAAGTATGCAATTCCCATTACCGGTTTTGCTTTTAAGGAAAGGGGCATATCTTGTGTTTTTGCCGTTTGCGGGATCAAACAAACTCAGCCCGCCCCCCCAGTTCCCAAGCCACAATTTGCCATCCGGACTTTCACGTATGGAAGCAACGGATCCAATACCCTTCGTAATCTTATAAAGCTCTTCCAGCGACCATGATTTCAACAGTTGCTCGTCTTGAGAAAACTTTTTGAGTCCAAAGTCCCCGCCAATCAAGATATTGCCGTGCGTATCTTCCATAAAACATTTGACCGACCGGCCTTGCTCATTTTGTGAAGTATTAATCGCCCCAAATGAATCCTTGAATTTCAGTTTGTTCGGGTCATATTTGTTCACACCGCCGTACCGGGTACCTATCCATAGAATATTGGTGTTGTCAGGATGAATATAGGTGCAATAGTTGTTGTTAAGGCCGCCGTTGTCAAATGTATTGGTGTAGTGGCGGATCAACTTAAAGTTTTTATCCAGATGAACTATTCCGTATTCGGTGGATAGCCAATAGGTAGTTAAGTAATCCTTTTGAATGGCTATTATTTTATCGGAGCCTTCCGGCGTGCCAGCAAACACCTGTTTGAAAGGAGTAGACAGAGCTGGGTCGCAGGCATACAGGCCTTTGCCATTTATGGATAGGAGCAGTGATTGATTGTCTACATAAATCGAGGACAAAGGTTGAGAATTGAATTCCCCAATGGAATGCATCGGTATTTCTTCCAGTCTTTTTTTCTTTACTTCATACCTAAACAAATGCCCAGACCATGTACCCAAATAAATGAATCCATTATGGTGAGCAAAAGAGATGACGTGGGAAAAGCCAGTAAAATCTTCTACGGAAAAAATCTTTTTATACCCTTTGAAATAATCAAATTCGTACAAAGCCGCTTCCGAAACGACATACAAGGTATTGACACCATCCTCAAATATGCCAATCATTTCGTTGCCCTCCGCAAAACTTTCTTTTGGCAGAGGAATATTTTTCACGTTATTTTTTTTCCTGTCAAATAAATTAAGTCCCCCGGTGGTACCTACCCACAAGCGGTCGAGCCGGTCTTCGTAAACGCACACAATTTTATCGTCCAACAGGGTGGTGGCATCTCCGGCTATCGCATTGAATTTCTTGATGCTTCGGCCATTGTACTTATTCAGGCCCTTGTCGGTACCAAACCAAAGTATCCCTTCATGGTCTTTGAAGATACAGCGGATAGTATTTGAAGATAACCCCTCACTCACCGTCAGGTAATCAAATCTCGTATTGTCTTGCTGCGCACATACGGCCAAGGCAAGGAATAATATGAAAAAACCCGTAATGAGAGTTCTTGCACTTCGTGTTTTCATATTTATTCAGCTAATAATACCATACAATGATAGAATAAATTTACCAAAAACACCAATGGCGTATTATGAAATTTTATTTGGCTTCAGCCAAATAAACTCTACAGAAACAGGATATTAATGACTAAAAATACCTAAACTACAGAATATAATTTTGCATATTCATAGTCCTTGGCTGATTTTCTCGAAAAAACCCGTACGTATTCAACGCTGAAGCCTTACCTGAAAAGCAGTCGCATTCGGGCTGCATTGTCAGCAGTTCCTTGAAACCAGCGCACATTCGCGAAGGAGTAAGAGTCCACGCTTTCCGGTGCGCGAACCGCCCGAATAGATTCCGCTATTGGCACTTGATGCGGAGCAGGTGGAATGCAGCATCAGGAATGGCTGGCCGACGCAGTTTCTACGTTCCAGATTAATAAAAGAGTTGCTACACATTGATAATCAATGAGTTACATATTTTATCTTGAACAGGTCTGCTGGAAAATAGTATCTTTCCAAAAGCCCAAACCTGCGCAAGGCAAAGCATATAAATCACTGATTGTCAGCACACAACGATGTTATTGAAGTTGTTTCCGATACCAAGCCGCAGGTTGCCTCCGGACAAGGCGAGGATTTTTGCCCCTGTATACCGTAACCACTGCTTGAAAAACCATAATCTGTCGGAGGGACAAACGGCGGGTCGTGGGACGCGACCCGCAACCATAACCCTCACCGGACAAAATAAGGTTTTTCAAAGACTGCATGGAATTAGAAAACCACGGGCTGTCTCCTGATACAGCCAAGCGGAAGTTTCCAGTACTCGAATACTTGGCAAACTCAGTGCATGGATTCCAAACTTTACACCGCAAAACACTCCCCGGACCCTCCTTTAGGTAGGCGGCCAATCGTACCCCGGCAACGCATGAACACTTAGTCGTGCGCAGTGGCCATCTTGGCCGCTCGGTTGGTTGCCCGTCATTGCCAATCCATGCCGACAGTACCCCGTCTGCCGGATCTTCTTGAAGATATCCAAAAAAATATGGCCATTATCAAAAAGGGCCAAAACACGCCAGCAACGCCTTATTTTGAACTATAAGGACATAATTTTGAACAATATGAATACAATCCCGAACGATATGAAAAACGACAACCAACCCATGCAAGCTAAATTGCCGCCGGCTTAATACTAAAAAACATGGCACGCATGAGATACGATACACGCGCATTTGGCGCATCCCCTCCGATTGTTTTCAGGCTTCTGAAAGCCCCTTACCCGTGGGCAAGCATCCGGGCTGCACAACGCAACAAGTGATGCCAAATAACTGGTTGCACAAACTGCATCATCCCGCTGTCGGCGACCACCCTTTTACCCAATTCTTCCATTTTAAAGACATTAAAAATATGAGAACAACTACGTTGCCAACCTGTCGGCTTTTGCTCGCCGCTTTTCTGTTTTATTCCCTCTTCCTGCTTTCGTGCCGCGAACGGGAAGAGGACATCGTCATCAACCCGCCTACCGCTGATTTTTATTTCAAACTGGATTCGTTCAATACCTTGCAGGGGCATTTTATCAATACCTCAACGAGTATAAAAAGTTTTACTTGGGATTTTGGTGATGGCAAAACCAATTCGACCCTGCGTTCCCCCATTCACGCCTACAGAGCTCCGGGCACCTACACGGCAAAACTTACCACAGTTGGCTGGAACGGCATTACCGTGACTACTACCAAAGAGGTGGTTGCCATCAAACCCGTAGCGGTCAATCTTCTCACAAACAGCGATTTCCTCAATGCAGATGCTTGGTCTACCACGTACGTATTCGGGGATGATATTGAGGTAGCCTTCAAGGGCAAACTTACTTTGAGCAGTGCCGGCGGGCAGGCGGGTATTCTGATTCACCAGCCGGTTACGCTGGAAGCGGGCACCTACAAAGTAACCGCCAACCTCGATGTGGATGCCAGCCAATACGGTACCTGGACGGAATTTTACGTCTCGCCAACCCCGCCCGTCGAAGAAGAAGAACCCACCGCCGATCAGGTAATCGGGTTGGATACTTTCGAGGACTGTGCCAAAGTGGCTTTTTCGGGTGACATCACCACGGCAAACATCAACTGCCGCTCGGGTGAAAATCCCGAAAAAGGCGAGATCACCATCGCCACACCGGGAACTTATTATTTCACCATCCACACGGGCATCTACGATGGTAGTTACGGGAATAATTTTCACCTGAATAGCGTCGGATTATTTAAACTGAAATAATAGGCTAATCATCAAATACTGATGATTAGCCTATTATGGATATGGGTGCGCGAAAATTAACGGGTGCTTGGTTTTCTGTTTGTTCCGGGCGACAGCAGGTTTGGGCTTCCGAAAAGATATTATTTTCCAGCAGACGCGCCTGACGTGAAGAATGCAACTCACGGGTTATCGGCACACAACAACTCTACTAAACAATTTTTATCCAAACTTTTAGAATTATGAGGACTCCATTACTCAGCCATTTTACTCCGAGCGATACTGGCACTGAAAGAAACAACCGTCAAAACAAGCTTGGTTCGGCTATTTTAACCATGCTGTTGCTGATGGTGCTATCGGTTGCGCAGGCAACCGTAAAAGGCAATCCACCAGAGAGCCGTATGTATGAAAAAACAGTGTCGGGCAAAGTAACAGATGAGAATAATCTTGGATTGCCCGGCGTGAGCGTGTTGGAAAAGGGAACCTTGAACGGAACGGTTACGGATGCATCCGGTCAATATAAAATGCTTGTTAAAGACAATGCCGTACTCGTGTTTTCGTACATCGGCTACACAACCAACGAAGCTCAGGTCGGTACCGGTGAAGTGGTAAATATAAACTTAACGCCCTCTCTCAAGGCACTTTCCGAAATAGTGGTGGTGGGGTACGGCGTACAGAAGCGGGCCGACGTTACCGGCGCAGTGGGTTCAGTTAAAGGTAAGGACATTAACAACCTACCCGCCCGCAGCGTGTCGGAGGCTTTGCAGGGCCGTGTGGCAGGCGTGGAAGTTGTCAAGGAAAGTGGTGCTCCGGGAGCGGAATCGAGTATTTTAATCCGGGGTGTCAGTTCATTAAACAACCCCAACCCCATCTATATCATTGACGGGGTTCGGTCTTCGTCAGGCTCATCCTTTAATATACGGGATATTGAGACAATTGATGTGTTAAAAGATGCCAGTGCGGCCTCCATTTACGGTGCTTCGGCTGCGGGCGGGGTTATCATTATCACCACCAAAAAGGGCAAAGCAGGCGCAATGCGGATAAACTTCAATGCGTACACCGGCTTCAATAAACCCATCCTGAACAAGCTCCTCAACCGCGACAATTTTGTCATTGCCAAAGCTGCCATTCTTAAAGATGTCACCAATGGCTCGCCTATCAATGACCTGCCCAATACCAATTGGGTGGATGAACTTTACCAAAATGGCACCGAACAGAACTATAACCTCTCTCTGTCGGGCGGCAGCGAGAAATCCTCTTTCTATCTCTCCGCTGGCTATGTAAACGAGCGGGGCACGTACATTGACACGGAATTCAAAAGATACAGCCTCCGGCTTAACTCCGACCACAAAATTAGCAGCCGAATTAAAATCGGGCAGTTCCTGCTCTTAAACAAAACCTACGACAACAGCAGCGACAGCGACGGGGATTTCCCCTACCGTTCCATCCCGACGATGGCAGTCTATGATACGGCCAATGCGATTGGGGGCTTTGGGAAAGCACCGGCCGGTTTTGGAGGCGCAAACAGGGTGGGAATTGAACGCAGCAGCGATTTTAGTGATGAATTGTTCGGACTGGAAGGAAATCTTTTTGGCGAGCTTGAAATCATTGATGGACTTAAACTTAAATCAACCCTTGGCTATAACTTCAATAATTCAACGGGTACCCGTTACCGGGCGGCGTATGATTTTGGGCCGGTAAACAACTTTTTCCCGGCACTGGAAAAATACTTTGCAACCAGTCAATTTCTGACGGCCAACACGACCCTGTCCTATTCAAAAATGGTAGGCCGGCACAATATTCAGGTATTGGCCGGTTATGAGCGGCTGCAGGATATCGGCTCGAATTTGAGAGGTTCGGCTCAAAACCTGGCTTTATCGCCCACCAAAAATTTCTTCGTGACCGACGTTACCGGCCAGCGGGTTGAGGGCGGCTACGACGACAATAATCTGATTAAGTCGTGGTTTGGCCGGTTCAATTATGAATTCAACGGCAAGTACTTATTTGGCGCTACAATACGAAGGGATGCCAACTATTTGAAATTCGGACCAGGCAACCAAGCGGGGGTATTTCCCGCATTCTCGGTAGGCTGGAAGGTGAGTGAAGAAGGATTCGTGCAGGAAAGCCTGCCATTCTTTGATGAAATCAAAGTCCGGGCTAGCTACGGCACGCTGGGCAACGACCAGATTGGCGGTTACCTGTTTTTGCCCCGTTACGCTACCGTCGGCCAGCAGAGTTTTGGCGGGGGCATACGTTCAGTTGGCTTCGGAACTTTAGGATTGGCTAATCCGGCCATTCAGTGGGAGTCTATCCACCAAACCAACCTGGGCCTTGACCTTGCCCTGCTCAAATCCCGGCTCTCCCTTTCCTTAGATTATTATATCAAGGATACCGAGGGTATGATCTACGACATACCCCTGCCCCGCTCGGCCGGCATTGGAGAAACCATCACGGCAAACGTGGGCAAGGTAAGCAACAAAGGGTTTGAATGGATTGCCTCCTATGCTGACCGAATTGGCGATTTCAGTTTTTCGGCTTCCGTCAACGGGGCGTTGAATAAAAACAAGGTGGTCGCCCTGGACGGGGTAAACAACAATCCCATCAACGACGGCGGCAACGACATCAGCGGCGGCTTTGGTGTAATGACCGGCCAGACAATCAGCCGCACGCTGGTGGGCAGGTCGTTCGGTGAGTTTTACGGTTACATCGCTGACGGAATATTTGCTTCCGACGATGAGGCCAAAGCACACGCCCAGTTTGCAGGCGTACAAGCGAGAGCGGGTGATTTAAGGTTCCGGGATTTGAATAATGACAAGGTTTTGAATGAAAAAGACCAAGAATTCATGGGCAATCCAAACCCTAAACTGAGCTATGGCATCAGCCTGCGGGGAGCTTGGAAAGGAATTGATGTAGCCCTGTTGTTCAACGGTTTAGCCGGTGCAGATGTGTTCAATGGGGTACGTCCGTACCAGAGTTACTTTCTGGGCGACGGCAACACAGGCGCCGAGATATTTAAGACATCCTTCTTTAACGGCAACGGATTGACAGACCGGCCTTCGGTGGGGCATTTTGAAGACGGTAATTTCCTGAACGACCCGAACGGGAATTATACCAAGGTGTCAAGTTACTGGGTGGAAAAGGGTGACTACCTGAAATTGAAAAATATCCAGATCGGATACTCGTTACCGGCCACTTGGTTACAAACCGTAAAAATCTCGGGTTTCCGAATTTACGCAATGGCAAACAACGTTTTTGCCCTCACTAACTACAGTGGCCTTGACCCGGAAATAAGCGGTGGAATAACCAACCGGGGCATAGACACACCAAGCCAATATCCCCGGAATAGACTATATGCGCTGGGACTCGACATTAATTTTTAACAACCCTAAAAAATCAAGATATATGAAAAGGCTTTTTATAACATTCACTGTTTTGTTAATAGCAGTAACTGGCTGCCGCGACGAGGAGGTAAATGACCCGAACAGTTATAACTCGGGCAATTTTCCGGCCACAATCAGTCAGCTCCAGTCGGTGCTGGTAGGCGCTTATTCGCAGCAGCGTTCCAATAGCCTGTATGGATTCGAATATTTATCCAAAGTCATTTTCTCGCTCGACCACACCGCTGACCTGGGGTTCACGGAGTTTTCCCAGTGGAACGAGATGCAGACCAATAACGTAACGCCCTCCAACTCGTATGGCGAAGGCACTTGGAATGACTTGTACACGGGGGTGCAACGCAGCAGCACTTTTTTGGCTGCCGCAGAAAATTACCGGTCAAAGTTCATGAAAGCCGGTGAGGAAAAAGAGGTTCGGCTGATGGAAGGAGAGGCACATTTTTTAAGGGCTTTCTTTTATTTCCATTTGATCAACCTGTACGGTGAGTCATATATTGTTAACGGAGCCGGTGGCAACGCAAAAGGGGTTCCCCTGATTCCCACTGTCAAGACTGTCGCCGATACACAAGTACCACGGAGTTCGGTTAAAGAAGTATGGGATTATATCATAGCCGATCTGGCCAAATCCGTGGAATTACTCGGCAACCAGACCTGGGCTGGCAATAATGTATCCAGGGTGACCGGAGTAGCCGCCAAGGCACTGCTGGGCAAAGCGTACGTATTTACCGAAGATTGGGCGAATGCAAAATCCACGCTGAAAGATGTGATTGACAACGGCGGAAAAACGCTGGTGCCATTCGCTACCTACCGGAATATTTTTAATGGCGACAACGAATTTTCGTCGGAATCAATCTACGAAATAAACGTTGAACGTGATTTGACTTCCGGATTCGGCACCTTTACCGGCCCTAACATCACCACGGCCGCCGGCTTGATTTACGCCCCGACGGTGATGCAGGACAACGGGTCAGCCGGTGCATTCGGTTTCGGAAACATATTTCTGCACGATAAGAATCTCCAGCGTTTTGGCTTCCGACTGCCCGTTTGGACGCTGGTTGAGAACCCCGATTTTGATCCGGATCAGGACGGGGACATTGACAACCTGAAGCAGGTAATCGACCCGACTTATGTGGCGCAGTCCAAGCAATTCAGGTTGGACAACACCGTTGACCCCAGACTTTACGTGAGTGCCCTCCAACCTTGGGTGGATGAGCTGAATGATGGCACACGCAACAGGCTGGTGCTCCGGGCCAAAGAAATTGCCAGTAATCTCCAACCTCTGTACCACGGTTGGAGCCTGAGAAAAATGGCAAACCTACAGGGAGTTTTATGGAGCTTTAAGGCGACCGACGATGCCAACATTTATTTTTTGAGGCTCGCTGACGTTTACCTGTTATACGCCGAAGCCTGTTCGGAGAGTGGCGACAACACATCGGCACTGGAATACATCAACAAAGTCAAACGGAGGGCGTATAATTACCCGGTCAACGCACCTTCGGCCGTTGATTATCCTTCCCTGACCAGTCCGACCAAAGCCAATGACCCGGTGCTGGGCAACAGTCCGCTACGCTACGAACGTTGGGCCGAGTTATTCGGAGAAGGTCAATGGTGGTTCGATGTATGCCGGTGGAAGGTCGGCGACAAGGAAGCCGCTTTTTACGGCAAGACTATTCCGGGCAACATCCAATGGTCGGATAGCAAGTCGTACAAGCTGCCCATCCCAACGGCTGAAATCAACACCAACACCAAAATCCAGCAGAGTGACGGGTACTGACTGTGCGTGAATCCCAGTGATTCCGGCAAATTATCAGAGTTGTTAGTATGCTGATGGCCAGTGATTTATACGCTTTGCCTCGGGCCGGCCTGTTGGAAAATAGTATCTTTTCGGAAGCCCAAACCCGCCGTTGCCCGGAACAAACGGGAAACCAAGCACCCGGCAATTTTCGCGCACGCGAATAGGACTCATAACAAGCTGGTTATCAGCATACATTAATTTCAAATACAAAAAATCATGACTACTCACATATTCAAAACAACGATAGCCACCTTATTGGCCTTTGTTTTACTGGAATTAACCGTGCAATCACAAGTACAATCCAAACCTGCGGATAAATTTGTCGATATGATTGGTGTGTGTGTACACAGTGCAAGGAACTGGACGCAGTACACCAACAGCCCCGAGTTACCCAATGCTGAGCAAACCACCATCAATACGGCTGTGAATATAAGGATAAGGCATCTGCGGGATGGCATTTACGGTTGGAACGGCGGGGTGGAAGATTTTGATATGAACAACCGGGGGGTGGTCACCCGTTTTTCGGCTATTTCACAAGCGGGTGCCAACGCGGGTATCCCGGGCGGTTTTACTTGGATAATCACCGACAACCAAGATGACTGGAAGCGGCTGAGAGACAGTTATCTGATTCCGCTGGGCAACAAGGTGATTGTTTTGGAGGGAGCCAACGAGAATATGGGGGTAAACGGCGATGCGCAGGCTTACCGGCAAATAAGGAATTGGTGGAATAATATTCTCCCGTCGCTCCCAAACTTAAAAATCGCTACCAATACCGGACCCACCGCTGCCTGCGAAATCGCCACTGCGGGTTCGATCAATAATTACGTGCATTATGGAAACGCGCACCCCTACCATTTTTGGCCTCCTTTCCAACCTTGGGGAAAATTGGCCCATTGTGCATTCAATAGTACTTGCGCGCCACCCACCATCTCCTTGTGGACTGCTCCCGATAACAACGGCGGAACCATCGGGTATCTGGCGGCAACAAGGACTCGTAGAGTGGCGTCTTACAAACCCATGATTTTCACCGAGTGGGGCTACCCCACTACTCCCGATGATGCCAATGGCTGGGGGGTGGATGAACAGACCGCCGCCAAATACACTTTGCGCGGCTTTTTAGAGCATTTCAACGCGGGTATTGTCTACTCTTGCGCATACGAGCTTTTAGATCCCGATCCCGTGAGCCCGTTCAATGCTGACCCCGAAAAGCATTTTGGCTTGGCTTATGTAAACGGCAGGCTCAAGCCATCCGGAACAGCTTTAAAACGCTTGATCGGCCTTCTTGAAGATGTGGGAAACACAAACATCCCGACTGGTTCTTTGAACTATAAACTCAGTGGCGGCGGATTGAGTTTTACCGATGACAAGAATGCAACCACCAACGAAATTCATCAGACGTTGGTGCAGAAAGCCAATGGGAAATATTACCTTGTGTTGTGGCAGGAAGCAATCAGTACCAACGCCAATGGGGTGGGCCTAAGTGTTTCCCCGGTAAATGTTTCGGTAAATTTCGGTCAAACGGTATCGGCCCTGAAAGCCTATCTGCCAACCACCACTGACAACGCGAATCCGGTGGTAAATACCAGCAATGTCTCCTCCTATACGTTCAGCGTTCCTGACCATCCTTTGGTTATTGAAATGACTTTGGGTGCTGCAACCGGTTCAAATTCCGGTGTAGTTACTGCAAATGAATCATCCGTAGCGGAAACAAACAGCAGTAAGGGAGATGTATTGGATGTCTATCCCAACCCGGCTACCGGCTCGGTGACCATCGGTTTTGGCAAGGACTTGAAACAGGGGCCGGTACAGGTGGAACTGTTGGATTGGCTGGGCCGGAGGGTATATTCGTCAGGTGCAGTCTCAAGCCGTTCCGCCTTGCAAGTAAGTACCAGCAAATACCCCAACGGCACTTATGCCATCAAAGTAACCCAAGGATTGAAAGTGGTTACCAAAAAACTGGTTATGGAGTAGCGTTGTTGTATGCCGATAAACAGTCTGTTGTAAACCCTATTTGCGTGGGTGGAAACTAACGGGTGCTTGGTTTTCTGTTTGTTCCGGCCAACGGCGGGTTTGGGCTTCCCGAAAGATACTATTTTCCAACAGGCCGGCCCGAGGCAAAGCGTATAAATCAGCGGTATGACAGCTTTTTTTAAAAAAGTCTTCATTTTCGGGCAGTCCGGATAAAACGCCGCAAATTTGCCCGTCAACTGGAGGGCGAATCTGCAACCGAACTTTTCTATGAGGCTCTTTGCCTGAGCCGGGCAGACAGCTGTTATGATACTGCGGTAGGCGAATCGCTCTTTTCCTGTTTAAAAACCGAACTTCTGCGAAACGGTTTTTTTAAGCCCTGAAGAGTCAAGAACAAAGATTTTTGAATACATTGAGGTTTATTACAACCGAATTCCAAGATACTCATCTTGGGGCTTCAAAATTCGGAGCAGTTCGAGGAAAAGTACAAATTGCAATCTCTTTCACTCGTAAGTCCACTGTCTCAAGAAATAGGACCACCTCACACCTCACATGACCAAAAACACCAACCGTTCCTTCGTACTCATTGGCTTGCTTGCCTTGGGTTTTACCAGCCTGGTAGCCGTAAGTTTCACACCAAAGAGTAATGCGGATGGCTTTCCTCTTCCGGAAAAATGGAAATTTCAAACGGGCGACAATGCCGCGTATTCCCAACCCGGCTTCGACGACAGCAAGTGGAAGACCATACCGGTCGGTGTTGTGTGGGAAGCGGCCGGCTACGATGGCTACGACGGCATTGCTTGGTACCGCGCCAAAGTGGTCATTCCTTCCTCGTTCAAAAGCAAAAATTCCGTGTCGAATGCGCTGAAGATAGCCTTGGGGAAAATTGATGATTTTGATGAGACCTACGTCAACGGCAAGCTGGTTGGCCGCCTGAACGACTGGCAAACCGAACGGATGTATCTGATTCCCTCCGATATTATTCGCTGGGACCAGGAAAACACCATCGCCGTCCGGGTGGATGACCAAGGCGGAATTGGCGGAATGCGGGCCGGGCCTTACGCCTTGAAAAACACCCTTCAGCTTTCGGATATTCTGACCGTCATGGCAAAGGCGGATTCCGCAAAAAACGGCTCGTCCGGCCCTGGTATTTCTCCTGAAATGTTGCTTTTCGGCTTCAAAACTCCCGTTGCCACTTTGAAAGGCGTGCTGAAGGTCAGGGTTTTCAATCCGGCGAACAAAAAGGTTTTATTCAAAAAAGAGGAAGCCATCACCCTCGGCAACCGAGCCGATACCATATACCGTGTAAATGCCGCCGTCCACGAGCCGGGTGCCTATCTGATGGAGGCTTCGTTTACGGCCCCTCCTTTTACCGATACGGTAAAATACAGTACGCTCTATACCCATGTTCCGATGCAGCGGACGGGTGAAAAACTTACCGCCCCTTCAGTCAACCTCACCGTACCCGATGCCGCGGCGGCCTTTCCTTTCGAGGATATCCAACTGGGCGGCTACCTGAACGAAAGACTGACCGCTAACTTGGTGCAGCGATTGCTTAAAATTGATGAAACCGGCATCTTGGAAGGGTATTACAACCGGCCCGGCAAGCAAACCTGGGTGGGCGAATATCCCGGAAAATACCTGCACGCGGCCGCGCGGACTTGGCGTTACTCAAAAAACGCGCAATTAAAAACCCAAATGGATCGCATTGTCGATATTTTACTGGCTTGCCAACGGGAAGACGGTTATTTGGGAACTTATCTGCCCGCCAATTACTGGACGGATTGGGACGTGTGGGCACATAAATACAATATGCTTGGATTGCTGAGCTATTATGCGGCAACTGGTTATGCGCCGGCTTTGGAGACATCGAAAAAAATGGGTGATTTGTTGTGCCGGACATTCGGCGAAGGCAAAGGCCAGCGAAACATTGTCGAATCGTCGGGCCATGTGGGTATGGCTTCTACCAGCGTGCTGGAGCCGATGACCGAATTGTACCGGTACACGGGCGATAAGAAGTACCTCGACTTTTGCCAGTACATTATCAAAGCCTACGACTCACCGAACGGGCCCAAAATAATTTCGACCCTGACCACGGTTGGCAAGGTCAATAAAACCGCCAATGCAAAGGCTTACGAAATGATGTCGAACCTGACCGGCATCGTCAAATTGTACCAATTGACCGGCAATAAGCAATTACTTGATGCCGCTACTGTTGCTTGGAATGATGTGGCCGCCAACAAACTCTATGTTACCGGTACGGCCAGCAAACAGGAATATTTTCAGGAAGATTTTGTATTGCCCGCCGGTAATGACGTGCACATGGGCGAAGGGTGCGTTACAACCACTTGGCTGCAGTTCAGTCAGGCACTGTACAACCTGACCGGCGAGGCGAAATACGTGGATGAAATTGAAAAAACGATTTACAACCATTTGTTTGCGGCCGAAAACCCGCAAACCGGCTGCGTGAGCTACTATACCGCTTTACAGGGGAAAAAGCCGTTTCGTTGCAGCATTGACGCGCACTGTTGCCTGGCCAGCATTCCGCGGGGCATCGCCGCCATTCCCGAATTGGCTTTCACAAAAAACACGGCCAATGGATTCAATCTGAACCTGTACACCGCCGGTAAATTCACCGGCAAGGTGAAGGCCAAAGACGGGAAGGAAGTCACGGTTGCCTGCGTACTGGAAACGAAATTTCCCGAAAATGGAAAGATAACGATTCAACTCAACCCCCAAACGAAAACCGAATTCCGGGTGGCACTGCGGGTGCCTGCTTGGTGTACCAATTTCACCGCCGTTGTGAACGGAAAAACCCGGCAGGGAATATCGGGCAAGTATTTGAACCTGGATCAGCAATGGGACAAAAAATCCATCATCCAAGTATCCTTTGACTTAAATACGCAGGTGCTCGACGGAGGAGTGAGTTATCCCAACAACATCGCATTCAGGGTAGGCCCGCAGGTATTGGCCATTGACCAGGCGTTAAATCCACAGATTAAAAATTTAGACCAAGTCACCATGCGTAAGCCCGGGATTCTCACCATTGCCAAAACCGCACTTCCCCCGGGCTGGGTGGGTTCGCAGGTATTCAAAACCGAGGCTTATTACCAAAACCAACCCGTTGAGTTGCTTTTGGTGCCGTTTGCCGATGCCGGTGAAACTGACGGCGAAGTGCGGGTGTGGCTTCCGAAATAACGGCAACAAACAGCCGGTTTTATCCGCATATACTCATCACCCGTCAATGGGGCTACCATAATCCGGCAACCAATAAATCGGATGTCCCGCAAAAAAAATGCAAGGCCCGGAAAATAGTATCCCTGCCTGTCCGGCAGGCAGGTTTTCAAAACACCAAACCCCCCGCTGTCAGAACAAACAGAAAACGTACATTTCAAGGCTGAAAAATCCGGCTGAAGCAAAAGTGCAACAGGCTGATTGTCACATTACTGTAACGCTAACGTTTTCCATTCCCTTGCGAACCCGAATACGATTCTTCTGCCTTCTTTTTTTTCCGTTTGGCCTGTCCGCTTGGGCCCAGATGAAGCCGCCCGCCGAATGGGAACGCTACGATTCGGTGTTCCGCATTCAATCCGGCCTGCGCCGCTACGACTACGATGTGTCTTTGATCCAATCCTCGGTACCAGCCAACATCCTGTGGCCCGGTGAACAGCCCCGCATCACCTTTCAGGTGGCCAACCGGCTGGATAAACCCTTATCGGTGGAAGGCAAACTGGAAGTGATCCGCTACGGCACACGGGGCAAACCCAACGATGTCTGGATGCCAGTGGTAGTCAAATTCGCCGACGCACAGGCCCAGCCGGTTACCGTGAAACTGGCGGCCAACGGCTACGCGGACGTAACCGTGCGCCCGGTTATTCCTGATACGCTGGGCGGCTACGCGCTAATACTCGATCTGGGGCCGCATGGTCGCCGGCTGGTCACGAGCTTGGTGCGCACTTTTGCCGCCGACCCGCAACGCTTGCAGTATCCCCGGCAGTCGCTCGACGACCTCGGCCCCGACGTGCTGCACCGGCTGGGGGTACAGGCCATTCGAATGGGCGTACCTTATTTGCCCACGCAGCACCGCGACTATCAGGCCGAAATGAATAAACTCGGCGAAAAACTGCGCGAATACGCCCGCCGCAACATCACCGTGTTGCTGATGTTCGGCGAAGGCCCGGCCCTGACTCCGTTGGGTACGCCGCGTTCCTTTCTGGACTCCAGCGGTGCGTTCCTCAAAACCAAGCAGGATTACGCCTGGTTACCGCAACTGGATGAGGATTTTGGCAAATTTGTGCAGCATTTGTGCACGCAGTACGGCTGGCCCCGGGGGCCGGTTACGGCCGTATCGCTATGGAACGAACCCTGGGAAGGAATTTCCATATCCGGCTGGCAGGCCGATATGTTGCGCTACCGCGAAATTTATTCGGCGATGGCGGAAGGCGTGCTTGCCGCCCGGAAAGAAGGAGCGGACGTGCTGGTGGGCGGTACTGATTCGCATTCCAACGCTTGGGACAAGCTGTTTGCCGACGGAAAAATGACATTCCTGCCCGTTTTTGATTTTTGTTCCATCCACTACGAAGGCATGGAGTCGCCCTGCCTGTACCCGGAGTGGAACGGGCGGCAGTCGCCCCAGGGCCGGGTAAAAATATGGGACACCGAAAGTTGGGTGGGCAATACCGATGACCGCATCGGGCTGGTGGTGGCCGCCAACCGTTCGGCCGGTTACGACCGTTCAATGGGAATTTACGGCGGCTACCTGACGGATGCCGAACCCGAAGCCACCCAGCGGATCCGTACGGCGGAGGGTGAACGCGAAGTGCCCCAGCCCCCGGCAGCTTGGTCGCCGGCGGCGGCCGTGGGTGCTGTGCAGCACATAGTCGGCGAACGGGCGTTCAAACGCTTGCTTTTTCCAAACGGCCTGCCTTGGGTGATGGAGTTTGAAGGCCGCAAAGGCCGGGCCGACGACGGCACGCTGGTGGTTTGCGGCGACATCGGCGAAGCATTCGGGGCGGAAAACGTGCTGTTCCGGGAGGTACGGGGCTTGGGCGAAGTGGCGGAACAAGAGACCCTCCGGCAACAGTTGGCCGCCTTGCCTGCCGATTCGCCCGCCCGAAAATCGTTGGAAGCACAACTGCGCACCTACCCCGCCCTGACCAGCGGCAAACTCGTACTGAAAGCCCATTCCAGTTTTCGCCTGTACGACTTCTACGGCAACCGGCAACCCGCCTGCAGTGGTGTGCTGGTGGTTCCGTTGAGTTTTCAGGGCTACTTCCTGCGCACCGATGGCACCAAGGGCTCCTTCAACCGGCTGGTGGAGGCCCTGCGGAAAGCCCGCATCGAAGGCTACGAACCGGTGGAAATCCTGGCCGCCGATCCTATCCGGCGGGTAGAAAAAGAATCCGTGCTGAGGTTGAAAGTCACCAATGTCCTCAACCGTCCGGTAAGCGGTTCTCTCACGGTTTCCTTGGGCAAGCTTACCCTGCAGGCCCCCGCCCGGCTTGCCTTCGGGCCGCACCAGACCCGCACCGTGGCGGTGGCCGTAACGGGCGGTGTGCCCGCCCCCGACAACACCTATCCCCTGACGGTAACGTTCGACGCGGGCAGCGACGGCCGGGCCGTGCATTACGAAGTGATGCACGTGAACCTGATTGCCCGGCGACCAATTCAGATAGACGGCCAACTGGATGACTGGCAAGGCGTGCTGCCCCAGCCGGTCAGCAGTGGGGCCGCTTCGGTCAGCCTTACCGAAGCGGCTTGGTATCCCTTCAAACAGTTTGATACCACAGCGGGCGGTCAGGCGACGGGCTATCTGGCCTACGATTCGGCTTATTTCTACTTCGCCGCCAAAGTGGCCGATGCAACGCCCCACACCGGAACCTACCGCTTCGAAACCCGCCCCGACGACGAATTCTTCTACCCCGAAGTAGCCTACCAACACAATGCAAAAACGTCCCTCCATCACCGGGAAAATAACCGGGAAGTAATGGAAAACGAATCTTGGTCTTTGCAAAAGCCGGATGGAACCGGCCGCCTGATGCACTACTGGGAAGCGGGAGAAAACACCAACTCCTTTGGCGTGGATTTGAACCTGCCCCTTAACCAGCCGCGCCGGGTGTCATTTTACCTACCCAATTTGGATGTCTGGAAGGTAAACATCTCGATTTATGACCAGTCAACCGGCACTTTACTGGCGACACACCAAGCCGACCAACTTTGGGACGGCACGTACCTGACTTTCAACGTTGCCGGTGCGGTGCGTGTGGTCGTGCAGGCGGCTGATTGGTGGTACACGGCCAAGCTGGCCGCCCTCTTCTTCGATCCGGTGCACGAGGTAGTTGCGGCCACTTCGGCTTACGCCTCTTTCCGGCAGGCGGACTTCGACACGAAGGGTAATTGGAAAGGGACTTACGGACGGGACGGTTTCGCGGTCTTCGGGGCTGCCTTTCAACTGCCGCCCGGTGTTACAATGGCATCCGTACAGCAAGAAGTGAAAACCGCCCTAACCTGGCCGGAAGGCATACGGCGTTTTTCCTACCGCAAAGACCCGGTCATTCCCGACAACTCCGGTTTGGGCGAAGCCTTCGATAACGTACTTATTGCTTTCAACGTCATTCCGCAGGGCCAAGACGGTTTGCTTTCCCATCCGCCCGGCACAATGCCCCGCTACATCGGATACAAATGCACCGATTACGAATACGCCCTCAACGCAGTAGCTCCCCGTTACGGCGGTGGTACCGAAATTTGGCGGCTATTGACTCCTGACCTGAACCGGAAACATTTTTTCCCCCGGCAGCCCAAGTCAGCGGGTGAAGGGCCGGTACGGAACGGTAAATTAGCCGTGCGCCACCAAGGCAATACCCGCATAACCGAGTGCGCCATTCCTTGGTCGGAAATACCAGTGGTAAAAAAGGCACTGGATGAGGGCAAAACCATCAAATTTTCCTTCCGCGCCAACGACAACGGCGCGGGCGGGGCGTGCCTGGAACTGGCCCGCGAACGCAGCGTTTCCAAGCGCAACACCCGCGCTTTTCACCCCGACTGGAAAGAACACTGGGCCAACGAAGTAGAATTCGGGTTTGAAAAATGAACAACCATGCCTTATCATTCACTTATAAATTCACCTCTTGCACGATGAAAAAAATCCTTTTGTTTGGCCTCCTTTCCATCACGTGGGCCGGTTTTGTGTCCGCACCCAAGCCCACTTCCCTCTTCAACGGCAAAAACTTCCGGGGGTGGGAGGGCGATACCACCCGAATGTGGCGGATTGAGAAGGGTGCCTTGGTGGGTGGTTCCCTCCAGAAAACCGTTCCCCAGAATGACTTTCTCTGCACCACGCGCCGGTATGCCAATTTTGAACTTCGCCTGCAGTTCAAGTTGATCGGTACTGGTTTTGTCAACGCCGGGGTGCAGTTCCGCAGCGAACGAGCCAAACATCCCGCCCACGAAATGATCGGCTACCAAGCCGACCTGGGTGCGGGCTACTGGGGCAGCCTCTACGACGAATCGCGGCGCGACAAAGTGCTGGCTCGTCCCGACTCGGCTCTTGTAACCAAACTGCTCAAACCGGCTACCTGGAACGATTACAAAATCCGCTGCGAAGGCCGACGCATCCGCATTTGGCTGAACGGCCGACCAACCGTGGACTACACCGAACCCGACACTACGCTGCCTCAACAGGGACTGATCGGGTTACAGATTCACGGGGGCGGTAAGGCCGAAGCTTCCTACCGGAACATTACTTTGAAAGAACTGCCTTTCTAATGGCCAGTAATTATCAAGGTTGTCATATATTGATACCCGGTGAGCTGTATGCTTTGCCTCGGGCCGGTCTGTTGGAAAATAGTATCTTTCGGGAAGCCCAAACCCGCCGTTGCTCGGAACAAACAGAAAACCAAGTGCCTGGCAATTTTTATACCCGCAAATAGGATTCATAACAGGCTGACTATCAGCATATAATGATTTTATTTAAGAAATAATGTTTCCCATTCTCCCTTCTGGGGCTGTCGCAAAACATCATCAGATTTACTATCGGTTGATAGTCAGTTAGTTAATGGCTTATTTAAAACCGAATTTCCATTCGTGCAATGCACAATCTCTGTTTGTTTTGACAACAAGGGGTTTTACGTTTCGAAAACCTGCCTGCCGGACAGGCAGGGATACTATTTTCCGGGTTCTGTTTTATTGAGAAAATGCACAACTTGTTGATTATCAGAATATAACAACTTTATTAAAAAACGTTTTTTATTATGCAAATTAAAGAAACGCCGAAAGTATATGATGTAATTATTGTCGGTTCGGGAGCGGGCGGCGGAATGGCCGTCCACGAACTCACCAAAGCGGGTGCCGAGGTGTTGCTGCTCGAAGCGGGACAGCCTTACGACCCGGCCGACCCCAAGTATGCCACCCAGTTGAAGTGGTCTTGGGAGTCGCCCCGGCGCGGCGCGGGTACGGCTTTGCGTCCGTTTGGCGACTTCGATGCCTCTTACGGTGGCTGGGAAATCGAAGGCGAACCTTATACGCGTAAAAACAACACGAAGTTCGACTGGTTCCGCTCACGGATGCTGGGTGGCCGCACCAACCACTGGGGCCGGATTTCGCTCCGGTTTGGCCCAAACGACTTCAAGCGCAAAAGCATTGACGGGCTGGGCGACGACTGGCCCATCACCTACGACGATATAAAGCCCTATTATGACCGCATTGACCGGCTCATTGGCGTGTTCGGTTCTCTGGAAGGAATGTATAACGAACCTGATGGCATTTTTCTGCCGCCGCCCAAGCCGCGTCTGCATGAATTGATGCTCAAAAAATCGGCGACAAACGCCGGGGTCAAAGTAATCCCGTCCCGGCTGTCCATCCTGACCAAACCCATTAACGACGAACGCGGCGCGTGCTTTTACTGCGGGCAGTGCAACCGGGGCTGCCGGGCCTACGCCGACTTCTCTTCTTCGTCGGTGCTGGTGAAACCCGCCTTGAAAACCGGCAAACTCCGAGTCATTAACTACGCGATGGTTCGGGAGGTGTTGGCCGATGAGGCGGGTCTGGCCACGGGCGTGTCTTACGTGAATACCCGAACAATGGAGGAACAGACAGTGCGGGGCAAAATTGTGGTGCTGGCTGCCAGTGCCTGCGAGTCGGCTCGGCTATTGCTGAATTCCAAAAGCCCGCGCCACCCTAACGGCTTGGCCAACAGCAGCGGCATGGTGGGCAAGTACCTGCAAGATTCCACCGGAGCCTCACGGGGTGCTATTGTTCCGCCCCTCTTCAACCGCAAGCGGTACAACGAAGAGGGCGTGGGAGGCACGCACGTGTATTCGCCCTGGTGGCTGGACAACAAGAATCTTGATTTTCCGCGTGGCTACCACATCGAATACGGCGGCGGGATGGGGATGCCCGGTTACGGATACGGGTTTGGCATCCAAGATTTCAACGGGCACTATCCAAGCCGCGACGGCAAACAGAAGGCCGGCGGTGGCTACGGACTTGGTCTCAAAGACGACTACCGCTTTTTCTTTGGCGCCACCATTGGGATGTCCGGCCGGGGTGAGGCCGTGGCCCGTGAAGACAACTATTGCGAGATTGACCCGAATGTGGTGGATAAGTATGGCATCCCGGTGCTGCGCTTCCAGTACCAGTGGAGCGACTACGAAGTACGGCAGGCCAAACACATGCAGGATACTTTCGAGGAAATCATCCACGGGATGGGCGGCGTACCGATGGGTCCCAAACCCGGACTTGACACCCAATACGGTTTGTCCACGCCCGGCAGCATCATTCACGAAGTGGGTACAGTGCGTATGGGCCATGATCCCAAAACCTCCCCTCTCAATGCCAACTGCCAAGCCCACGAAGTGAAAAACCTATTCGTGGTGGACGGCGGCTCTTTCGTGTCTCAGGCCGACAAAAATCCCACTTGGACTATTCTCGCCCTCTCGATGCGCGCCGCCGAGTACATTACGCAACAAAAGAAACAAGGCGACTTATGAAAAGAAGAGACTCCCTGAAAGCCCTCGGCCTGACCTCATTGTCGGGCCTGAACGTGCTGAAAGCCGAAATTCCGGCCGCACCGATACCGGCGGATACCCCGGTGGTGGTACCCGAAGGCCGCACAAAAGCGGAAGCCGTCCGCGACGCGGCCCTGATGAAAAACAAGTTTTTCACCGAACATGAAATGCATACCTTGCGCCTGCTGACCGACCTGCTCATACCGGCCGATAGCCGGTCGGGTAGTGCCAGCCAAGCCAAGGTGCCCGAATTCATCGAATTTATGATGAAAGACCAGCCGGAACACCAGACACCGATGCGCGGGGGGTTGCGCTGGCTGGATAGTCAGTGCCGCAAACGCTTCGGCAAACCTTTTATCAGTGCTATCCCGGCGCAACAGTCGGAAATGCTGGACGCTATCGCATACCCCCAGCTTGCCAAACCGGAGATGAGCCAGGGCGTGGCATTTTTCACCTTTTTGCGTGACCTGACTGCCACCGGCTTTTTCACCAGCCAAATGGGCATCAAAGATCTGGGCTATCTGGGAAATACAGCCAACAACTGGCAAGGCGTACCCCCCGATGTACTCGAACAGTACGGTTTGTCGTACGACGAATAGAAGATGCCGAGCTTTAAACGGGCTTTTTTACGAAAAAAACCATTCCTCCCTACTTAATCCTTTATACATTATGCGTATCCGATCAATCCTGGGTTTCCTAATTGCAGCGTGCCTGATTGTAGGCGTATGTGCCGGTTTCCTACCCATAAGGCTCCATAATTCCACTAAAGAAGAAGTTCCCAATCCCCTTGCCAACAAGAAAAAGCGGGTGGTATTGATTGCCGGCAGTTGCAGCCATGGCCCCGGACAGCACGAACACCAAGCCGGGTGCGTGCTGCTGGCGCAAATGCTCAATAAAAATGTGCCGGGCATCCAGGCCGACGTGTATGCCGAGGGGTGGCCCAAAGACCCCCGGGCTTTCGACAACGCCGCTGCGGTGGTAATGTACAGCGACGGCGGCGAGGGGCACATGGTCAACCCGCACTTGGACGAACTGGCCGTACTGATGAAAAAGGGCGTTGGCTTGGCCTGCATCCATTACGCCGTTGAGGTGCCCAAAGGGAAGCCGGGCGATTATTTCCTGAATTGGATTGGCGGGTATTTTGAAACCTACTGGTCGGTCAACCCTGTGTGGCAGGCCCGATTCGACACCTTGCCCCGCCACCCGATCACGCGGGGGGTAAAGCCATTCCAGACCGATGACGAATGGTATTACCACATGCGGTTCCCGGAGAAGATGACCGGTGTCACGACCATTCTTTCGGCGGTGCCACCAAGAACCACGCTGGAACGGGGAGATGGTGCCCGTGAAGGCAACCCGGCCGTGCGAGCTGAAGCGGGCAAGCCGCAAACCCTGGCCTGGTGCCGGGAGCGACCTGACGGCGGGCGGGGCTTTGGAATCACGTCCGGACACTTCCACCGCAACTGGACGAACGACGACTACCGCAAGCTGGTGCTTAATGCCATTGCATGGGTGGCCAAAGCAGACGTTCCCAAGGCCGGGGTTCCTTCGCAAACGCCCGCCAAGGCGGCAATGGCTGCCAATCTTTGCCGACACTAACCGACGCACAGCCGTAACCGCGCATTCGGTGCCGCCTCACGCAGACTTGCGTTTTAATTGTCCTTAGTATTCACCATTACCACTCAATCCCATGCGATTCGGCATCAACACGTTTCTCTTTACTTCTCCCTTTACCAACGAAAGCACCCGGTTGTTTGCTGATTTTAGTGCCTGGGGTTTTGATACAGTCGAAATCGCGCTGGAAGATCCGGCTCACATCAATCCCGCTTTCGTAAAAGCCGAATTGGATCGCTACGGGCTGGCCTGTGGTGCCGTGTGCGCCGCTATGGGGCCAAACCGGGATTTGAGAGGCACTCCGGAACAACAGCAGGAAGCACTCGGGTATCTGCGGGGCCTGCTCGATGCGATGGTGCTGCTCGACTGCCCTACCCTGGTCGGGCCGCTTTACTCGTCGGTGGGCCGGGCCGATGCAGTGCCGGAAGCCGAATACGAGGCGCAGTGGCAAACCGTGGTTGGCCACTTGAAAGCCTTGGGCAAATATGCCCAGGAGCGGCAGCGATACTTGGCCATCGAACCGCTGAACCGTTTTGAAACCGACTTCATCAACACCGTTGGGCAGGGCCTTCGGATGCTCGAAGCCGTGGATAATCCCGCTCTGAAACTGCACTTGGACACGTTTCACATGAACATTGAGGAAAAAAACCAAGCGGCGGCCATCCGGCTGGCAGGGCGGCACTTGGGTCATTTTCACGCCTGCGGCAGCGACCGAGGCACGCCGGGCGGCGACCACATTGACTGGCCGGGCATCAGCGCGGCACTGAAACAAGTGGGGTATGACCAAGAGGTAGTCATTGAATCGTTTACCAAGGACGTAAAAGTAATTGCGCGGGCGGCGGCCATCTGGCGGCAGATTGAGCCGTCGCAGGAAGACATCGCCATCAACGGGCTTAAATTTTTGAAGGCAGCGTTGGCCTAACGGATGCTTGGCCGCCAAGTATGGTGAGAAATCGCCAATAGAAGCCCCCGATCCGGGTGTGCTGGCAAATAAGCCGCCATTGGCTTTATTTTTGTCGGGTAAACAGCAAGCCAACGGGCCAGGCAGCCTTTTTGCCATGGCATTGCCTACAACGAAGGCAATTGAAGCGTGGCCACCCATAGCGGTTTGCTTCACCTTGTGCTTAGATTCCCTCAATCATTTTGCGGATTCGCCCTTGCGCCTGATTATCGCACCCAAGTTGCCGGTCAGCGTCAGGTAGTCCACGCCACCGGCGGCTTGCTGGTAAAACCGGGCGTAGCTGATCTGCAACTGCTTTGTTTTCAGCAGGAAGCCAAACGAAAAACCGGCTCCGAACGCGCCGTTTTGCAGCCGCATTTCCTGCCTTGTCAAATGGTTGTAGCCCAGCCGGATATGAAAGGCCTTGGCCAGCACCAATTCCGTACCAACCGTAAAGTGCCGCGCCACTTTGTCGGCCACACTGGCACGCCGCGCAACCGGGTTGCCGTTGGCATCCACATTTGCACTGAGCAGCGGGTCGTCGTAGGCAATGTCGGGCTGGTGCAGGTGGTGCGCCGTAACCGAAAACCGCAGCGGCATGAATTTCGGTTTGAATGTCGTGCCCAATTGCACATCCAGCGGCAAAGCGCCTTGGCCGGATGCGGATTCGTATTTTTTCAGCACCAGCCCGGCATTGCGGATCACCAAGCCGATAGTCCAGTCGTGTTCGGGGTGCTTCCAAAGGCCGCCCACATCCAAGGCGGCGGCATAGCTGCTATATTCGGCTATGTTAGAGCCGATCAGCTTTACTGCCACTCCCATCGTGTATGCACCTTGCGTGCGGGCGTGCGCCACCGTGACGGCATATTCGCTGGCCCGGAAAGTGCCCAGCACATTACCGGCGGCATCGGTTTCGTCAAATGTGCCGTAATCCACGTATTGCAGACCCCCGCCCAGCAGTCCCGGTTTGAATTCACCGGCATACAACGCCGACAAATGCCGGATTTGCGCGTAATATGGCACGTAACCAAGAGACGCGTGCTTGTCCATGTCGGCATGGAGCAATGCCGGGTTGGAGAGCCAGCGGTTCACGTCAAAATCCGACTGGCTGATGTTTATGCCGCCCAGGGCGGCCAACGGGGCGTTGGCAGGCTGCCGCAGGAAAGCGAAACTGTTGCGCCCGCCCAGGAACTGGGCTTGGACACTTGAAAACATAAGCCACCAGAACAGGACAGGGAAAAACAGGCGGGTTTGGTCTTTCAAAAAGATACTATTTTGGAACCGTATATTGCGCCTTTGCGGATTCGGGAGAAACGCGCCAAAAAAGATTTCCCATTATGAGAAAACAACTTCTAAACCCAGCACCCGGCTGTTAAACCTTGCAATTTCGCGCTGGAACTCATGGAACCTGCCGGATTGCAATTCGTAACCAACCGCCTCATCATCCGCCGGATCAATGAGCCAGTATTCCCGCACACCGTATTTTTCGTAGAGGCGGAATTTCTTTTTAGTGTCGTAATAGCTGGTGGAGGGCGAAAGTATTTCAATGACCAAATCTGGCGCGCCATGAATGCCGTTGTCGCGGATGATTGCCTCGTTGGCTTTTGACACAAACAGAATATCCGGCTGGACGGCGTTCTCATCGTTCAAATACACATCCATCGGCGCGAACAGGACGGTTCCCAAACTGTTTTCACTGATGTGGTTGGCAATTTTGCGGAATATTTCACCGGCAGTTTTCTGATGCCGGGCGGTCGGGCTGGGCATATTGCCAAAGTCTATTATTTCACCGTCAATGAGCTGGTACCGCGCACCTTCGGGCAGTTGCTGGTAGTCGGCGATGGTGGCTCTTTTGGTCAGTGTTTCCATGGCGGGCGGGCTTTCATCAAAAATAACATTTTTCGGGCAGATTTCATCCGTGGAACGGATTTGCACTTACCGCAAAAAAGGTTCGAGCCGGAATGCCCAAACCTTCTTGCCCAAACCTGGCCGGTAACGGCAGGTTTGGGCTTTTAAAAACATACTATTTTCAACGGCCCATCAAAACGCAACCGGATGCTCGGCGGCCGCTCCATTGGCAGTGCGTTCTTTGGGTTCCTTTACCGACAGGTCAAGCGGGTTCGCGACCTTTTCATCCATCAACGCCAACGCTATCACTTCATCCACGGTATTGATGTAATGGATTGTCAGGCCTTGGATATAGCTCGGATTAATTTCCTCAATGTCGCGGCGGTTTTTCACGCTCATGATGATTTCCTGAATGCCGGCGCGTTTGGCGGCCAGTATTTTCTCCTTGATGCCACCTACCGGCAGCACGCGTCCGCGCAACGTGATTTCGCCGGTCATGGCCAGTTTTTCCTTCACCTTGCGCTGGGTGTATACCGATGCCAGCGACGTAAACATGGTGATGCCCGCCGACGGCCCGTCTTTGGGTACGGCTCCGGCGGGAATGTGTACGTGCAGGTCGAAATGGTCGAACACGCGGTAGTCAATGCCGAGCGGGTCGGAATGTGCTTTCAGGTAGGACAATGCCGCCGTGGCCGACTCTTTCATCACATCGCCAAGCTGCCCCGACAGCGTGAGCCGCCCCTTGCCCCGGTTCAGGCTCGACTCAACGAACAATATTTCGCCACCCACTTGCGTCCACGCCAAGCCCGTCACCACGCCCGCCACGCTATTGTCCTGGTAAAATTCCTTGTCGAAAATCTCGGCTCCCAACGATTTTACAATGTAATCGGTGTCGATTTTCTTGTCGTACTTCTCCTCCATGGCCACGGCCTTGGCTATCTTGCGGATCACCGTCCCGATTTGCCTTTCCAGCGTCCGCACGCCCGATTCGCGGGTGTAGTCTTCAATGATCTTGACAATGGCCTTGTCGTCGAAAGTCACGTCTTTGGCCGCCAAGCCGTGTTCCTTACGCTGCTTGGGCACCAAGTGTTTCTTCGCGATCTGCAGTTTTTCCTCCATCGTGTAGCCGGTCAGCTCAATGATTTCCATGCGGTCGCGCAGGGCGGGCTGGATGGTTTCGAGTGAATTAGCGGTGGCAATGAACAGCACTTTCGACAAGTCGTACTCCACTTCCAAATAGTTGTCCGTAAAGGCGAAATTCTGCTCGGGGTCAAGCACCTCCAGCAAGGCCGAAGACGGATCGCCGCGAAAATCGGATCCCACCTTGTCAATCTCATCGAGGATGAACACCGGATTGGACGATTTCACCTTGCGGATGTTCTGCACCAGTTTGCCGGGCATGGCTCCCACGTAGGTTTTGCGGTGGCCGCGTATTTCGGCCTCGTCGTGCAGGCCGCCCAACGAAATCCTGACGTATTTGCGGCCCAACGCCTTGGCTACCGAACGGCCAAGCGAGGTTTTGCCCACGCCGGGAGGCCCGTACAGGCACAGGATCGGGCCTTTCATGTTCTGGGTCAGTTTCAGCACGGCCAAATATTCCACAATCCGGTCCTTGATTTTTTCCAACCCGTAGTGGTCGGCATCCAGGATTTTGCGGGCTTTGGTCAGGTCAAAACTGTCTTTGGTGTATTCGCCCCACGGCAGGTCGGCCAGCAATTCCACATAATTCATGGCCACCGGATACTCCGCCGCCTGCGTGTTGATGCGCATCAGTTTGTCAAGCTCCTTATCAAAATGCTTGGCCACGGCGGGCGGCCAGTTTTTTTTCATGCCTTTTGCCCGCAACTGCTCTATGTCCTTTTCGGCACTGTCAAAACCCAGCTCATCCTGCAAAACCTTGATTTGCTGGCGCAGAAAATAGTCGCGCTGCTGCTGGTCAAGGTCGGAATGCACCCGGTTCTGGATTTCGGTTTTCAGTTCCAGCAACTGGATGTCCTTAAGCATGTATTGCAGCAGCGTGGTGGCACGCTGGATGCCATCGTGGATTTCGAGGATCTTTTGCTTGTCGGCCACGTCCGCATCCAGGTTGGACGACAGGAAGTTGGTCAGGAAACTCGCACTCTCAATGTTTTCGATGGCAATCTGGGCTTCGCGCGGTATTTCGGGACGCAGGCTCAGGATGCGCGAGGCGGCTTCTTTCAGCGATTTTACCAACGCTTTCACTTCCTTAGTGGCCGTGGGCGGAAAGTTATCGGGCAGCAGCGTCACCTTGGCCGTCAGGTACGGGTCTTGCTGGGCGGGTTCGTTCATCTCAAAACGCCGCTTGCCCTGAATTATAATGGTGGTGTTGCCATCGGGCAGCACCAGCATTTTTATGATGTGTGCCACCGTGCCCACCTTGTACAGGTCGTCGTACGTCGGCTCTTCCTTGGAGGCACTGGCCTGGGCAATCACGCCCACTATCCGCGAACCCTTGTAGGCGCGCTTTACCAGCCGGATGGATTTTTGGCGGCTCACGGTAATCGGAATCACGACTCCCGGAAACAAAACTGTATTTTTGACGGGCAGGATGGGTAGCTGGTCGGGAACTTTGAACGATGAAAAATCCTCATCCTCATCCGGCGACAACAGCGGGATCATCTCCATCGAATCATCATCAGCGTCGGTCGTCGCCAAATTCCTGTAAGGTTTATTGCGGTGCTTCATTTATGGGGATATTTATTGGAAACCAATGGGAAGCCGGGTGTGCCGGCACAAAATAGTATCCCTGCCTGTCCGGCAGGCAGGTTTCAAAAAGGCCAAACCCCTTGCTCCTGACAGAGGGAGTGGGATGAGGTAAATCAAAAACCCCGCCACACCGAAATCGCGGGTTGCGCCTGCAAAGTGCTGACAGATTGGCGCATTTTGTTGAAATATCCGGGTTTGCCCGAAACCTTACACCCGCCCGCCGATATGCCGAAGCCGTTTTTCGGGATGCCTTGCACAAAAGACACAACAAATAATTATCTTTCCGTGTTTTCAAACGTGTTTTTTTACCGGTTGCCAACTATGGAAAGGAAGTTTTACTGGGTTTGCTGGCTACTCGTGTTCCTGCTATGGATGCCGGTTGCCGGATACTGCCAATATAAGAAAGCAAAAGACGGATTCCGGTTTGCCCGCCATTCGGACAAGAACCGTTTGCAGCAAGCGGCCTTGTCTGAATTCCAATTTAACGATTTGCGCCCTAATTTCCGCTATTTCGATGCCAAGACACTGGCCCGCATCGAGCAGTACGAACGCAATTCGGAATGGGAAAAGGCGTACCCGATACTGCGGGAATACGTCCGGAATTTTGGCATGGACAATTTTAACCGCGACTCGTACCTGTTGTGGCGGCTGGGCCGGATGTCGGAACAGATGAAACAGACCGAACAAGCCAAGTTCCTGTACCGGCTCGTGCTGAAACACCACCGGGGCGAGATGAAGGACTTGGAACAGCACTACGACTCGCTGACCAGCAACGAAAAAGACTATTACGTACCGCTGCAATACTACTACGAATTGGTGGAATTCCGCAAATCGGTGGATACGCTGCTGCCACCCGTAGGCGTACTGCTGGACATGGGGGCCGAAATAAACTCGCCGCAAGCCGATTATGGCCCCACCCTCAGCCCCGACAACAAAATCATCTTCTACACTTCCAAACGCAACACGAAAAAAACCGGCGTGCGCAATGTATCGGTGCAAAACGAAGATATTTATTATGCGCGTAATATTGATGGATATTGGGATCCGTCGCGGCCGCTGACCAACATCAACACCACCTACAACGAAGGCTCGGCGGTGCTGACGCGCAACGGGAAAAAACTCTATTTCTGCCGATGCCAAGCTCCGGGCGGCTTGGGCGACTGCGACATTTACGTGGCCGAACTCCTGCCCGACAGCACATGGGGCAAAATACAGAACCTGGGAGCGCAGGTAAACAGTGCCTCCTGGGATTCGCAGCCCTCGCTGTCGCGTTCGGAAGACACGCTGTATTTCGCCTCCGACCGGCTTGGCGGCTTTGGCGGTGCGGATTTGTATTTCACCCACAAACTCAAAACCGGCGTGTGGGCACGTGCCAGAAACATTGGGCCCACCATTAACACGCTCAAAAACGAAGTCAGCCCGTTTTACCATCCCAATCATAACGTGCTGTATTTCAGTTCTGATGGTGGCCACATCCCTAACTTCGGAGCCTTTGACATCTACAAGACCCGTTACCTGAACAACCAATGGCAGGAACCCGTAAGCGTGGGGCCGCTGGTGAATGGCAAGGGCAGTGAGTATTATTTTACGATTGACTCCGAATCTAAAAACCTGTTCTATGCCCGCTCGGAAGAGGAAAGCATCCAGAACCTGGACTTGAATTCGTTTCCGCTGCCCATGGAAGCCCAGCCCAACGCAACCTCTCACTTGGAGGGCTCGGTGATTGACTCGATCACCAAAAACCCGTTCACGGGCATCATATCGGTCATTGACCTGACCAAGAGCGTGGAAATAGCCCCCAAGTACCTGCGGCCCGATGGCAGTTATGATTTTGACCTGATTCAAAACCACGATTATTTGGTGATTGTGACGGGCGATGATTTTTTCCGGGTCGAGCGGCAGTTCAAACTCGTCGGCGACACGGCGATTTATATCGAAACCCCCGCCATCAGCCTGAAAAAGCTGGCGTTCGCCTCACTGGAATTTGAGGAAAACAGCAGCAAAATCCTGTCTGATATGCACGGCGATTTGGACAAGCTGGTCAAATTCCTGGCCGACCACCCCACGTTCGGGCTGCGCATCGGCGGCCACACCGATGCGCAAGGCACGCCCGTGGAAAACCTCAAACTGTCGCAACGCCGTGCCGATGCCATCAAGAAATACATCGTTGACAAGAGCCAAGTGAACCCGTTGCGCATTGAGGCCGTGGGTTATGGCAGCAATGAGCCACTGATTGAGGAAAAATCGGAGGCCGACCGCAAAGTGAACCGCCGGGTGGAGTTTGAAATAACCAAGGCCAAAGCCGAAAACATGGGAAACCGGAAATAACGGGTAAGCCTTCTGCCATGTGACCTGACACCCAAGAGGCCTCCCCCAACCCCCTCCGAAGGAGGGGGCTTTTCACGAATAGGGTTTCGGGTTTTAAAAAGATACTATTTTACTCCCTCTCCTTCGGGGAGGGCCGGGGTGGGGCTTTCCATTCGGGTGGCCCAAGGCGGGCAACCTTGCTTCCTTGTTTGTTGTCCGTATAATTCTCGGTGCGGATGTGTTTTGCAGGCCCAATATTGGTACATTGTACCAACATTCCACTGGCCTCCATCACAATCACGTCCATGAAAAACACCTACCCCTTCGCACTGTTGGTTTACCTGACATTTTTTCCGTTTTCCCAAGTGGCCAGCGCCCAAAACACGCAGTACACGGGCGGCAGTTCGGTGCTCATCAGCATTTCGGACGGGAATAAATCGCACGAATTCACCGCGCCACAAATCAAGGGAAGGTTCAACAGCCGCCTCAAGCGTTTTGAATTCCTGCTGAGTATCAAAGACGTGAATACCAAAAATCCCGGCTTGTTTTTCACCAACCTGTTCAATTCCATCTTTCACCCCGACCAGTCCAATGAATTGCAGATGCAGGTGTACGTGCCTTCCGAACTGCGCAGTTTTGAAAATTTTACCAATCCGCAAACCCTGCAACTGACCGGCCAAGTAGTGATTGCCGGAAAAAACCATGAGCTTCCGGTAACGATGAGCCTGAAATACAGCAACGGAACGCTATACTATGGCTTGCAGGGAAAAGTCTCCTCCGATTTTGGCATCATCACCGCCTCCGCCGACGAAAAGCCCATGCATCCGCGCCAAATCCAATTTGTAGTGCGCCAAAGCCCGATGGGCGTGTATTCCGAGTAGGGGCGGCCCTTGTGGCCGCCCAATCAATATTCCTTGTGGCCGCCCAATTGCCCGGACAAAAATAGGATCCCCGCTAAAGACGGGGCTTTCAGCTTTCCAAAAGGCCAAACCCGCCCCTTGTCATTCCGGCAAAGCATTTTTGCAGTGGACCGTTGCCTGTGGACTGTTAAAAAATCTTCCGGTTAATGTCGAATGCTTCCAAGTAGTCGGCCACACGGCGCACAAACATTCCGCCCAGCGAGCCGTCCACCACGCGATGGTCGTAACTGTGCGACAGAAACATCATGTGCCTGATTCCCAGCGTGTCGCCAAACGGTGTTTCAATGACGGCGGGTTTTTTCTGCACCGCCCCAAACGCCATGATCGCCACTTGCGGCTGCATGATGATGGGCGTGCCCATGACATTGCCAAACGAACCGACATTGGAAATCGTGAACGTGCCGTCGGTTAGGTCGTCGGCGGTGAGTTTGCTTTCGCGTGCCCGGCGTGCCAAGTCGTTCACTTTCTTGGTCAGCCCCACCAGATTGTACTGGTCGGCATTCTTGATTACCGGCACAATCAGGTTACCGCTCGGCAGGGCCACCGCCATGCCGATGTTGATGTCTTTCTTGATGATAATCTTATCGCCCTCCACCGAAGAGTTTATCATCGGATAATCCTTGATGGCCTTGGCAATGGCTTCGATGAAAACCGGCGTGTAGGTGATCGTGTCGCCTTCGCGGGTTTTGAATTCCTGTTTCACGCGGTTGCGCCAAAACACAATGTTCGTCACATCGGCCTCCACAAACGAAGTCACGTGCGGCGCAATGCGCACCGAATCCACCATGCGCTGGGCTATCATCTTGCGCATCCGGTCCATTTCAATGATTTCCGCCCGGCCACTGTACGACACCGCCGGTGAAGACACCGACTGCACCGCTTCCACGGGCTTGGTTGCGGGCTGCGGTTCAACTGCGGGGGGCTGAACCGGAACCGGAATGGGCGGCGCGGTTTCGGGCTTGGCCGCCACCGGCACTTCCTGGATTACCGGCTCGGTCACTGGCTGCGATACGGGGGCTGGCTCCGTATTGGCTGGTTCATCCGTCTCGGTTGCCGATGCGGGCGGTTCGCTCTCGACCGGTTCGCCAACCATTTCTTCCTCGGTTCGGGTGGGGTTTTCTTCCGGTACCGGGCCGTTTTCCATGGTGGCTTTCATGCTTGCCACCAATGCCAGCGTTTCGTCGGCAAGGGAGGTTTCGGCTTTTCCGGGGATACTATTTTCCAAGGCATTGTTTTCCAAGACCTTTTGCTCCGGTTCCGTGATTTCGCCAAAAGTGGCCGCTACGGATGGTGGTGCGTTTTCAATGGGGCTTGGCTGCTTGCTTTGCACGTATTGCAGAATGTCTTTTTTGGTCACGCGGTTGTCGCCGCCGCTGCCGGGCATCCGCTCCAGTTCCTGCATGGATACGTTTTCCTCGCGGGCAATGGTCAGCACCAGCGGCGAGTAAAACCGGCCCGCCGCCGGTGTGTCAAGCATCTGGAATGCCGGTACCGACAACCGGTCAATCTGCGATTCAAGTTCACCGGCGGTTTGTTCGGTTTCTGGTTCGGGCGTTTCGGCACCCGGTTCTGCGGCATTTTCCCGTATGTCAGACTGGTTATCGGGGATTACGGGAGCTACCGGTTCTGTCGGCATTTGCGCATCAGCTTCGGTGGCGATGATGGCGATGGGCTTGCCCACTCCCACCACATCGCCGGCCTGCGCCAATATCTGCCGCAGCACACCCGCGTGCGTGGCTGGCACTTCGGTGTCCACTTTGTCGGTAGCCACTTCCAGCACCGCTTCGTCTTCCTCAATCCGGTCGCCTTCTTTTTTAAGCCACGTTAGGATTGTGCCTTCCATGATGCTTTCGCCCATCTTGGGCATTATCATTTCTATCAGTGCCATAATACCGGGAAAAATTATAAGAATAGCGTAAACAACCAACCACGTGCAACCTGCCGCAACAAAAATAGGATATTTTTAGGGCCGGAACCAAGATTTACCGATTCAAAACCCCATCGGCGGATGCTTGGCCAACCACCGGCAAACTCTGCCGGATCAGGTTCAGGGTGAGCAGCGTGGAAAGCTGGGTGTTGAGTGTCCGGTCGCGGAAAAGCTGCAATTTCTTGGCAACGGTTTTTTCGGCATCCGCGTAGGCAATCCAGACCGTGCCCACGGGTTTCTCGTCGGTGCCGCCGCCCGGCCCGGCAATGCCGCTGGTTGCCACGCCCACACCGGCCCCGGCAATGCGCCGGATGTTTTCGGCCATTTCGCGCACGGTTTCCTCGCTGACGGCTCCGTATCGGGCAATGGTTTCGGAATTGACTTCCAACTGATTGATTTTCATGTCATTACTATAGGCCACCACGCCGCCCATGAAATACCGCGAACTGCCCGGAACCCGCGTAATGGTATGTGCCAAGTGGCCGCCGGTGCAGCTTTCGGCGGTGGCAAGCGTAAGGTTGCGTTCCAGCAGCATCGTGCCCACCACGCTTTCCAGTTCGTCGCCGTCAAAGCCGTATATGTATTCGGGCACGAGGGCGAGCAACGTGTCCACTTGCGCTTTCACTTCATTTTCCATCGTGGCAAGGTCGCTGCCGGTGGCCGTGAGGCGCAGTTTTACCTGTCCCGAACCGGGCAAATACGCCAGCCGGATGTGGG
>JANPIL010000202.1:0-9535 GCA_031424975.1 Sphingobacteriales bacterium
AGTCACGCCGCTGGCTACTTCCTTTCCTCCACGATCAGTGATAGTGAACGAGGTTTTGTCAGGAACGCTGGTAATCCGAACCGGATACCGAGATTTGCTTACAATACTGGCGCAACCGGAAGACAAAAGAGCCAATGCAAAAAGTGAAAGGAAGACTTTTCTCATGAGTGTATGGTTGGAAAGATGAGTTACAAAGATAGCTTGGGGGCGCAACAAACCACCACGAAACCATAGCACAACATTACATCGGAAAAAAAATCCGCCCGCAGTCCGGATGAACGGATTTTGCAGACAAGAACATCCGCGACAACATGGTTGCCAGATTTTATTCCGAAGCCGGAAAAGCAATTTGTACAGGTAAAACACTTGAATTTGAGCCAATGGACTGAAAACCGGTTCCACCCTCCTTTATAAAAAAAACCTGTCCGAGTGATTTCCATCGGACAGGTTTCGCCTTTTTGAGATATACTATTTTTCACGCACTATTTTGTCAGTGTTAAAGTGCGTTCAATAAACGAGGTCAAGTGGCTGCCGGTGAGCATATTCTGCGAGAGCAACGCCAAATCATACACGTGCCGGATCAGGCGCTTGCGTTCGGTTTCGTCGGCTTGCAATATTTTTTGCGTCAGGGCGTGGTTGCCATTCACCGACACTTGGTAGCTCACCGGGAAGTTGCCGAACATGGCATTGCCGCCGCCCACCTTGGCCATGTCCTGCATACGGCGCATGAATTCGGGCACGGTTATGGTCACAGGCAGTTCGTCGGTGGGCAATGATTCCACGCTGATAATCAGGTTCTTGTTGTCCAGCGTCTGTTCAAACCATTCTTTCAGTTTCGCTTTTTCCTCGTCGCTGAGTACGCCCTCGGTCACGGTTCCGGTGTCAATCAGCTTGTCTATCGTGTCGGCATCCACCCGTTTGAGCGTGGTTTTCTCGAATTTTTGTTCCAATACGCCCACAAAATGGCTGTCGAGCGGGCCGTTGAGCAGCAGCACATCGTAGCTGCGTTTCCTGGCCGATTGGATAAACGTGTCCTGCTTGTCGGGGTCGTTGGTGTAGAGCAGCACCAGATTCTTGTCCTTATCGGTCTGGGCTGGTTCGGTTTTCTGGCGGTATTCTTCAAGCGTGAAATACTGGCTGTCGGTATTTTTCAGCAGGCAGAAATCCTTGGCTTTCTCATAAAACTTCTCGTCGGCAATCATGCCGTACTTTACAAAAAGGCCGATGTCGTCGAATTTTTCCTCAAACGCTTTCCGGTCGTTTTTGAACAATTCCTGCAGCTTGTCGGCCACCTTCTTGGTGATGTGCGTGTTTATCTTCTTCACATTGCCATCCGACTGCAAGTAGCTGCGCGACACATTAAGCGGAATATCGGGCGAGTCTATCACGCCGTGCAGCATCATTAAAAACTCAGGAACCACGTCTTTTACCTCATCGGTAATGAAAACCTGGCGCGAGTACAATTGTATTTTTTCGCGGTGCAGCGACAGGTCATTCTTGATTTTGGGGAAGTACAAAATGCCCGTCAGGTTAAACGGATAATCCACGTTCAAATGGATCCAGAACAGCGGGTCTTCGGCAAACGGATACAGGTCGTGGTAGAACTTCACGTAATCCTCGTCCTTGAGTTCCGCTGGCGGTTTGGTCCAAAGCGGCTTGGCATCGTTGATGGTTTTGCCGTCAAACTCAATGTCAACGGGCATGAAACGGCTGTATTTCTTCAGGATGGTTTCAATGCGGGCCTTTTCCAGAAACTCCTTTGAGTCGTCGGCCAAGTGCAGCACAATGTCGGTGCCGCGTGTGGTCTTGGCAGTCTTGGTGATTTCAAACTCGGTGTTGCCGTTGCTCACCCAACGCGCCGCTTCGGCTCCCGGTTGGTGCGAAAGCGTGAGGATTTCCACGCTTTCGGCCACCATGAAAGCCGAATAAAAGCCCAAGCCGAAGTTGCCTATAATCTGGTGTTCGCTGCCGGCATCCTTGTATTTCTCCAAGAATTCCTTGGCTCCCGAAAAGGCAATCTGGTTGATGTATTTCCTGATTTCATCGGCGGTCATGCCCAAGCCGTTGTCGCGGATGGTGAGGGTTTTGGCAGCCTCGTCCGTTTCCACGGTTATTTTCAGGTCGCCGAGTTCACCCGCAAATTCGCCCATTGAAGACAGGCGTTTGAGTTTCTGAACGGCATCCACGGCATTGGAAACCAATTCGCGCAGGAAAATCTCGTGGTCGGAATAAAGGAATTTCTTGATGATCGGGAAAATATTCTCGGTATGGATTGAGATGGTTCCCTTTTCTTCGGTAACTGTCATAAAAAATCGGTTTAATGGCGGATTTGTGAATCAAAAAGTATGTGTCAAACCGTTTGCCAGTTGCGCAAGACTGACAGAATGGCAAACAGCCTCACCCCCGGCCCCTCTCCTGCTGAGAAGGGAGCAGAGGCTCCTTTTTTCACCCCTCTCAGCAGGAGAGGGGCCGGGGTGAGGTTTCACGGTTTCAAAACATACTATTTTTATAAGGCAACCGGCTGCAAGCCAACCACTTGCTCCAAAAAATTTTCCGTGCCGGTTTCCACACCCTGCCAGTCTTTGGAATGGATGTAGGAAGCAATCACGTGGTGGCCGGTGTTCGGGAATGCCGCCTTGCGTTTTGATGTTGCCGCAGTGCCGAGTTCGTCGAACATTTCGAGCATGGCCGGCACCGAAACCACTTTGTCTTCCTGCTCCTCGGTTTTGTGGTAATAGGCCAAGTAAACCGGACATTTGACTTTGGCAAATGTGTCGCGGTTCATGGTTTCGTCCAGGAAAGTTTGCAGGGTAATGATGCCTTGGATGTGGTAACGGTTGAGCCAATACTGGCCCTGCAACGAATCGCGGCGCGGAAAGTCCACATACTCAGACCCCACCAAGGTGCGCATGAGTTGCTTGCCCCAAGGCTTGTTTACCAATCCAATGCTTTTGGAATACAATTCCACGGCGGGCGAGTACAGCACCAGCGCGTGGACGGCGGGCTGGTTGGCGGCCAGATACAGTGACAACGCCCCACCCGCCGATGTGCCGATTACAATCACCTTTTCGCCCAAGGTTTGCCCGATGGCCAAGGCGCGTTGGGCGGAGGCAAGGTAGTTTTCGGGCGTGAGGCGCACAAAAACGCTGTCGCCGGTGGTGCCGTGGTCTTGCAGGCGGGCCAAGTACAGGTTGCAGCCGTAGCGCCGGGCAAGGTGCGTGTGTACGGGTGCGCCTTCGGCTTGGCTGGCCCCGAAACCGTGCAGGTACACGATGCTGAACGGCGTTTTCTGCTTGCGTGTGCTGTCGGCCCACACAATGCGGGCTTGGTTGTCGGGTTTCACATTGCCCGATATTGTCTCAGAGCGGTTTATTTCGGTTTCCAGCGCGGCCAAGTTTTGTGTCATGGCGGGCAGCGTTCCGTTGAGTTGGGGGGTGGGCGGCTTCGGCCCGGCGAGGTACACGGTTGCCAGCAATAATACAATCGCGCCGAGCCATTTGAAAAACCGTTTCATGGGATAGGTTGGGGGTTTTGTGTTTTTGAAAGATACTATTTCAAGACAAAACAATCCGGGCAAAATAGTATCTTTCAAAAAGCCCAAACCTGCCGGTTCTTCTGGAAGCCGATGCGCGTTACCGGTCTGACACACAGTGTCTGACCTGCGTTTTTTTGGGTTTCTCACACCGGCACGTACACCACTTTTTTGGTGGCGAAAAACTCCTCTTCAAAATACTTGTCCAGCGGAAACAGCTTGTGTTTCACACCGGCGGCGGTGAGTTCGTCGGTCAGGTCGCCGCCTTTGAGCGACAGGATGCCGTTGCGCAACTCGTGCTGGTAGGGTTTGTTTATCTTGTGGCGCACCCAGTTGTGCAGTTGGGCCATGTTGGTTACGGCGCGGTTCACCACGAAGTCGTATTTGCAGGTGAGTTGTTCGGCACGGATTTGTTCGGCAACCGCGTTTTTCAGTTCCAACGCCCGGATCACTTCCTGCACTACCTTTATCTTCTTGCCGATGGAATCCACGAGGTGGAATTGGGCTTCGGGAAACAAAATTGCCAGCGGAATGCCCGGAAAGCCGCCGCCCGTACCCACATCCAGCACTTCGGTGAAAGGCTTGAAAGCCACCACTTTGGCAATGCCCAGCGAATGCAGCACGTGCCGTTCGTGGAGTTGCTCAATGTCCTTGCGCGAAACCACGTTGATTTTTTCGTTCCATTCGCCATACAGCGGACCCAGCATGGCAAACTGCCGGATTTGCAGGGGCGTAAGGCCGGGGAAGTATTTGAGAATGATGTCCAAAATGCGTTTTCGGTTTTGCGTTTGCCGTTGAAAAAGGTGGGTTTGGGGTTTTCAAAAGATACCTGTCTGCCGACAGGCAGGCTGTTTTCAATGCCCAACAGTAAACGTTAAACGGGTAAACCGAAAACGCCAAACGTCAGATATGTTCCTGCTTGTCTTTCACCAAGTCGTAGAGCAGTTCGCGGGCACGGTGCAGTTGCGCCTTTACCGTGCCGAGCGGGGCTTGCAGTTCGGTGGCGATTTCCTCGTACGACAGTTCCTGGAAATACCGCAGGTTTACCAAGGTCTGGTATTTGGGGGGCAGCTTGCCGATAATCAGCCGCAGAATCTGGTTTTTCTGGTCGCGGATGGCTTCTTCCTGCGGGTTCAGGTTGGTGTCGCGCACTTCAATTGCTATTTCGTCGCCGTTGCTGTCGCGCAGCGAACCGGCAATGCGGGTGGTTTCGAGCCGTTTCTTGCGCAGGAAATCAATGCAATTGTTGGTGGCGATGCGAAACAGCCACGTGCTGAAACTGAAATCCTTCTTGAATTTGTCCAAGTTGCGGAAAGCCTTGGCAAACGACTCAATGGTCAAATCCTCGGCATCGTCCACGTTGCGCACCATTTTCAGCACGGTGTGGTAAAGCGGCTTTTTGTACCGTTTCATCAGTTCAGCAAATGCCTTCTGGTCGCCCTCGCCCGCCTGGTCTACCAGCTTGAAATCTTCCAGAGCTTTGGCAGAAAATTCCTTGCCCGGTTCCTTGCCTACTTCCATGAGACGCGTTTAGTGAATAAAGCCCAAGCCCCGACCGGCACGTAATAAAGGGTGTAGAGCAGGTCGAAAGCCCACCATTCAAGCCAGCGGGCCGAATGGCCAAGCCGCCCGCCAATTTTCCGCAAGATAAAGGTTTGCAAGCTCATTCGCACCAAAAATCCCACTGCTACCCAAGGCACGAACGCCGGATTGGCCAGCAGGATTGCCCCCGCCAGCCAAAATAGTATCTGCGAAAACGACAAAACCCCCAGCAAATATTGGTGGTACGGACGGTATTTTTTGCCCGCAGCCAAGTGCCGCCGCTTTTGGCGCAGCCATGCCCGCCAGGTTTCCTTGGGTTCGGAAACCATGAAAGTCGGCTTTTCGAGGCAGATGGCCGTGTTGTGGCGCGTCGCCACTTCGCCCACAAACAGGTCGTCGTCGCCGCCAACCGTGTCCGAATGCGAACTGAAACCGCCATTTTCCACGAAAAGCGATTTGCGGTAGCACAGGTTGCGCCCCACGCCCATGTAAGGCAGCCCGGCCACGGCAAACGATAGGTACTGGACGGCGGTGTAAAAAGTCTCGTGCCGGATCAGGAAATTGAGCAGTCCGCCCCGGAACCGGTACGGCGAGTAACCCAGCACCAATTGCTTTTGCGTGCCTACGTGGGCCGCCATGCCCGCAATCCAGTGGTGGCTTGCGGGCAGGCAGTCGGCATCGGTCAGCAAAAGTATTTCGTGGCTGGCTGCCCGGATGCCAAGCGTGAGGGCGTATTTTTTGGCCGCCACGCCGCCGGGCGTTTCATCAACGCGCACCAACTTCAGTTGCGGGTGCGCCAGCGATTGGGAGAGCAGAAACTCGTGGCTTCCATCGTCCGAACGGTCGTCCACCACCATCACTTCAAAACAAGGGTAGTCCTGTTGCAGCAGGGCCGGAACCAGTTTTCGCAGGTTGGCGAGTTCGTTGTGGGCGCAAACCACCACCGAAACGCCGGGCCAGCCGGAACGGGGGGTTTGGGCTTTTGGAAACATACCTGCCTGGCCGGCAGGCAGGCTATTTCCGTGGGCCATGAGGCGGCGGAAAAAATACAGGTTGTAAAAGACCGAAACCGCCACGCTACCCGCAAACACGCCGAAAAGAATTAAGGACAGAAGGTGCAACGTGGGAAATGTGAAGATGGAAAGCCGGTGGAAAGGCATTTTTGCCCCGGCAAAAATAGCGAAAAAGCCCGGCAAGCGGATTTTGCAAATCTGCCGCAAGCGGGTTTGGGCTTTTGGAAAGATACTATTTTGCCCGGTCTGTTTCGTGCATCAGGAACATCAATGCACTTTGCGCTGAACCCAAACCGGGGCGGTGATGCTGTGGCATCTTGAAACAAAACCTTATTTCTGACTCTCCAACGTATTTTTCCCCACATTGTACGCATAGACAGATGCGGGCAGATATTGGATTTGAATATCACTGTACTGTTTGATCCCCGTTTTGTCAATTGTAGTGGATAGGGCTTGGGAAAGGTTGTTTTCCTGGCAGAAATACGCAAGGCTTTTTAATTCGTTGGGGGCTTCAAAATACCGGTTGCTCCATTTTATCTCCACCGCCCACTCTGGCCTGTTCGTTTTGCGGCTGATATTCACCAAATCCACCTCACCATTTTTCCAACGGGCATAATACGGTATAAAGGAAGTGCGCTGCATCCACTGGCTGAAAATAGCCGTTTCCACTATTGACCCCATGCAATCGGCTTCGGCGGTCAGCGGTGCAAACAAGGCACTCCGCAAAGAGGGGTTGGTAAGGTAAATCTTGAAGAAATTATCCCGTTGGAAGCGGCCTGCCTTCTGGTCTATCCTTTTTACGATATGCACCAGAAAAGCCGCTTCCAGATAAGACAGGTACTGGCGCAAGGTGGTTTTTCTTACACCGCTGCTTTTGCTTAATTCATCCATGCTGCATTCCTGCCCGCTGTTCCAGGCAATAGTGGTAAAAAGTGAGTTCAACTCCTGCACGTCCTGTATGCCATAAAGGCCGGGAAGGTCTCGCAGCAATACCTTATCCACAATGTCAGCCCTCATGAACCTGCCCGGATTGCCTTGTATTTCGGGGTTGAAAATGACTTCTGGGTAGCCGCCAAAATTCACGTAGTTTATGAAATGCTTGTTGAGTTCGGCAATGTTGGTGGTGGCGGAGAACAAGGCAATGTTTCCTTTCCAATGTATAGTGTCGGGTATAATTAACGCGGCCAAGTTCTTGAGGTGTATGAACTCGTAAAAGGTAAGCGGGGGCAGCATGAAATCTGTAAAACGGCCCGCACCGCTTTCGTTGCTTTTCAGTTTCAACGCCGCCGCCGCCGAGCCACTGGCAACAAACTTTGTGCGGTGGTACGAGTCCACCAGTATTTTGAGATGCACTTCCCAATCCTTGAGATATTGGATTTCGTCGAAGAACACAAACCAGCCATCCACATCTATGTTTCCGGAAGCCTTCCGGGCCATTGTAAAAAGTGCCTCCAGCGAAATGTTGTTGTAAATGGGTGTTTCTATAGAGGCATACAGTATTTTCTGTGGCTGCACACCTTCGGCCATCAGTTTTTGTATGGTGTGGTAGAGCATTACTGTTTTACCAACCCGGCGCGGCCCCATAAGTACGGTAGCCCGGTGAACCAGCGTGTGCTTTACCAACGGATAGAACAAATTGAAATAAAGGCGTGGCTCGAAAGACTGGTAATAGCCGTCCAAACTGCCGGTTGCCCACCAAGGATTCTCAAACTGGAGTCTTGCGATAATTTGCTCCTCTGAAAACGGATTTAATGCCATATAAATGCAATGATAGTAAAATAAGACTTGAGAAAAAATCTTATTTTACTATCATCAATCTTTTAACTCGTTTTTCGGAAATATTTGTCCTTATTTTTTTCGGCTGTCTATGCCATATCAAAGGCTGGCCCGGACACGCAAAAGGTGGATGGATGGCGGGCGGGTTTGGGCTTTTGGAAAGATAGTATTTTGCCCGCCCTCACATTCCCGCCCGTGCAAATACCTGCGCCACCAGCAAATCCTCGGGCGTGGTGATTTTGATATTCCGGTAGCTGCCTTCCACCAGATGGATTTTGTATCCGGCTGCTTCGGCCACCGAGGCATCGTCCGCAAAATCGGTGTGCGGAGCGTTTTCAAAGGCTTGCTTAATCAGCCCGACCCGGAACGTTTGCGGTGTTTGCACCAGACGCATCCGGCTGCGATCCATGGCAACACTTTGTCTATCAGTAAGTTGCCTTACAGAGTCCTTGCAGGCAACGGTTACGATACCCGTGCCGTGGGCGGCGGCGGCGGCAAAGCTGGCGGTAATCACCGAAACCGGCACAAAAGGCCGCACCCCGTCGTGGATGGCAACCAAGCCGTTTTCGTCGGTAATCTGCGACAGACCATTGGCCACCGACACAAACCGGGTTTTGCCGCCCGCCACCGTGCGGTGCGCAACTTGGAAATCGTGTTCCCGGCAAAGGGTTTCCCAAGCAGTCATTTCACTTTCGGGCAGCACCAGAATTATCTGGATGTCCGGCGAAAAGTCGCGGAACCGCTGCAAGGTGTGCATCAGTACAGGCTTGTTGCCAACGGAAATGAATTGTTTGGGCACCGGGTTTTGCATCCGTGTGCCGCTGCCCCCAGCCACAATGATGGCAAAGGCCTCCCCCAACCCCCTCCGAAGGAGGGGGCTTTCTGGCTCCCCCTCCTTCGGAGGGGGTTGGGGGGAGGCCGTTATTTCAAATCTGTCGCCTTGATTTCCTGTTTCCATTTTTCGTTGCCGTCTTTGTCATGGATGTGGATGGTCATGGTGCGGTCGGTGCGGGGGCCTTTCACTTCAATCAGCCCGAAGTTGTGTTCGGCTACTAGCGTGTTGGGCACGGCCAGTGTATTGGCCTCATTCTTAGGGCTATACACGCCGGCTGTCAAGGGCGAAACCGTCAGATCATAGAGCGGATACGTGCCCGGGCGTTCCATTTTGGATAGTACCGTGTGGTGGCGGTCGCCATCCAAGAAAAGTACGCCCGGTATTTTGGCATCGCCGATGGCTTTCAGCAGCCGGTCGCGCTCTTCGGCGTAGTCTATGTAGTTTTCCTCCAACGGAGCCGGGTTCAGCACCTGCCCGCCAATGGCAATGACCTTGAACGTGGCGCGGCTGTAAATCAGGTTGTCAATGAGCCATTGCAGTTGTTGTTCGCCCAGCATCGGCCTTTTATCGAGTTTGTTGCGGTCGGGGGCACGGAACCAGCGGTTGTCGAGCACAAAAAACTGCACGTCATTCCACTGGAAGATGCCAGTGATGCCCGCCTTTTCGCCCAGCGCGTAATTGGGGTTTGCCCAAAAGGTCTTGAAGGCTTCCAGCGTCAGATTCTTGTTCCAAAATCCCCGGTCCGAGTTGTCGGGGCCGTAGTCATGGTCATCCCAAAGGGCGTAGTTGTGTACCGAACCCAGCAGCGGCTGCATTTCGGGGTTGCTGCGCGTGTGC
>JANPIL010000203.1:0-2790 GCA_031424975.1 Sphingobacteriales bacterium
CCTGCGCACGCTCACGCTGGGCTACAACCTGCCGAGCGACTTGGTTAAGAAAGGCTATTTGCAGTCGGTGCGGGTATTTGCTCAGGCCCTGAACCTGGTCACCTTTACGGGGTACAAAGGCTGGGACCCGGAAGTGAATACCGACTACCTCGCCACCAGTACCACGCAGGGCAACATCAACCAGGGCATCGACTTCTATACCGCGCCCCAGCCCCGCACCATCACCTTCGGCATCAACGTCGGCTTCTAGCATTTGGGCTGCTTAGCGGCGGCCCATTCCCACTCCTGACTTCTCTAAGACATGAAAAAAATTATTTATACGCTGGCAACGGCCCTGCTCCTGGCAGGCTCCCTGACCAGTTGCGATAAAAAGCTCGACATCGACCCCGTCAATACCGTGCGGGACGAACTGGCCCTGAATACGTCGTCGGACGTGGAGGCGGCCTTGGTGGGCTGCTACACCGGCATTCAGAATGTGGAAGCCTACGGCGGCTACATTCAGCTCATGTCGGACCTGCTGGCCGACGACGGGGAAGTGACCTTCGTGGGCACGTTCGTGCCGCCCATTCAGATTAACCGTAAGGTCATCATCAAGGACAACGGCTTTGTGCAGGCCATTTGGGTCAATGCCTACAACGTTATCAACCGCACCAACAACGTGCTGGCCAACATCGACAAGCTTGACACGCCAGCTAAACGGTTGCGGGTGGAGGGCGAGGCAAAGTTCATCCGCTCGGCCATGTACTTCGAGCTGGTGCGCCTCTATGCCAAGGACTGGGGCGACGGTACCCCGTCGGCCAACCTCGGCGTGCCCCTGGTGCTCACGCCTACGCGGGTGCTCGATGCTGCCTCGCAAGTGCGACGCAACACCGTGGCCGAAGTGTACGCCCAGGTCATTGCTGACCTGACCGACGCCGAAGCCAAGATGCCGGTCACCTCGCCGGCAGCATTTTTCTTTGCTAATAAGTACGTGGCGGCTGGCATGCTCGCCCGGGTTTACCTGCAGCAGGGGCGGTTCGCCGATGCCGGCGCTGCTGCCAACCGCGTCATCAGCGCCAACAAGTACACCCTGAATCCCAGCTACACGGATGAGTTCTTCTCGGGCTCCGCAGCAGGCTTGTTGCCCAACTCGCCGGAAGATATTTTCGCCATTCAGATTTCGGCCCAAAGCGGCCGCAACGAGCTGAATACGTTCTATTCGATTGACCGCCGGGGCGACATCAGCATCGAGGACAAGCACACCAACCTGTACGGCCCAACCGACGAGCGCGGCGACTTATTCACGACCAGCGGCGGGCAGACGTACAGCAACAAGTACGATGACCTGTACGGCAACATCAAGATGATGCGCCTGGCCGAGATGTACCTCATCCGCGCCGAAGCCAACGCCCTGACCAGCAAACCCATTGACGCGTTAACCGACCTGAACACCGTTCGGGCGGCCCGCATAGCCAATTTTGTGCCGGGCGTTGAAATCGGAACCGCCTTGACGGATGCCATTGCCACTGAACGACGCAAGGAACTGTGGATGGAAGGCCACCGCTGGTTTGACTTGAAACGTACCACCCGCATCGTGCAGCGCGTGGATTGCCGTGCCGGCTCGGTGTGCAGCTTGGCAGCCACCAGCAACAAATGGGCTTGGCCTATTCCGCAGAATGAGCGGCTGGCCAACCCCAACGTTACGCAAAACGAAGGATACTGACAAAAAGCGAACCCCAAAACAGGAAAAGCCGGCATTGCCGGCTTTTCCTGTTTTGGGGTAATGCTGTAGCGGCATTCGCCGAAAGGCTCACTGCTTCTTCACGGGGCTATGTGTCATACACTTCGTTCCAAAAAATTCTTCTTTATGGTTCTTACCGCCTGACATTCAGCAAATTACTGGTATTTCAAAATAGTATCTTTTCAAAACACTAAACCCGCTCAAAAAAACAGCCATTCCAAGGCTTTCGGAAACTCGACAGCCCACACTGCCTCGTGGTGCCGCCCGCCCGGATTGATGGAAAGTTTGAACTGGATTTGGCCGTGGTTCATGCCGCGCCGTTCCAGTGCCTCCTTGAACCGCTCCACATTTGGCACCATGTGAAAGGATTCGCGGCCACCGGCATACAGGTATATTTTCGTTTCGGACGGATTGAAAAAACCGATGGCATCGAAATAAATCTTGGGCGAAACCCACAGCGACGGTGAAAAAACCATGAGTCGCCCGAATACCTGCGGAAACATCAGTCCGGCATAAATGCTCACCAGCCCGCCCATGGAACTGCCGCCAACGCCCGTGTGCTGGCGGCCAGGCAGGGTGCGGAAATGGCTATCCACGTAGGGTTTCAGGGTCTGCGCCAAAAAGCTGATGTACCGCCGCCCTTGTCCGCGCCCCCACTTGTCGGTTTCGTAAGGCAGAAACTCGCGGACGCGTTCTTCGTCGCCGTGGTCAATGGCAATTACAATCACGTCGCCACGCTGCCGTGCCGCCAGTTTTGACAGGCTGCGGTCAATGGCCCAGTTGCCGTACGGCGATTGCTCGTCGAACAGGTTTTGCGCGTCCTGCATGTAAATGACTGGATAATGGCGGTCGGTCTGGTGGTAATCGTGGGGTAGCAGGGCCGTTATCTTGCGCCGCCGCCGAAGTTGCGGGATTTCAAATGTTTCGGAAACCACATGGATTTGCGGAAGCAGTTGCGGGTCAATGGCAATGTTTTCCTGCCAGCGCGGCACAAAATCAGCGGTTTGTTCCTGTTTCAGTTCGGCAATCCGGTTGGGCGCATCGTTGCCGTTTTCGTCGGTTTCCATCCG
>JANPIL010000204.1:0-11551 GCA_031424975.1 Sphingobacteriales bacterium
GGCCTTCCATCCACAGTTCCTTGCGTCGTTCAGTGGCAATGGCATCCGTCAAGGCGGTTTCGGTTTCAACACCCGGTATAAAATCGGCTATGCGGGCCGCCCGCAGGGTGTTCAGGTCAGCCAACGCATCAAGGGGCTTGCTGGTGAGTGCGTTGGCTTCGGCACGGATAAGGTACATCTCGCCCGTGCGGAACGCCTTGAAGTTCACCGCCCCGTCTCGGGCAGTACCCTTGCCTTGGTATTTGGTAGCCACCACCCGCGTGGCGCGGTTTACGGTACCGGGTACGCTGGCTCCGGGTGTGAAGTACGCGTTGAAGCGGACATCATTAGTCCGGTCATAGAGTGCCAGCAAACTTGGCGCAGGGTCAAATTGCGCCCGGTTGGTAGCCGGCGACCACACGTCAAGCGCCGGGCCGCCTTCGCCGGGATTGAACTGGATTGAGAAAAACACTTCGTTGGCATTGGCATCGGTCCAGATGCCAGGGAAATTGGCCTGGCTGGCCAATGGCCGTGCCGCAATGGCCGTTGTGGCAAACGTAATGGCCCGGTTGTAATCCTTGGCGTACAGCGACACCCGCGCCAGGATGGCATTCACCGTGGCAGCGTCAATGCGGCTGCGGCGGGTATTGGTATTGATGGGTGCATCCACGTCGTTGAGCAGCGGCAGAGCGGCTTCCAAGTCCTTGAAAATCTGGTCGTAGGTCGCTTTCACGGTGGCACGGCCGGGCAGTTCAAGGGCGGTACTGGTCTTGATCGGCACGCCTGGGGTCTCAGAGTTACGGTCGAAGGCGTTTGCGTAGTACTGCAGCAGGTTGAAATGCAATAGCCCGCGCAGGGCCAATGCCTGGCCCTTGATGCGGTTGGCCAACTTCTGGTTGGTCGCTTCGTACGTCCCGATGTTCTCCAAAATCAAGTTCGCATCGTTAATCATCAGATAGTTGAAACGCCACACTTCGGCGGCCCGTAATTGATCCGCCACGTACGTCCAGTCGGTGACGGCCTTGTAGTTCACCAACGACTCCAAGGTTTCGAGGGTGTTGTCAGACATCATGTCCGGCATCACCGATTGGAACAGGCCATAGGAATACAAGTCGCGCATGGAGGCGTAAGTGCCGTTGAGCACCGGCTCGAAATCCTCTATCTTGAGGAATGCGTTTTCGGGGCTGAGTGAATGCGTGGGCGTAAGGTCAATCAAATCGTCACTGCACGAGGACATAACCGACAGGCTCATGCAAAGTAAAGCAATGTGTATCTTCTTCATGATGGTTTTCGTTTTAATTTGTATGATTAGAAACCAATGCCCACGCCAGCCGTGAAGGTGCGCATGGCGGGATACTGGGCACCGGTGAGCTGGCCGCCCGTGATTTCAGGGTCGAAGCCCTGAAACTTGGTGAAAGTGAGCAGGTTTTGACCCTGCGCAAACACCCGCACCGAGTTTATCTTGGCCTTGCGCACCAACGCCGTAGGCAAACTATAACTCAGCGTCAAGTTGCGCAGGCGCATGAAATCGCCCTTTTCCAAGAAGTACGAGGTGGAGGTCTGGTAACCCTTTACCGAGTTCGGGTCGGGGACATCGGTAATGTCGCCCGGCTGTTGCCACTCGCGCAGTAATTCCCGCGAAACGTTGTCGGCGTAGTAATCCGGGATTTCCACGTTGGTGCGGTCGTTGTTATAGATGTAGTTTCCGAAGGCATACGTGAACAACGCCGACAGTTCTAAACCTTTGAAACGTATTGTATTGGTGAAGCCGCCGAAATACGGTGCCTCACGAGCACCGAAAATCTGGGCATCGTCGGGGCTGTAATCGGTGGTGATTTCACCGTTCGGCTTGCGAAACTGCTGCAACCCCGTGGCCGCCTCCACTCCGGCGTATTCCACCAGCCAGTTGCTGTTGATGGGCTGGCCCACCCGGTTGATGGTAATACCCGAAATACTGCCGGTTTCGAGTGTGGTCGGTGTCAGCCGCAGTATCCGGTTGCGGTTGTAGGTGAAGTTGACGTTGGTCTCCCACGAAAAACTGCCCGCCTGCACGTTTACGGTGGTGATGCCAATCTCGATGCCCCGGTTTTGCAGTGCCCCTACGTTGCGGGTGATGAAGTTGAAGCCGGTAGTGCGCGAAAGCTGGTCGGGGAGGAACAGGTCTTCGGTGACCGAGTTGTACACTTCCACCCCACCAGTAACGCGTTTGTTGAGCAGCGAGAAGTCGATACCGGCGTTAAACGTGTTTTTTTGCTCCCAGCGCAGTTCCCGGTTTGCCAGTTGGGTCAGGATGAGGGTAGGGTTGCCATCATACGACGAAATTGTCTGGCTGGTGCGCGTTCCACGGGGTTGCAAAATGGCCAGTGAAGCAAAACTGCCGATTCCCTCCTGGTTACCCGCTGAGCCGTAGCTGGCCTTCAGGCGCAGGGTGTTCAGGAAGGAACCCGTCAGGCCCTCCATGAACGGCTCGTCACTGATTACCCAACTGGCCCCTACTGAGCCGAAATTGGTGTAGCGGTAACCGGCACCGAAACGTGACGAACCATCGCGGCGGACGTTCATGTTCAGGTAGTAGCGGTTCTTGTAACCGTAGTTCAGCGTGCCGAAATACGACAGCAAGGCGCTTTGCAGGCCGTTGCCCCGTGTGTCGGGTATCAGGTTGGCGTTGTTTTGGGTAATGCCTTGCTCGTTTTGCAGGATGCCGCTCAAGCCATAGCCCGTAAACCCGAAAGTACCGAATTTGCTCTGCACGATTTCGTTGTACAACCCCGCTTGCAGGGTGTGGTCGCCGAAACTGGTGTTGTAGTTAAGCGAAGTGGTACCTGTGAAACGGGTCGCCTTAGTGAAGTCGCGCTGCAAACGGCCCTGCCGCCCTTTGATGGCTGAGGCTGTGCCCGCCTGCCCGAAGCGGCTGTTGTAGATTTCCTGCTCCTGGTTGTCGTAGTCAACCCCCCAGTTAGTGCGGGCGGTAAGCCCTTTGATAAACGGGATGTCGTACTCGACGAATGCCGAAGCGATTATTTTCAGTTCATTGAACTTGCGATTTGTTTCGTTCAGTTCGCGCACTGGGTTGGGCTGGCCCGAACGCAGTTGCGTGTAAGTGCCATCATCGTTGTAAGGCTTTTCGTAGGGATTGGCCCAACGGATGGCATTCAGCGGCGAGGCGATACCGGCGTTGTCTTCGGTCTGGAAATTCTGCTTGGAATACCCCACGGTGCTGTTGATGCCAAACCGTACCCGTCCCGAATTGCCTTCCAGGTTGAGGCGACCCGTGTAGCGATCCAAACCGGTGCCTTTTACCGTGCCGGTTTGGTTGAACAGGTTGCCCGATGCGTAGAAAAGAATGCTTTCGTTGCCGCCCGATGCGCTCAACTGGTGCTGCTGGGTGCGGCCTATCTGGAAGATTTCCTTTTGCCAGTCGGTGTTGATGGTGCGTAACTGGGCAATTTCCTCGGCGGTAAAATCCGATAGTTCTGTTCCGCCCCGGCGCAGTTCGTAGTCAATCTTTTCATTGGTGTTCATCAGTTCCAAACGGTTGGGCGGAAAATACGACCGGCCCAACTGTCCGTCGTAGTCAAACCGGGTTTTGCCCGCCCGGCCGCGCTTGGTCTTAATTACCACCACGCCGTTGGCTCCGCGCGACCCATAGAGTGCCGTGGCTTGGGCATCTTTCAGCACCGAAATGGATTCAATGTCCTGCGGGTTGATGGTTTGGAAAGGGCTGGAGTTGGTGGCCGCACCACCGGAGCTTATCTGCACGCCGTCCACTATGTAGAGCGGGGTGTTGCTGCCGTTTATCGAGCCGGAGCCGCGTATCCGGATGGTTGCCGCTGCCCCCGGCTGGCCGCTACCGGCCGTCACCAGTACGCCCGGTGCCTGGCCTTGCAGCAGTTGGTCAAAGGAGGCGATGGGCTGGTCTTTGATTTTACCAGCCGCGATGGTAGCCACCGATCCGGCAAATGCCCGGCGGCTGCTCTGCCCGTAACCGGTCACCACCACTTCGCTCAGTTCGCTCACATCGGTTTGCAGCACTATATCAACGGACGATTGGCTGCCTGCCGACACTTCCTGGCTGGTGAAGCCCACGAAGCTAAACACCAGCGTGGCTCCTTCTTGCGCGCTAATCTGGTACCGTCCTTGGATGTCGGTCACGCTGCCGCGTGTAGTGCCCTTGACGGCCACCGTCACGCCCGGCAGTGGCTGGTTATCTTGCGACGAGGTGACCCGGCCTGTCACGTTGCGATCTTGAGCCATCGCTTGGTTGCCCAGCAGCATAATTGCCGTGAGTCCCAGTAGTAAAGTCTTTCGCATGGTGTTTTTTGTTTGGTTGATTGAAATACGCATTATGAATTTTAAGGGTGCTGGTTGCATTGGCTGGTATTTTATTTGACTGATAATCATTTGGTTACGAGCAATTGGTTTTTTAAAATAGTATCTCTGAAAAGGCTCAAACCCCCTTTCCAGAAAAGCAAACAGCACTTAATGGTGAACAGCCCGCATTTGCTCTTTCGGTTACGGCCTTACGCCAAGCGGACGAAAGGCCATGTGAACAAAAGAACGTTTGTACCCGACAAACAACTCGGTTTAGCACCTGTAGCCATAAAGCCAAAACACTATCCCGACAACGGTGCTGGTGGCAACAAAGGGTTTCCGGCGGTAGCGGCACACCGCAAGGGGCAGGAAGGAACCTTAAACACTTTTTTCGTGCAGTTCGCAGCGGCGGCAGACTGCGACGAAAATTCCAGTCAGACCTTTGTGTCGAGAACGTACCCGCCGGAACTGACTTTTCGCGGTGTTCTTTACTATGCTGTGCGTTTTTTACGCAAAATGCAGAAACGCGCAACAATATTACGGGTTTTGCCTAAAAAAAGCACGTGATTTTTCCTTTTTTTCGCCTTTTTTCATTTTTCTACTATCAACCCCTATTTTGCTTGGTAACTCAGCCAGATTCTACTGAAATTATAATCGCCTGACAGTCAGGATATTAAAGACACCTCGGCCACCCGATCAGCTATGAGCATTGGCCGAGTGCCGTTTGTTTTTCAGGCAAGGGGGTTTGGCACTTTCAAAAGATACTATTTTAGGAGCCGATTGGCAATCGGCTTGTTTTGTGCGCGGACTGCAAATCCGGATGTTCACGGTTCGGGATTGCCTGCCTGTGCACCACGCTTGTCGGAGGTGTTGAATCGCACGAATCAGCGAACAGGAAAATCCAAGATAAAACAACCTGAACGATACGATTTGTTTACCCAGAAATGAAAATAAAAAGCCTCTCCAAAGAATGGAGAGGCTTGCCAAAGTTTTGGGTTGAGGCTAATTACTAAAAATCCAATCATCAAGGGTTTCACTTGCCGTTTACATTCCAGCTCAGCGACGGGTTTTCGTTTTGCATAGCCTTTTTCAGGCTTCCAATGGTTTTTTGCACCGATGCATCCAGTTTTGCACGCACATCATCCATCGCCCTGACTTTCCAATCGCGGTTCAAATCCTTGTTGGTCAGGCCGGTAGCCATCACAAACCCCAAATCCGTGGCGTGGGGCAGGCTGGGGTCGGCTTCGTGAAAAAAGTTATTGAATTCGTACATAAACAATCCTTCCTGCACCAGTATCGTGGCCACGTAAACCACCCGTCCGCTCACCGAACCGTTTGTTTCGGGGCTGCCGCTGGTATGCGGCACGGAACTCCCAACCGAAATCATGCCCATTTCCTCGCTGATGAACGAAATGGAATGCTTGGAACCCATAAGCCAGTTTTTGGCGCGTTCCATCAGTTCACCTTTGGTGGTGTTGGCTACGGTTACGGCCTCAGTGTACGTAACTAAACCATCGGGTTGCACGGTTGGCAATGTCTGCGCCCAACCACAAGTGGCGCAAAACAAAACGAGTATCAGGGGAAGATTTTTCATCAGATATGGGCGTAAGTTATCGGGCTTGGGTTTTATATCTGTAAATACGTTTCGCAAAAGAAAGGTAAACCTTACATGCCGATGAAAAATGGCGGAAGCAAAAATCAAAATTCAACAGATTCACTATCAACGTTTTACAATAATCGAACAGCCGTAAAAATGCCCAATACTTACACCCGGCATAAAAGCCGCGCATTCGGAAACGGTGCGGCGGGTTTGGGCTTTTGAAAAGATACTATTTTTGACCGCACCTTTCACCGCTTTCCATGAGCCATCCCGTCCACATCAGCACCGACATCACCGCCGCGCTGCAAGATTTCTTGCAGGCAACCGCCCACACGCAAACGGCGGTTTTAGTGGACGAAAACACCAAAAAACACTGCTATCCGTTGGTGAAAGCACTGCTGCCGAAGCACACGTTGATCCAAATACGCAGCGGCGAGGAGCGCAAACACCTCGAAACGTGCCAGCAGATTTGGCAGCGAATGACCGCCGCAAAACTGGATCGCGGGGCGTTGTTCATCAATCTGGGCGGCGGCGTGATTGGCGACATGGGCGGCTTTTGCGCGGCCACCTACAAACGGGGCATTGATTTCGTGCAGATTCCCACCACGCTGCTGGCACAAGTGGATGCCAGCGTGGGCGGCAAGTTAGGCGTTGATTTCCAAGGCTTTAAGAACCACATCGGCGTTTTCAAAGACCCGGTTTCGGTGCTGGTGGCCACTGATTTCTTGCAAACGCTGCCGCTGTTGGAAATCCGTTCGGGCTTTGCCGAAATCATCAAGCACTGCCTCATTGCCGATGCCGGGATGTGGCACACCATCCGCCGCCGCGAACTCGACGAGCAGCCCTGGGACGAACTAGTGCCGCATTCCGTGAAGATAAAGGAAGCCGTTGTGGCGCAAGACCCGACCGAGCAGGGCTGGCGCAAGGTTTTGAATTTCGGGCACACCATCGGCCACGCCGTGGAGAGTTACTTTTTGCCCAAGCCCAAGCAGAAACTGCTGCACGGCGAAGCCATTGCCGTGGGCATGATTGCCGAAGCGTACCTGTCGCACCGCCGCCAACTACTCAGCGAGGATGCGCTGATGCAAATTGAGGAGTTTGTTTTCTCGGTTTATGGCTGTGTAAAGCTGCAACCCGCCGACATTGAAGCGATTGCACCACTGGCCTTGCAGGATAAGAAAAATGCGGGCTGCAAAATCCAGTGCGTGCTGCTGCAAAACATCGGCGAGCCGGTGATTGACCACGTGATTTCGCTGAAGGAAATCAACGAGGCGTTGATGTTTTATGCGGGATAGCCTGCCGCTTGACAGGGCGCAAAAAGGCGGGTTTGGGTTTTTGAAGGATACTATTTTCTTATTGGCTCTCCGATACGAATCTTGGAGAAAGACCTTACGATTGTATTGACATCAAGGCAACCTTTTACCAATAAAAGGCATCTGTCAAAGGTAAAGGCGTTTCGAATACACTTTTTGATCTACCCATACCATTCTGCCTACACCATCATGAATGAAAAGCTAAAGCATCTGTTTTTCGTATCAAACAATGTGCTGTTCCTGTTTTTTATGGCAGCGTTACTTCCAGTCTTTTCGCAGGTTCTCGTCAAGGGAAAAGTGTTGGGCCAACCCGGTAAAAGACCGGTTGCCTATGCTAACATTGGAATTTTGAACTCTGTTGTAGGGACTATTTCCAATCAGGATGGCAGCTTTCTCATCAAAATACCCCTCCAACACCAAAAGGACACACTGTATTTTTCGGCATTGGGCTACGGAAGAAAGAAAATCCCCATCCATGCTATCGTCAAACGAAAGGATATGATAATTTATCTTCCCGAACACGCAACGGTTTTGGACGAAGTTGTGGTAGCCAGGAAACCAGAAAAGGCAAAAAACTTTGACTTGGGCAACCGTTATTTCAGGGGTGGAGTCCTACTGACCGATTCCATTTATGCCGGTTCTTCACTGGCCCTGCTGATTGACAACAAATACCCTTCGTATTACCCAGACTTGTCCTTTCCTTTTTATATACAGCGGGGGAAAGTGAGGATTTTCCGGAACCATTGGGATGTATTTAAATTTCGGGTTCGGTTGTATGATGTGGATACGCTCACGGGACAACCCGGAAACGACCTGGTAAATGAGAGTGTTATTCTGGAGTCAAATATTAAAAAAGGATGGATAGACTTTGATTTGTCGCACTTGAACCTGAAGGTTTCAAAACCATTCTTCATCGCTTTTGAATGGATTTTGGACGAAAAAGATCGGAAACTGATTGCCACGGAATTCAGGGAATTCAGAAAGCAATATCCGCAAAAGATTAAAACCGATACGGTTTTGATTAATGGCAAAAAACAACCACGGGAAACATACCAGTGGGGCGACTTTCCGGGTACGGCACTGGGCGTGTCGCCCTTGCAGTTTTCGCGGGACAATTACATCACCTACACCCGCAAAAGCAGTTTTGCCACATGGGAAAGAGCCAATGGGATTTTAACTGCCCGGCTTACCGTCAGCAACCAGCCTTCGGGAAAGGCCGCCAGCCAATCTTCCAAACCCATGCAACCTGAAAAAGAAACCGACTGCACAACGGACGATGCGGTTTGTAAATCAGAGAGGTTGTGTAAAGACTTTCTGGATGAATATGGTGTCAATGGCATCCAACTCTCGGTAAGTGCAAAAGGGAAACCAGCATTTTCGCGGGGATTCGGGCTGGCTGACGTGGAACGGCAGAAACCGGTTACTACGGCCACCCGGTTCAGAATAGGAAGTGTATCCAAAGCCTTAACTTCTGCGGCACTAATCAAACTGGATTCCGAAAAGAAGCTTGACTTGGATGCCCCCGTTCAAATATACGTCCCTTCTTTTCCCGTGAAAAAACACCCGGTAAGCACCCGCCAACTTGCCGGACATTTGGCGGGTATACGTCATTACAAGGAGAATGATTGGGCCGACCTGGTTCGCACTGAGCATTACGGGAATGCTACCGAAGCCCTCCGGATCTTTGCCGAAGACTCATTGTTGTTCAGGCCGGGTTCGCAATATCATTACTCCTCCTTCGGATGGAATCTGATTGGTGCCGTGATTGAAGGTGCAAGCCGACAAAATTACCTGGCATTCATGGCGCAACAAATCTGGAAACCGCTCGGAATGAACAGCACGTATGGCGACGTGGCAGACAGTTTGATGCCGGACCGGAGTACGTTTTACATCACAACTGGTGAAGAAGCACCGTTTGAGGATCTGAGTTACAAATACGCCGGTGGCGGCCTATTGTCCACTACTGAAGACTTGGTAAAATACGGGAACGAATTATTGCATGGAAATTATTTTGACCACGAGTTGATTCCGGTCTTGTTTCAAACCCAGTATACTTTGGATAAAAATCCAACCAATTACGGATTAGGTTGGCAACTTGAAAAGGATGCCAACGGCCACCGGATGTGGCTGCACGCCGGTGACCTGCCCAACAGCAGCGCCTACCTGATCATTTATCCGGATGACGGCATTGTGGTTGCGTTTGCCGCCAATGCCCAAGAAGGACTGTTATTTGATGTCCGGAAAATCGGCGAGTTGTTCTATAAGAAACAATAGAAAACCAATGATTGCCTTTTCCTCAAAACCGGATTTGCGTGTTGTTTTTATGGAAGGCAGGTTTGGGGTTTCGGAAAGATACTATTTTGCGGCGAACGTAGACGTTGCGGTGCAACGTCTACGCGTTTTGCGACGTTTTTGAACGGCAAATGCTAAACAGACAACACAAAAACTTCCTCTTCGGGGCCTTGGGCTTTCAATTTCCAGCCCAATTTTCACGATCCAGGCTGCGGTATTGGATGGCTTCGGCGAGGTGTTCGGTCAGGATGTTTTCGCTGGCGGCGAGGTCGGCGATGGTGCGCGACACTTTAAGGATTCGGTCGTAGGCGCGGGCCGAGAGGCTGAGCCGTTCCATGGCGCGTTTGAGCAGTGCCTTGCCGTTGGCATCAATCTCGCAGACGGCTTTCACCATTTCCACGGGCATCATGGCGTTGGAAAACACGCCTTTGCTGTGCTCAAACCGCGCAATCTGGATGTCGCGTGCCCGGATAACCCGGACGCGGATTTCGGTGCTGCCTTCCGATTTGCGGTTGGCGGTCATCTCGTCGAACGAAACCGGCGTGACCTCCACGTGCAAATCAATCCGGTCCAGCAGCGGGCCGCTGATCTTGTTCAGGTACCGCTGCACAATACCGGGACCGCACACACATTCCTTTTCGGGATGGTTGTAATAGCCGCACGGACACGGGTTCATGCTGGCGATGAGCATGAAATTGGCCGGAAACTCCACGCTTTGCTTGGCGCGGGCAATCACGACCTTGCGTTCTTCCAAGGGCTGGCGCATCACTTCCAAGGCCGTGCGCTTGAATTCGGGGAGTTCGTCGAGAAACAGTACGCCATTGTGCGACAATGAAATCTCGCCCGGCTGCGGGTTGCTGCCACCGCCCACCAACGCCGCATCGCTGATGGTATGGTGCGGACTGCGGAAAGGCCGCCGCGCCACCAACGCCGATGAGCCGCCGCCCAGCTTGCCCGCCACCGAGTGTATCTTGGTGGTTTCCAAGGCTTCCAGCAGCGACAACGGTGGCAAAATGGAAGGCAGCCGCTTGGCGAGCATGGTTTTGCCGGCTCCCGGCGGGCCGATCATGATCACGTTGTGGCCGCCCGCCGCCGCAATCTCCAAGGCACGCTTGATGTTTTCCTGGCCCTGCACATTGGAAAAATCGGCATCGTAATCGTTTTGGGTGTGGAAAAAAATCTCCCGCGTATCGGAAACCAGCGGCTCAACGGACAATCGCCCTTCGAAGAAATCAATTGCTTCGCGCAGGTTTTCCACCCCAATCACGTCCAGGTTGTTCACGATTGCCGCTTCAGGCGCATTTTCCTTGGGCAGCACAATTCCCTTATAGCCCAGCCGCCGGGCTTCAATCGCAATTGGCAACACGCCTTTCACGGGGCGCAACGTGCCGTCCAAGGCCAACTCGCCCATGATCACGTATTGCTCCAGCGTCTTGGTGTACAGTTGGTCGGAGGCGGCGAGGATGCCCAGCGCAATGGGCAAGTCGTAGGCCGAGCCTTCCTTGCGCACATCGGCCGGTGCCAGGTTCACCACGATTTTGGTGCGCGGCATCCGGCAGCCCATGTGCTTGATGGCCGTTTCCACGCGTTGTTCGCTTTCCTTGACTGCGCTGTCGGGCAAGCCAACCATGTAAAAGTGCTGCCCCTGCCCCACGCTGACTTCTATGGTGATTAAAAACGCACTCACGCCGGACACCGCGCAGCCGTAGGTTTTGGAAAGCATATTGTTGGATGGATTAAAATGTTTGTTGCCGGATGGTTGGCTTGGCGGTTTGTGAAGACACGAACCACGGGTTTGGTATTTAAAAACAGTATCTCCGCAAATGGCCAAACCCGCCCGGTTTACTGCCGGATATTGAACGCGGAAAATTAGCCCATCCGTCAACCGACCGAACGGCGAACAACACGCGGATGGCATTTGTGTAAGAAAATCCCAGTGTTCGTTAACCGAACAAAAAACAATATCTTTGCAGAGAGCCGAGCAGCAGTTGCAAATTTGTTCACTTGCCCACTTACTTTCATTCGGATTAACCCATGTCACAAGCCGAACGCCTGA
>JANPIL010000205.1:0-1795 GCA_031424975.1 Sphingobacteriales bacterium
GCAGAATCGTGCTGCCGGTGGTCAGGTGGCCGGTGCCTTCCTTGCCAGTGCCCTTCCACAGGGCGGTGGCGTTGCGTTCAATCATGAGAAAAACTGGTTTTTGGTTTCGGGAGATTAACTGGAAAAGGGGGACGCTGGTTCAGCGTTTCAGCACTTTAAACGCCAGCCCCCGGCCTTGTTGCTGGACGATGGCGAGGTTAATCCAAGCCATCGCAAACTGCTCCAGCAAGGGGATTTTGTCGTCGCCGCCGAAGTCGTGGCACTCGGCAAAGCCCAGGTCGAGAGCGAGTTGACGGGCTACTGCCTTGCCCCGCGCCAAACTTCCGGCCATGAACATATCGGCGGCGATTCCGTGGTAAAACGGGTCGGCCATGTTTTCCCAACCCGTCGAGTTAAAGCATTTTACGACATTCAGGCAGTTGGTTCAGGCCCGGAGTGCCTCGGCGGTCGAAGCAAATTCGCCGGCTTTTTCCCGTACCGTATTCATGGCATCGACGATGATTTTGTCGCGCACGTCGCCCAGTTGTTGGGCAATTTCGCGGTGGCGGGCGGCGTGGCGGCGATGAGAATCACCTCCGAAAACGCCACGGCATCGGCGATGGGCGCGGCGCTGATGCGGGGCAAATCGAGCAGGTCTTTGCCTTAAAATTGGTCGAGATCGCGCACCCCAAAGGTGATGCTGTGGCCCGCGTTGGCCCAACCCTGGGCCAGCGTACCACCGATGCGGCTGGAGCCGATGAGGGCGATATTCATGGGATTTTTCAGGAGTTGCTGGCGGGTCCGAGGTCGTAAATACTGCGCACCTCGCTGAAGATTTCTTCCATGTTCAATCCAAGATTTTTGAGCTGCCCCGTCCGGATGTCGAACACCCAGCCGTGGATGGTGGGAAAGCCGGTTTTATACCACATCCGCTGGACGTGGTCGATTTTGATGATGTTGATGCACTGCTCCTGTACGTTCAATTCCACCAGCCGGTCGAAACGCGCCCGCTCCTCGGTAATCTGGTCGAGTTCTGCCCGGTGCAGGCGGTACACGTCGCGGAGGGTTTGGAGCCAACTGTTGAGCTGGCCCATGTCGCTGGGATGCAGCGCGGCCTTCACGCCGCCGCATTCATAGTGGCCGCACACGATGATGTGTTTCACCAGCAAATGCTCCACGGCGTACTGCACCACCGCGTTGAGGTTGTTGTCGGTGCTGACCACGAGGTTGGCTACGTTGCGGTGAATAAACACCTGACCGGGTTGCAGGCCCATCAAATCTTCGGCGGTGACCCGGCTATCGGAGCAGCCGATGTACAACAATTCGGGGTGTTGGCCGGTCGCCATTTTTTCGAAATACTGCGGGTCGGCCCCGGTTTTTTCGGCGACCCACTTGCGGTTATTTTCAAAAACTTCGGTAAATAAATCCATCGTAACTTGGGTTTAGAGCGTAAAAAAAGATGGTTCAAAGCAAAATGTCCTCAACCGGATTCAGCTTTTCGGGCAGGGGCGTATCGCCCAGAAACTCCCGGATTTCGATTTCGATGTTCCGGCAAATCGTGGACATCGGCGTGTCGTTCACCGAGTTGTCGAAGGGGTTTTCGCTGAATTCACCGATTTGTTCCATCGTAAAAAACACCCAGCTAATCAGCAGCGTAAACGGAATGGTAAACCACACGCCAAATTCCCCCAGTTTGTCCATTTCCTTGAGCAGGCCGAAGGGCAGCAACGCGATGAACAGCAGCACGAACACCCGGCTAAAAATGCTGTACTGCCGGAATAGGGGCGTGTTTTTGATGCGCTCGCAGCCGCCTTGG
>JANPIL010000206.1:0-20342 GCA_031424975.1 Sphingobacteriales bacterium
AATGGTCGAACTCGTCTGTCTGCAACCCGGTCAGGGACAAAAACGTGGCCGGTTGCCGGCGTACTGTTTCCAAGGAATACATACCATCATGATTTTAAGAAACCCGCAAGCTATATAATTTATCGTAATCACCTTTAGTATCTTTTTAAAAGCCCAAACCCGCCCCGGCTTTGGTGAATCTCTTGAAAAAGCCGTTTAAACCAACCGGGCCGCGTAAACGGCCAGCCCGAACAAGGCACTGAGGCCAATCCAGAGAATCATGTTCACCTTGAAACGGTGCAATGCCACAAACGACACGGCAATCCATGCCAGCGAGGCGTAGTCGGGATGCGCAAGTGTGCCACCCGGAAAAACCACCGCCTTGCTTAAATAAATGGTCAGGTTCAGGATTACGCCCACCACGGCGGCCGTCACGTAGCTGAGCAGTTGCTTCACCTGCGGGTTGTCCTGCGTTTTCTCGATGAGTGGTGTTCCGGCCAGGATAAACAGGAAACCCGGTAGGAACGTGTAATACGTGGTGGCCAGCAAGCCCAGCGACCCGGCCAGCAGCGAGCCGCCATACTGGTGGTAGCCCGCCATGAAACCCACAAAGGCCAGCACCATGATCAGCGGGCCGGGCGTGGTTTCGCCCAATGCCAAGCCGTCCACCATCTCTAATTCCGAGAGCCAGTGCAGTTTTTGCACGCTCACCTGCGCCACGTAGGGCAGCACCGCATAGGCTCCGCCAAAGGTAACGAAAGCCGCTTGGGTAAAAAACAGCGACAGCGTTGTCCAGAAACCCGAACCGCCGTCCCTGAAAAAGTGGAGGCCGAACGGCAGCAACCACAGCAGCCCGAACACCAGCACCTGTCCCGCCAGCCTGCCAACGCTGAACCCGCCGCCCGCCGCCGCCGAATTGCGGTTGATGTAATACGCATTTTCATCATCCAACTCCGCAATCTTTTCCTTTGCGCCCTGTCCTTTGGTTTTGGGTGTGAACAGGCCGGGAAAAAACCGCCGGGGAAGCAAAGCCAGCACAATAGCGGCGATGATGATGTAGGGAAACGGAACCTGGAAAAAGAAAATGCCCACAAAGGCGGCAGCGGCGATGGCGTAGTGAAAAACCGTTTTCAATGATTTCTTGCCGATTTTGATCAAAGCCAACACCACTATGGCAATCACTGCGGGCTTGAGGCCCGCAAACAATGCGTAAACCCACGGCAGGCTGCCAAAAGTAACGTACAAAATGCTCAACACCAGCAAGATAACCATGGAAGGCAGCACAAAAAGCACTCCCGCCACAATGCCGCCCCGCGTGCCGTGCAACAGCCAGCCGATGTAGATGGCCAATTGCTGGGCTTCCGGGCCGGGCAGCAACATGCAATAGTTGAGGGCGTGCAGGAAACGGCTTTCGGAAATCCATTTCCGTTTTTCGACCACGTAATCGTGCATGATGGCGATTTGCCCGGCCGGGCCGCCAAAACTAATCCAGCCGAGTTTGAACCAGAACTGGAACGCTTCGGAAAATGTGGGTTTCACGCAAAAGGGGTTTGGGGTTTGTAAAAGATACTGTTTCTGCCCGTCACGCGCGAAACGAAAGGGTGGGTTTGCGGTTTTTGGAACATACTGTCTTCGAAAATCGGCTGCCACCTGCGGGTCTTTTGCCCAACGGGTTTTGCGGCGGCGGAACAAATGTAAATACATTTTATATAATTCCTATATAGTTAGTATAGAAACTGTTTTTTCGATAAACATGGTTCCTGAAGGAAAAACCTTTGCCACGCCAGTTTGTGGGAATCGTATTGAAACTCTGGCAAAGTTTTGAACTTTGCCAGAGCTGGCCACCGGCCGCTTTTTGCCAGAATGCCTATTCGCACTGCCCCAGCGAATAGCCGCGCACGCCATCGAAGGTGTACAAGTGTTCGGTTTTGATGAAATCCAGCCCGGCGGCATCCACGCGTTGCAGCAAGTCTATGACTTTTGCGTGCGTAATCGGGGTCAGTTTTTCCGCGTCGCCCACGAAACGGCAACGCCAATGATCCACGGTAAAGGTTTCGGGCATCCCGTCGGGATACACTTTCACGCCCCGGTTGGAAATCATTTTCAGCCGCAAGCCTTCCGTGCTGAACTTTTCCATGATGTGGCCCAAATCGTCGGCCTTGCCCGTCCAGTCCAAGAACACATCAATGCCGACCAATGCTTTTTCCTTGCGTTTCTGCAAGCTCAGTTCCGTCGGGTGGATTTCCTTGGGCGTGGATTGGTAGCTCACCGATTTAAAATGGTGCGGCAACTGGCCCAAGTGCGCAATCACGGCATCGGCAAACTCTTCGGTTCCGGCGCGTTTTTTGGATACGCCTTCCTTGTAGATGTCGCCCGTATGGATGCCCGATTCAATGGCACACAGCCACGCGTTGTGTATCTTGGCGGCCACTTCGGGCTGGCCGATGTGTACCAGCATCATGATGGCACCGTTGAGCAGGCCCGACGGGTTGGCAATGCCCCGGCCCGCAATGTCAGGGGCCGAGCCGTGGATGGCCTCGAACATGGCGCACAAATCGCCGATGTTGGCCGAGCCGCCCATGCCCACCGAACCGGCAATCTGCGCGGCAATGTCCGAGATAATGTCGCCGTAGAGGTTCAATGTCACAATCACGCCAAAACGTTCTGGCTCATCGGCCAGCAGTGCCGAGCCAATGTCAATGATCCAGTGTTCCTTTTCAATGTCGGGATATTGCTCGCCCACTTCATCAAAAACCTTGCGGAAAAGCCCGTCGGTCATTTTCATGATGTTGTCCTTGGTGAAGCAAGTCACCTTTTTGCGGCCATAGGCGCGGGCATACTCGAAGGCGTAGCGCACGATTTTCTCACAACCGGGCCGCGAGATTATCTTCAGGCACTGCACCACTTGGTCGGTCTGTTGGTGTTCAATGCCCGCATACAAGTCCTCCTCGTTTTCGCGCACAATCACCAGGTCCATTTTCGGGTGGCGCGTGTCCACAAACGGATGATACGCCTGTACGGGTCGCACGTTGGCATACAGGCCCAGCGTTTTGCGGGTGGTCACGTTCAGGCTCTTGTAGCCGCCGCCTTGGGGCGTGCTGATCGGCGACTTGAGGAAGACCTTGGTGCGGCGCAGGCTTTCCCAAGACGCATCCTCAATGCCCGCCGACACGCCGCGCAGATACACTTTTTCGCCGATTTCAATTACTTCCGGGGCTATTTGCGCACCGGCCGCTTCCAATACTTTGAGTACGGCCCGCATGATTTCCGGCCCGATGCCGTCGCCGTACGCTACTGTGATGGGGGTTTTATCAGCCATGGGTTGAAGTCAGTTGAGTGAAAAAATCGCTTGTCGCCTTCAAATAACCCATTCATTTTTGGGAAAAGCAAAAGCCGGGGGTTTGGCGTTTTTGAAACATACTATTTTGCCGAGCCAAAATATGTTCCGCCGCCAGCGTACCGGAACGGGCAAGATGCCGAGGTGCATGGATTCGAACTGGCCTCCAAATGGTCATAAATTGGTTGCAATCGCACAAGGGCTGTCTGCACGCAAAGCCTATCCGCGAAAACCCGGCGGGGAATGGTTTTTTCCACCTTCGCCGAAGCTGCGTACCTTTGCGTGTGCCAACCCAAACTGCCCGACCATGGAGATTTCATTGGGCATTCCCGCCCTTATTTTTCCCGCCATCTCACTGCTGATGCTGGCCTACACCAACCGGTTTCTGGCCGTGGCCTCGCTGATCCGCAGCCTGCACGCCCAATACCAAGACGACCACGACCCCAAACTGGTGGCCCAGATCGGCAACCTACGGCGGCGCGTGAAACTGATTCGGAATATGCAGGCCATTGGCGTGCTGAGCCTTTTCCTGAGTGTGGTGAGTATGTTTCTGGTGCTGGAAGGACAAACGGCTTGGGGAAAATACACGTTTGCCGCCTCGTTGATTGCACTGATGGTATCGCTGGGGTTTTCGGTAACCGAGATTTACCTGTCCACCAAAGCCCTCAGCATCCAGCTCGGCGACATTGAGGAAAACCTGCCGCCCGAACTCGGCGAACGGCTGGCCAAGCGGATGAAATTAAAAAAATGAGGCAGGGTTTGGGCTTTTTGAAACCTGCCTGCCGGACAGGCAGGGATACTGTTTTGAAATGTGGCCGGACTTTCCGAGTCCGGCGGATTGGCAACAGCGGCCTGTGCAATGTTTTGCCGCGTGCGTCAGAGACGCGAATCCCTGCCACCCCGATTGCCCGCCTGTCGGCGGACAGGCAAATCGGGGTGAGCGGTGGGCATTCTGCCCTTGGTTCGAGCCGTCGGGTTTGGCCTTTTCAAAGGATACTGTTTTTTAGCCCCCTCTTTCGGAGGGGGGTTGCCTGCCTGTCGGGAGACAGGGGGGAGGCCGTTTTTCCTGTTTCGCGTAGTACTCGGCCACGCTCTCAATCAGGCGGCTGTGGCCGGCTTCAAGGACAATTAACTGTGCGCCGGGCACTTTGTCCAGCAGCCGCCGCATATTCGGGGCGGTGATGATTTTGTCGTATCGGCCCAGAAACACGACAACCGGAATCCGGTTTCCGTTGATTAGCGCGGCGATATGGTTCATGTCGAAGGCCAGTTCACGGAACACCATCCACGCAAAATACACGCGGTGGCGTTTTTCGCGGGTGTCCATCTGGCTTTGGGCAAACCGCAGAATCCCCTTATCCACAATCCGCAACCGCCTCATCCACAAGGCAATGGACTGGAATCGTTGCGGCTTGGTGACCGTGCTCCGGAAAAGCCGCTGCGCCCACACCGGGTAGGTGGCAAGGCTGTACCAGAAGTTGGTCTTGATGCCGTCGGGAGCCACGAGTATGATTTCGGTAGTGCGGTCGGGGAAACTTTCCAGCGTGGCCAGCACGAATTTGCCGCCCAAGCTGTAGCCCGCCAGCGCAAACCGTTCTATTTTCTGTTCGGACAGGAATCGGGAGAGCATTTCTGTCCAAGCCTGCTTGGTGAGCGGGTTTTCCCGGTCGCCCCAAAAACTCTGCCCGTGGTAAAACAAATCGAACGAATAAATCGTGAACCGGCCCGACAATTGCGCCGCCAACGGCCGCAAATGCGCACGGTTCTGGCCAAAACCGTGGAAGGCCAGCAGCACTTGGCTGCCGCTGCCGGTGCGCGTATAGTGCAGGCGGGCGTTGCGGTAGTGGACAATTCCGGCCAGTGAATCGGTGTCGGGCATGAGAGGCGGTTGGCAGAGTGGAGGGAAGAAAATAATCCGGCCCGAGAAAAAATGTAAGGGTAAAAACTTATCCAACTTGAATTTCGTTCACCAATCGGTTAACTTTAGCGCATGGCGAGGAAACTGATTTTTTACAAAACGTATTTCCTTGATTTTTTTGCCGGGCAAGACGAGAAAACAAAAGAGAAAATTGATTACGTGTTGGCCATGATATCCACTGTTGAACGGGTTCCCGTCAAATTCCTGAAACATTTGGAAGGAACGGACGGACTTTACGAAATCCGGGTAAAATCGGGCGGCAATATTTTCAGGATTTTTTGCTTTTTCGACGAAGGTAATCTGGTTGTCCTTTTGCAGGGATTCCAGAAAAAAACGGATAAGACACCAAGAAACGAATTGCAAAGAGCCGAAAAAATAAAGCAGGAATATTTTGAAACCAAACCGAGCCAACCATGAAAGACGTGACTACTTTTGAGGAGCATCTGCAAAACCGCTACGGCGCTGTCGGCACTGCCCGGCGGGACGAATTTGAGCGTAAGTCAACGGCTTTTACCGTTGGCGAACTCATCAGGGAAGCAAGAAAAAAGGCCAGAATGACCCAATCGGAATTGGCCGAAAAAACGGGCACGAAGAAAAGTTACATTTCCCGGATTGAAAACGGACACAGCGACATTCAATTGGCCACGTTGTTCAAAATCATCGAAACGGGTTTGGGCAAGCAGTTGAGCCTGACAATCAGTTAGATTCCCAAATCGCCAACGCAAAAATAGTATCTTTGTAAAAGCCCAAACCTCCCCTGTTACCCATACGTTGAAAACCCTCGTTGTTGTTGGTGGCGGTGCCGCCGGATTCTTTTGCGCCGTCAATGCCGCCCGCCTGAACCGGAACCTGCGCGTAATCCTGCTCGAAAAAACCACCAAGCTGCTGGCCAAAGTCAAGGTTTCGGGTGGTGGCCGCTGCAACGTCACGCACAACTGCCCGTCGGTCAGCGAATTGAGCCGCAAATATCCGCGTGGGCAGACTTTTGTCAAGAAATCCTCCGCGCATTTTTCCGTTGCCGACACCATCCGCTGGTTCCAGCAGCGCGGCGTGGAACTCAAAACCGAACCCGACGGACGGATGTTTCCGGCCACCAACTCCTCACAAACCATCATTGACTGCCTGCTGCACGAAGCCGCGCTGTATGGCGTGGAAATCCGCACGCATTGCGAAGTAAAGGAAATTGTGCCAACCGGAGCCGGTTTTGAAATAGCCTGCCTGCCGGACAGGCAGGTATCTTCCGGAAACGCCAAACTCGCCGCCGACTTTGTGTGCGTGGCGGGCGGCGGCTACCCCAAAAAGGAAAATTTTGGCTGGCTCGGAAACCTGGGTCACAGCATCGAAGAGCCGGTGCCGTCGCTGTTTACGTTCAATATGCCGCAAAACCCGGTTACGGCACTCATGGGCGTGGCGGTGGCGCGGGCTACGGCCAAAGTGGCCTCGTCCAAGCTCACCGAAACCGCGCCGCTGCTCATCACGCACTGGGGCATGAGCGGCCCGGCGGTGCTGCGGCTCTCGGCATGGGGTGCGCGGATGCTGCACGAGAAACGCTACGAATTCTCGACGCTCATCCACTGGGTGGCCGATGTAGGCGAGGAATCGGTGCGGGCCGAGTTCCAGAAAGTCCGTTTTGCCTCGCCCACCCAAAAACTTTCCAAGGCCAACCCTTTCCGGCTGCCGCAACGTTTATGGGATTTTTTGCTGCACAAGGCGGGCATCCACGCCGACCAGCGATGGGCCGACTTGCCAGCCAAGGAGCAGAACCGCTTGATAAAAATACTGACCAACGACGAATACGCGGTCAAGGGAAAAACGACGTTCAAGGACGAATTTGTGACCTGCGGCGGTGTGAAACTATCTGAAATAGAGCCGGAAACCATGCAAAGTCGCCTGGTACTGGGCCTGTTTTTTGCCGGCGAAATCATGGATGTGGACGGCATCACGGGTGGCTTCAATTTCCAACACGCTTGGACCAGCGGCTGGCTGGCGGCAAAAGCCGTGGCACAGCGTTGCCCGGATTCTTGATTGAGGCGTGACCGGAACAGGAAAACCAACTTTGCCTTTCAACCCGAATACATGACCAAGAACAACTTGTTTTTATACTGGCTGCTGTTCGTCTGCCAGACAGGGTTTGCCCAGCAGAACTTGTTCAATGTGCCTACTTCCGAAATCACCGCCCCCAAAAAGGCGTTTTTCCAGCAACAATTCAACCTCACCGCCGAGGACTGGCAGTTTGTCTCCACGGTTTCCTACGGGCTGGGCCGGAAAACCGAAATAGGGCTGAATGTTTATGGCATCCGGTTGAATCCGCGCCTGCGCGATTCGGTTTTGCTCACCAACGACAACCTGCGAGAAGGCGCACTGTATCCGGCCTTGCTGCTCAACGCCCAGAAGGCTTTCCGGCTCACGGAAATCCTGCAAACTTCCCTCGGAACCCAGACGGGTTTTAATCTGGGCGCGGACAGGCGGCTGCTCAGCTACAACTACTTGAATTTTACGGCCCAACTTGGGCAAACGCAAACGCGCCTCATTGCCGGATTGCACACCTTCAACAAGGCTTTTGTCGGCGACCGCAATAACAGCGAGCAGACGGATGCGGCCAACAATTGGTTTGTCGGTTTTCACTTGGGCGTGCAACAAGCCATCATCCGCGACAAACTCGATCTGACGGCTGACTTCATCAGTGGCAAACACGAGTTGGGAGAAAGCGCGTGGGGCTTGGACTACCACCTGACCAAAACCTGGGTGCTTTCGGCCGGGTACCAACTGCCCAACCCGCAAAGTGCCGTGCAGCCGGGCGTGATCATCGGCCTGACCTATGTGCCGGAAGAGTGACTTGCCAGAAAGCAGAAGAACAGCCTCCTGAAAATAGTATGTTTTGAAAAGCCCAAACCCCCGATGTGCGGAAGTTTGCAAGACGCTGACCCGCAAAACACAGAACAGGTTGCACGGAAACCAAAGAAAACCGGCGCGAGATTTAACTGGCGCGAGGTTCCCACCTCGTGCCGCCCATGTGCCGAGATTCCCTGCCTGTCCGGCAGGCAGGCTATCTCGGCGGCAGGCGGGCTATCTCGGCGGTGCGCCAGTCAATGCAGCAACGCATTGATCCACGCGGGCAAGCAGCCTTCAAATATCTTTCCATCAATGGTTTTAATCAATTGGATGCCCGCCACATTGCAGCAGAAAACCGTGTCGGCGGCCAGCAAGTCGGCTTTGGTGAATAAGCCTTCGTGAACCGGCACGGAGGTTTGGCGCATTCGGGAGATACTATTTTTGCGCATGATTCCGGCCACGCAGCCGCTTTCAAGGCCGGGCGTAAACACCGCGCCGTCTTTGATCCAGAACAGGTTGGAAGCCACGCATTCGGCCACGTGGCCGTGTACATCCAGCAAAATCGCATCGTCGGCGGCGGCTTTTTTGCGCGCGATTCCCGCCATGACATAAGGCAGGGCCGAGATGGTTTTGAAACCCGAAAGGGCCGAATGCACCAGCCGCACATCTTCGTAAAAAACCACCTTCTCCTTCACGGAAACCGTTGGCGGCACAAGCGGCTGGGCAGTCAGCAAAAAATCAACTTCCTGTGAGTCAGGCGTGTACAGGCCGCCGGGTTTGCGCCACACGTGCAGCCGCAGCCAGGCATTGCCGCCAAGGCCGCAGGTTTGGGCCAGTTCAAAGATACTATTTTGCAGGTAACCGGCGGTGCATCCGGCGGGCAAAACCATGTCCAAGGCTTGTATTCCTGAAGTAAGGCGCTGGAAATGGTCGGCCAGGAAACGGATGCCGCCGTTTTGCAAAATCATGGTTTCAAACAGTCCGTCGCCGTACTGGAAAGCGCGGTTGGGCCAGCCGCCCGGAAACCAATCGGGTTGGCCGGTTTCCACCGCCGTAAAATTAAATATAGCCTTCATGGAATCATTTTGCCACTTGTCACTAAATTTCCTGCAACCAAACGCGAATGGAGTATCATTGTAACCGCTGCGCACGGTTACCTGCCGGGCCGCCAGCCATAAAGGTACACAATCCAAGTGTCCGAAACCGGACACCAACGTCCGTAATCGGACACTTGGCAAGGAACGCAAGCGGCTTTGGAGCCAAACAAAGCACCTTTGCGGCTTGGCACGAATATCGAACGAGGGTTTGCGAATTTAAAAACATACTATTTTTTATGCGACAACTGACTTATACAACCATGAAGACACTGAAAATCCTGTTTGCGCTGCTCGTGGCCACGACCGGCGCAATGGCGCAAAACCAAACCGCCAGCCAAGAAAACGGCGACAATGTATGGACATTGCGCGAATGCATTGATTATGCGTGGGCCAACAACCTGACCATTAGGCAGCGCGATTTGGACATCCGCAGCAGCGAAGTCAATTTGCTGCAAAGCAAGTTGCAACAAGTGCCCAACGTGAATGCCAGCGCCAACTACGGCTGGAACACGGGCCGCTCGGTAGACAGGTTTACCAACCAGTTCATCCAGCAGACGTTTAATTACAATAGCTGGGGGCTGAACGCCAACGTTCCGATTTTCCAGGGTTTCCAAGTCCGCAATTCCATTGCCCAAGGTTCACTTTCGGTAAAGGCCAGCCAGTTGAACAAAGCCCAGGCGTTGCAGGATGTGGCGCTGAACACGGTATTGGCCTACCTGAACGTGCTAAATAACGAGGAGTTAGTGGCCGTGGCCAAGTTGCAAGTGCAAACCAGCGGCGAGCAGGCCGACCGCACCGACAAATTAGTGAAAGCCGGTTCGCTGCCCATCAATAACCTCTACGACTTGCAATCGCAGTTGGCCAACGACCAGTTGAGCTTGGTAAATGCCGAGAACAGCGTGAAAATAGCCAAGGTGAACCTGATGCAGACCATGAACCTGCCCGTGACCGACGGCTTCACGATTGCCAAAGTGACCGTGGCCGACCCCGACCAGCAACCTTACGGATCTAATACCGCCGACATTTACAACACCGCACTCAGCACCCAGCCGGGCGTGCAAGCCGCCACCACCCGCATTGAAAGTTTCAAATACGGCGTGAAAGTGGCGCGGGGCGGGCTTTACCCCACACTTGCGGCCTTTGGCAGCATCAACACCAACTATGCCAGTTCGGCCCCGTCCACGCTGTTCACACCCGATGGCACGCGCACCAGCCGTTTCTTGCCCGATACGGTTTTTGGCGGCTCGCTGGGCGAAAACCAGCAGGTGATTTACCGCAAGGAATCGGTTCCGAACGGCGTATTCAGCGAAAACACGTATTGGAGGCAACTGGATTTCAACCGCAGCAGCAACTATGGTTTCAGCCTGAACATCCCGATTTTTGGCGGCTGGCTGGCGCGCAACCGGGTTTCGCAGTCCATCATCCAGCAGAAACAGGCGGAGGTGACGGCCGAGCAGACCAAAGTGAACCTGCGCCAAAATGTGGAGCAGGCATACAACAACATGACCGCCGCCAGCCAGCGTTTCCGGGCCAACAGCGAGGCGGTCAGGGCGCAGGACTTGTCGTTCAACGCCACCAAAATCCGCTTTGAGTCGGGCTTGCTCAATTCCGTGGATTTCAGCTTGGCGCAAACCCGGCTGGGGCAGGCCAAGGCCAACTTGGTCAATGCCAAGTATGATTATGTGTTCCGCATGAAGATTCTGGATTTTTACCAGAACAAACCGCTTACCTTTGAATGACGAATAAGACGGTAGCACACGCTTCAGCTTGTGCAAAATCCGCAGGATTTTTGAAATCCGGCAAAATCAAACTATGCACAAGCTAAAGCGTGTGCTACCGCTCAACCGCCGGTTTCGGCTTTTAAAAACATACTATTTCGCTTAATTCCACCCGTCCAATGGCCAAGAAAAAATCAAACCGCCTGCTTTTCATCCTGCTTGGCGTTGTCGTGTTGCTGGTTGTCTTTGCGGTTATTGGCAAGCAGGCCGGATGGCTCGGCAAGGAAAAACCCACCGAAGTGGAGCTTGCCAAAGTAAAGCGCGTGGACATTGTGGAGAAAGTCAGCGCGTCGGGCAAGGTGCAACCCGAAGTGGAAGTGAAAATAAGTCCCGACGTGCCGGGCGAAATCATTGAACTGAACGTGCAGGAAGGCGATTCGGTGGTGAAAGGCCAGTTGCTCATAAAAATCCGGCCCGATAATTATATTTCCGCCGTGGATCGTGCCCGTGCCAGCGTCAACAACAGCAAGGCGAGTTTGGCGCAGGCCAATGTGCAGGTTTCGCGCGCCAAAGTCCAGCTTTCGCGCAACCAGATCGAATACAAGCGCAACAAGGATCTGTACGACCAGAAAGTGATTTCCAACACCGACTGGATCCTTGCCGAAACCAACTACAAGGCTGCCGTGGAAGACGTGAACGCCGCCGAACAGCAGCGCGAAGCCGCCCGCTACCTGGTGCAGAGTGCCGATGCCGGCCTGCGCGACGCACTGGAAAACCTGCGCAAAACCACCATTTACGCGCCGGTCAGTGGCACGGTTTCCAAGCTAAGCGTGGAACTGGGCGAACGCGTGGTGGGAACCTCGCAGATGGCGGGCACCGAAATGCTGCGCATCGCCAACCTGAACAACATGGAAGTGCAGGCCGACGTGAACGAAAACGACATTGTGCGCGTGCACTTGGGCGATACGGCCACGATTGAAGTGGACTCGTACACGAACATGAAGAAGAAATTCAAGGGCATCGTGACCGAAATAGCCAACACGGCCAATGGTTCGGGTGCGGCACAAGCAGTTTCCACGGATGCGGTGACCGAGTTCCAAGTGAAAGTGCGCATCCTCCGCGATTCGTACCGCGACCTCACCGACAGCAAAAGCAAGCTCTCGGCCTTCCGCCCCGGCATGACGGCCTCCGTCGAGATCATGACCGCGCGCAAAGCCGGTGTGGTGGCCGTGCCGCTGGCCGCCGTGACCACGCGCAACCCCGAAGGCAAGGTGACCGCCAAAGCCGAGGAGCAAAAAGACGGTGACAACAATGAAACCACCACCGACAACGCCCCCAAGAAAACCGAAGTGCTGAAGGAAGTGGTGTTTGTGAGCATCAACGGCAAGGCCGAAATGCGCGAGGTGACCACCGGCATCAGCGACTACGACAACATAGAGGTGCTCAGCGGCGTAAAGGAGAACGAGCAAGTGATTTCCGGCCCATTCAACATCGTTTCCAAAAAACTCACCACCGGCGACATCGTGGCCGTAAAGCCGGAGAAGGAAAAAGACAAGGACAAGAAAGTGGCCGCCAACTGAGTCGGGTTTGACCTTTTAAAAAGATACTATTTTGTCAGAAGCCTCCCCGCAACGGGAGGTTTTCGCTTTTGCGGGGATACTATTTTGGCGTGGCCGGAACCTACTTCTAACCGGGACGCTTGAAGCGGTCTTGGTGTGTTATTTTCGTCGTTAGTGTTTTCACCAACGACGGGAAGGATGAATTACAAATGTTCAGCCTATGTTCGTCAGCCCCTATAACGCCAATGCAATGTTAGCTGCTGGCTTTTTGGCGTTGCTTGTGTCTTACTATATTTATTATTAGCACAATAATCATTATTAAAAAAATAAAAACAAGTCCGCCAATCATAGCAACAAGCCAAATGCTGACGTCGTAAAATCCGGGAAACAAAAATTTTACAAGCGGTTCAGTGAGGAAGAAATAACCAATTGATAAAAACACCCAAACCAACAGGTGTTTCAGTACAATTGTTTTCATGGTACAAAAGTTTTTAAGCGAAGGAGATAAAGTTAAAATTACAGCCAAAAGTTTTTAATGCCTTCAGTATTAGAGTTGTTATATTTTGATAATCAACAAGTTGCGCATTTTTTCAATAAAACCGAACCCGGAAAATAGTATGTTTTCGAAACGCAAAACCCCTTGTTGTCAAAACAAACAGAGAGCGTGCATTGCACGGATAGAAATCTGGTTTTAATTAAGCTATTAACTAACTGATTATCAATCGATAGCAACTCTAATGTTGAATGACTTTATCGGCCGGTATGTTGGCAAGCCCATGTTGTGCGTAGTTAGCGTTGTAGGAATCTTTCAAAATCAAACTTTCCGCTATTAACACTTTCCACAAAGCCTTCTACTGATTTGTTTAGCAACTCTATTTTAAACGGGTCGTGAGTTAATCCAAATACTTGTCCTTTACTGTCAATTGCTATGTAATTGCCGTCTTCTAAATCTCTTATTTGATAGTAATTTTTTCCTTCTAATTCCATTTCCGACAGGTCATCCAAGTTTAGTTCGTTAGAACGCAGGCCTTTTACGAGCTTTTTTATTTTGTCGTTTGCCGCAAATTTACTTTTGGCTTTCTCAACCTTCGAGGTGTCAAACTGGTAATTCTTGAAATCTTTTATGTTTTTCGGAGTATCAAAGCCAATCCAGAGCCCTTGAGAAATGGTCAAGTCAAGAGGATATTGCTGACCATCGGAAATGATCTGAATATTCTTAATTTCAAAATTTTCGCCCTTCACCATTGATTTATCCGACTGTTCAGGGTCAAAACTAATGAAATAGTTCTTTTCCTTATTGAAATTATATCGTCTGTAAAGACCTTTTTGCAAATGTTCATGGAGAAACTGAAATTCTGTTGGCAGTTGAACGAACAGCTTTTGGAAGAATTGTCTTACTCCATTATCAATCGTCCAACTTGTCTTCTTGAATAGTCCGAACATAGGAAGATTTAATTACGCACAACTCTCAAATAGACGCATATTTTGCATGTTTTAGCATCAAATTATAAAAAAGACGAATCTATGTCAAAAAGCTATGAAGTTTTTTGCAAAAACCCATAATCAAGTATTGTATGCATTTGTTTGATGCGCAAAAGACACCTTGGCAATACGTTTTGCGTAATGGCTTTTCATAAGTTATCCATCGGAGTTTTTATGTTCTTCAAAATTTTTTGTCTCGCATGGGTTAGTGCATCACTTAACGAATACAGCACCTCTTTGCCTTTTAAAAGGATACTATTTTGGCGCACCGGCGGGCTTCCCGGCTTCCGCCGCTATTCGGCTTTCCTGATTACAAGTTCCTTCCAAGGCGTGCTGCCGTCGTTTTCCCGCGCAAACACCAGGTCTTTCGTTTCCACAATCACCATTTCCAGAGTAGTGTACACCTTGTTGCCGTCCAGTAGGTGTCCGCCGGTCATCCTGCCATTGCTGTCGGCCACGCTGATGTGCAGGTGGCTGCCATTGACGGAAACCGTGCCCACCAGACTCACGATTTCAAAGTGCCCCGTGGCCAAATCGCCGTTGTCGCGGTTGGCAAACCGGATATTGTAGTGCGTCAGGCTGCCTACGGCGGTGGCCACATATCCGGCCTTTATGCCTTTCTCGGCCACCAGTGCGTCTATTTCCTGTTTCACATCATCGCCGGGTTTCAGTCGGAAAGCGTGCGTTTGCATGGTTGTCGTGTTTTGTTTGGCGTTTGTGCAGTTCATGAGAATCAGGCACAAGGGCAGGTACTTCAAAAATTCCATCGGGCAAAATTAGGGGAATTTACCGGCTGGACAGATGTCCAAGTCCTATTATCGTTTGCCCCATGGACGCGCGGCCAAAAAAACAGCCGGGATGGTTTGGCACACTTCTTTGCACTGTTTGGGCAACACACCAAACGCACCAAAACCATGTCCACAGAAATGGAAAACACTGGAAAAGACAATGCCGAAGGGCAGGATACAATGAGTCCGCTGATGACCCGCACCCAAGAACTGCAGGCGCAGGGCTTCACCATTGATTTCATGGTGGCGGGCGAAACGCTGAAAGTGTACGGCTCCGAGCAATCGTACCAGCCCGAAGAATTGAAAATCGTGAATTTCTTCCGCTTTGAAGGTGCTTCCGATCCGGGCGATATGTCCATCCTGTACGCCATCGAAACCAGCGACGGCACAAAAGGCTTACTGTCCGATGCTTTCGGAACCTACTCGGACGGCGATGTGGATGAGTTTGTGAAAAAAATACACGACATCAACAAGCACAATACCAACACCCACGTGACCCCCGCCGATTTGAAGGATGCCAACGACCACTCGCCCAATTGAGTGTGGCTGTATGGCGGCCTTTCGCCTTGGCCCGTAGCTTCACGGGCCGGGGCCAGGCACGCCCGGTAAAACAGTATCTTTGCAACAGCCCCAACCTCCCGCGCGGCAATCAGGAAACGATATCTTCAGACAATGACGGTTTTGACTTTTTTCTTCTAAGATTCCATATTTCACCTTTGTGCCGTGTGGGTACTGTGTCGCCCAGTAATTTGCCCCAAGGCCTAAGGTCGGGAACCCTGTCGAAAATAATTTTTAAAATGGCAACCAGGGGAATGGAAAGAAACATACCCGGCACACCCCACAGTGCCGCACCAAGCAAAACCGTCAGGATGGAGATAAGCGCATTGATTTGAACTTTTGAAGAAACAATTCTTGGTACGAGTATATTATTATCGATAAACTGAATAATAATATAGGCAATTAAAATGCCTAACTGCGTATTGTAACCATCTTTGGTAACAGTAGCTATTAGCACAGGCAACGCTATGGCAACAAGGCCTCCTATATAAGGTATTATATTTAAAAGTGCCCCTATCACACCAAGCAGAATAGCGTACTTAACGCCTAATATCAATAATGCGGTTGAATTTAATGCGGCAACTATCAGAGCTTCAAGCAGCAGCCCCACCATATAACTTTGAATTGCTGATTTTGTATCGTTTAATATACCGCTTACCTGTTTGGAATTTTCTTCAGCAAACACCTCAAAAAGAAAATTAAGTATCAGGGTTTTGTAAAACAAAAAAAGAAATATGTAAACCGGCAGTAAAAGAATGATACCCAAGGTGCCCAACGCGGTGCTTACGGTTGAACTCAGCAAAGTGCTGCTGCTGTTTAAGGCGCTGTTCAGCAATTCAATCTGTTTCTTGATAGTCACTCCGAAACGAAGCTCAGCCCATTGCCCGAATTCGGTTGTGATTGAACTGAATTTTTGTTTTAATAATGGCAGTGTATCACTGAACCTGGCTATTTGCGAAGAAAGGAAATACATGATTGCGCCAAATACGATAAACGACAGCAGAAGTGGAATAATGATTGAAGGAATTTTCGGTACTTTATGTCTTTGAAACCAAGTATATACCGGGTTTAATAAAATTGCGAAAATCATGGCGAAAGCAAGCGGAATCATGATGTCCTGTAAATTAAACAGCACATACACCAATAGGATAATTCCAAAAAGAATTACTGTCGCTTTAAGGTAAAAAGGATATTGTTTTACAATCATGAACTTGTCAATTATAAATGAAGGCACATTGAAAGGCGGCATCAAATGTAACAATTCACAGCATCGTTGCCAAAGTTTTGCGTAAGTACGGGTAGCGGCTTCCGGAAGCCAAATAGTATCTTCCGAAAAGGCCAAACCCCACAGGAACCAGTCCGGGCTTTCCGGCTTGGATTTCCGAAATAGTATCCCCGCTAAAGCTAAAAGTTCCGCCAGAGGCGGAAACGGCGCTTTCAGCTTTCAAAAAGCCCAAACCTCGCGCGTGGTGCGTCCGCCATGCCCGCTGCAACCACATGAATGCGGCCGGTTGCAGGCGTTCTCCGGCGAAAATCCTGCGATTTGACGGGCTTTTTGCGTAGGTTGCATCTCCGAAAAACACTTTTCCATGCGGCGGCTTTATTCATTCTGGTGTCAATTCTGGTTTGTCACGCTTTTCCTGTTGCTTTTCCCCTTGTTCTGGCTGTTTTTGCAACGCGAAGCCTGGCATCCGAAGGCGCACTACCTCAACCGGTTGTGGGGGCAGTTGTATTTTCCCATCTGCGGATTGCCGGTGATTCTCGAAAACCGCCAGCCGTTGCCAGCCAGCCAGACGTATGTGTTTTGCGCAAACCATTTTTCGTATCTCGATATTGCCGTAATGGGCGTGGCCATCCCGCATTTCTATGCCTTCATCGGCAAAAGCCAGCTCACCAAAGTGCCGCTGTTCGGGTATATGTTCCGCAAGCTGCACATTCCCGTGAACCGCGAAAGCAAGATGGAACGCTACCGGATACTGCAAAAATCCATCCGTTGCCTGCGCCATGGCCGCAGCATTGTGGTTTTTCCGGAGGGCGGCATCCGCTCCGAACATCCGCCGCACATGGCCGATTTCAAGGATGGCGCCTTTCGGATGGCCATTGAAACAAAAACGCCGGTGGTGCCGATTACTTTTCCGTATAATTGGCAGATTCTGCCGGACGTTGGCGGGCTGCAATTTCGCCGCAAGCCCATCAAAGTCATCATCCACGAACCGATTTCTACGGAAAGCCTGACCATGGATGATGTGGAAACCCTGAAAAATGCAACCTTTGCCGTGATTGACAACGAGTTGAAAAAACATTTCCAAACCGAAACCGTATGACCTTTCTCGATGCACGCACCAGCCGGATTCTGGGCATTTTTTTGCTCCTGTTTTTTCTGGTGCAGGCCGCCGATGCCCAGAAAGTGCTGGTTCTGACCAAACGGAAAAACGGCCGCCCGAAAATATTTTTTCTGGGCGATAAAATCAGTTTCCGGCTCAAAAACGACGATATTATTGAGCGTGGCCGCATCAGCCTCATCGAAGACGACAGTTTCCAGATCAATGGCCGCCGGGTAATGCTCGATTCGCTGGGTTTTGTGAGTGAAGGCCGCCGTGGGCTGCGCACCGCCGTGGGTTTGCTGTCGGTTGGCGTGGGCGGTTTCATCCTATTCAGTGGCGTTTTCCAGTCGCTGCCCGTGTTTCTGGTGGGCAGCGCGTTTTTGGGCACCGGCATCATCCAAGCGGGCATTTACGGCATCCGCATGATTGCCCATGACCGCTACGACCTGACGAAAAAGTGGAAAATAGCGGCGCGCGACTTGGAAAACTGAACGCATCGAGGTAGCCATGTAGTTGGACTTTCCAAGTCCAACAGCCAAGCTCGGCGGGCGGGTTTGGGTCCCGCTAAAGACGCGACTTTCAGCTTTTCCAGACATACTATTTTGTGCGGCCAGCTTCCAGCCGGGTTGCAAACCGGAACCGGTATCCTTTCATCGCAAACAATTTTCCGTACCATGGCCGTTGAAATAACCGTTGCCGCTTCCACCGACGAACTCCGGCAGATTCTGGTACTCCAGCGGCAGAACTTGGCAAGTAACATTTCAACGGAAATCCTTGAAAGCCAAGGCTTTGTCACGGTTGAGCACACCTTGGGGCTGCTCGAAAAAATGAATGCCGCCGTGCCGCAGACCATTGCCAAAGACGGCGCGGCCGTGGTGGGCTACGCATTGGTGATGACCAAGGAATTCAGAACCGACATTCCGGTATTGGAGCCGATGTTTGCCAAGCTCCCGCAAATCAATTACCAGGGCAAAGCCATTTCGGAGTATCGTTTTTACGTGATGGGGCAAATCTGCATTGACGAAGCCTACCGGGGCCAAGGGGTTTTTGACCAATTGTACAACGGCCAGAAAAAACAACTCGCCGGCCAGTATGACTTGTGCGTGACCGAAGTGGCCGTCCGCAACAAACGTTCGCTCAAGGCGCACCAACGGGTTGGTTTCCAGTCGGTTATGCAATACACCGCCCCGGACGGCGAAATATGGCACGTGTTGGTCTGGTGAAAAAAGGCCTCCCCCCTGTCTGCCGACAGGCAGGCAACCCCCCTCCGAAGGAGGGGGCTTTAAAATAGTATCTTTCAAAAACACCAAACCCGCCTGTTCAAAAGTCCCCTCTTTCGGAGGGGATTTAGGGGAGGCCTTCATACATGGAAAATCCGGTTCTTCAACGTTTCCAGTCACAAATCGGCAAGGCCGTCGAGTACCGCTCCGAATCGCTGGGAAGCTGGCTGGGCGGCACGCTGGTGGCCGCCACCGAAGGCGATTTCACGCTCTCGTTCACGGTGCGCAAAGACATGACCAACCCCGTGGGCATCATGCACGGCGGCACGGCATCGGCCATTCTTGACGATGTGATGGGCATGACGGTGTATGCGCTGGGCAAGGAATTCGTGTACGTGACGGTAAGTTTGTCGGTTGATTTTTTGGACAATGCCAAGGAGGGTGAAACGGTGTTTGCCCGTGCCCGCGTAATCCGCAATGGCCGCACGCTGGTAAACGTGGAATGCCACATCACCAACGGGGCGGGCCGGATTCTGGCCAAGGGAACCTCCAATCTGGTAGCCACGCAGATAAAGGCTTGGCGTTGACAAGCCGAAAATAGTATGTTTCAAAAAGCTGAAAGCCCCGTCTTTAGCGGGGGCCAAACCCGCCCGCAGGCTTTTCGGGGCGGATTGCGGGATTAATTTTTATTTCGGAACGGATTTTTAAATATATTTCGACAAGTTAACCGAGTTTGTTCGCCCGATGCGACCAACCCGCCCGAAACCGAATCCGCTGAAACCGTCAATCCTTAGAACCGCCTCCCACATGAGTGTATTCGGAAACATAAAATCCCTTTTCATCACTGACGAAGCCCCTGCCGAAGGCCAACCCGCCAGCCAGCCGCCCAAACCGCCCACGCTGCAAAGCCAGCCGCCGCCCGCCAATGCCGCCATGCCGCTGTCAGTGCCCGGTAATGCCAGCGTAGACCAGCGCATTTTCGGTTCGCTGCAAAAGGCGCTGGAAGAAAACAACCAGCCGGGATTTGATTTTTTGGAGTTCAAAAACTCGGTGCAGACGCTTGCGGGCATTATCGCTGACGAGGCCACGCGCTACAAGTCGGCGTATGCCACGGCGGCCACCATGGGCCTTACCGTACCCAAACTGCTGGAAAGCGCGAGGTTCTACCAGTCCATTCTGGCGCGTGAACGCGAGAATTTCGACAAGGCCGTGACGCAGCAAGTGGATTTGAGCGTGACCTCCAAACAGAAGGAAGTGGAGCGGCTGCAAGCCATGATCCAGCAGAAAGCCGAGCAGATCACCAAACTGACTGGCGAAATTACGGCGCACCAAGACGAAATGGCCAAGGTCAAGGCGGGCTGGCAAGCGGACGTATTGCGTCTACGCGAGAACTTCCCCGACTGGCTGACCAAGGTCAACGCTCCGACTCAACTAAAGCGCTATCTCGAAGAGCACATCGACGAGAACTGGCCGCGCAATCCGGTCACGGTGGCCCAAATCCGGAAGGCAGAGAAAGAGGGCAAGCCAGCA
>JANPIL010000207.1:0-12531 GCA_031424975.1 Sphingobacteriales bacterium
CTCTCGAGCGGTTATGATTCAGTTTGTGGCTCAAATGAGGCAAAACATATTCAGTAAAATCACTATCTGAAATGTAAACTGGCAGCTTGTTCATATCTGTGGGTTTGGACAAATATAGCTGAAATTCAACTAAACAAGTCCAGCTGAAAGCCCCGTCTTTAGCGGGGATACTATTCTGCCCCAGCCCCGAAAGGGTAATTTAAAAGCCCCCTCTATCGGAGGGGGTTGGGAGGAGGCCTTTGGGTTTGGCCTTTTCCAGCCATACTATTTTACAAACCGGTATTTCTCAACGGATTCTGATTGGACGGTAGGGTTCCACGGTATTGGTTTTGAATCCGTTGAGTTTGCGCAATTGGGCAACGGAAACCTTCACTTTCCCGGAAATCACCGATAGTTCGGTTTCGGGCAGTATCACAAATGTCTCACTGTTCTGCCGGTTTTCAATTGCCGCGTCCTGAATGGCGATGCTCACTTTGCGCTGGGCGGCATTGCGGCGCGGCGCGGCGCGGTTGGATGCCTTGCCGCCCATGTTGGTTTCGCCACGGGCATAAATGACAATGCTGCCCGGCAACACGCCCTTGCCAACCAAGTATTTTTGCACCGCCAAACCCCGCTTGTTGCTCAGCCGCAGGTTGTAGTCTTCCGAACCCACCTCATCGGCAAAGGCGTTGAGTTCTATCTGGATGGCGGGATTCTGGCGGTAATATTCCACAAGGCTGTCCAGCAACCTGCCCGTTGTCTTTTTGAGCACATAGCTGTCAAAATCGAAATAAGCCGGGCTGGAAACACTGGCAGTGCTGGTACTTTTGTGCGCTGTCAGTTGCATATCCTCCACGTACAGCAACCGCGAATCGGTCAGCAAAGTGAGCGGCGTTTCAATGCGGATGTGCAAATCCTCAGATAAGGGCAGGTTCAGGTATTGAAACGTGCCGTCGGCATTGGTGGTGGTGGTCTTCACGATTTCGCCTTTTCCGTTCACCAGCGGCAACAACAACCCGGCGGCGGGCCGGTTGGTCTGCGCATCCATCAATTTGCCCGACAGCGTTACTTCCTTGTACCGGCCCAGCCAAGAGGCATTCAGTTTGGAAAGTGCATCGTCGGCGGTGGTGCCATTAATCATGGATTCGTCGGCTGTCAACTTGGTTCCAATCCGGCGGCGGGTTTGCCCCTTTTCCAAGATACTATTTTCCAGCGGTATCCGCGCAAAGGCAAATTCCTCATTGCTCCCGGCCAGCAGCGTGGCCTCGTCAAAAAGGCCTTGCGCCGCCGCCCGTGCCCGCATCAGGCGGTTCATCAGTGTCTTTTCGGCGGGCGACAGTGATTCGTAATAATACTGGTCGGATTCGGAAAACGACCCGTCTTTTCCGTTCAGGTGGGCCGCGTGGCGGGCGGCGGCCATCCGCTCAAGCCGTTCCTTTTCCTGGGGCGTGAGTTGCTCATACCGGAACAGGTCTTCGTCCGACAGCAGCGACCCATCGGCGTTGCTGCGGTTGCGCACCATCCACGCTGCCGCAAACCGGTTCAGCCGGTCTTTTTCATCGGGCGGCAGTTTTTCGTAATACGATTGATCTTCGCTGTGAAATTTTTCATCTGTTCCGTTCATCCGCGCTGCGTTCCGGGCGGCGGCCATCCGGTTTAGCCGCTGTTTCTCCTCGGCAGAAAGTTGCGCGTAAAAATACCCGTCTTCGGCCGACAGGGCGTTGGAGTCCAGCGGCTGTCTCAAACCGCGCATCCAGCGGTCAAGGATCCGGTCGAGGCGTTCCTTTTCGCCGGGTGGCAGTTTTGCGTAGAAATCAGCGTCATCGTCCCTAAAACCTTCGTCGTGCGCATTGAGCCGGGCCGCGTGGCGGGCAGCGGCCATGCGTGCGATGCGGTCTTTTTCCTGGGGCGACAGTTGTTCGTAGAAATACCGGTCTTCGTCCAGCAGCCCCGCCGCATCCGCACCGGTTCGGCCACCCAGGCGGGCGGCGATTTGCCGGTGTAGCTGGTGGCGTTCCTCGTGCGTGAGCGACTCGTAGAAATGCTCGTCGTCTTGGCCGACATTCGGAGCCGTGCCATCGCGCAGGGCAAGGCGGTAAGCCTCCGCAAAACGCGCTATCCGCTGCTTGTCTTCCTCGGCAAGCAGTTTTCCATACTGGTAATCGTCTTCCGCTTTCAGCGCCGCCGTATCCCGCCGGCTGAAGAGCGTGTTGGTCATCCGTTCCAAGCGTTCCTGCTCGGCGGCCGACAGGCGGGCATGGAAGTGTTTTTCCTCTTCGGTAAGCGGCATATCCGTTTGGTACAGCTTGCCCGCCGTTTTCTTGCCAACCAGCCGGTCGAGCAACAGTTTCTGGGCCTCGGGCAAGTATTCAAACTGGAATTCGGACAAGTATGCCAAGTCAGGCAGCAGTGTTTCCCTGGTTTTGCTCAGGGCAAGCAGTTCAACGTAGCGGCTCTTGTTGAAAAACGTGTAGATGTCAAAATTGCCCATGCCGCCCTCGCGGTTAGAAGCCAAAAACCCCTTTTCGCTGCCCAAAACCATGAACGCATCGTCGCGGTTGGAATTGAAGGGCTGCCCCAGGTTGGTGGCGGTACGTTGGCGGATGTCGTCCGACAGGCTCGTGTAGTAAATGTCGAGTCCTCCCAGACCCAACCAACCGTCGGAAGCGAAAAACAACTGGTTTGCGGCGTGATACAGGAAAGGCGAAATGTCGTTTTGCGCCGTGTTCACCTTGTTTCCCAGATTGATGGGCTGGCTCCAGTCGTTTTCGCCGGTTCGCACACTCCTCCAGATGTCGTTCATGCCAAAGCCGCCCACCCGGTCGGAGACAAAATAAAGCGTATCGCCGCGCGGCGACAGTGCCGGATGCCGCGAATCGCTGCCCGGCTGGTTTATGTGGGCATTGAGCCGCGCGGGTTTCTGCCAGCGGCTGTTTTTGTATTCGGTCGCAAAAATCGCGCAGTTCACGTCCGAGCCTTGGCAACTGGTAAAATAAAACCGGGTTCCATCGGCATTGAGGCAGCCCGCGCCATCGTTCCATTGCGTGTTTATGGCCAGCAGCTTGTCGGTGGCGGCGGCCCAGGCCGTATCGGTTTGGCGTGCGTAGCGGTGGAAATCGCTGAAGCCTTCGCCCAGCCGGCCGTCGAGCGGTTTTTTACGGTCGCTGCGCCCCGAGGTAATCAGCAGCACGCTGTCGCTGCCCGCCAACATGGGGGCATAGTCGTGGGCGGGCGAACTGACGGGAGCCGCCATGGCCGCAAAACCAAAATCGCCCTGCGCGAATTTTTCGCGTAGCAACGCAAACTGGCAGCCGTCATGTTCCAGTTTGGCGCGGTCAAGCCACTGTTTTTTGCCGGGCAGTTTTGCTTCGTCCAGCTTGGCGGCGTTCCCGGTAAAACTGTCGAAGCCCTGCATGGCATGGGCATATCTGCCGTTCATCTTCTGCATAAGGGCGTAGTAGAACACGGCTTTCGGATAAGTGTCCGTGTCCGCGTAACTCACTTTGCCATACGCCGCCTCGGCCAAGGTGTAGTTGAACAGGTGCCGGTGGCACTCGCCCAACTGGTAGCAAACATACAGGTCGTTGGGGTGTTTCAGGGCAATTTGCGCGTAGTATTGCAGGGCTTGGGCATATTGTTCGGCTTTAGAATACATATCAGCCACCTGCAGCAGTTTCCGCGATTCCTTGGAGAGGGCCGCGTTTGCCTGTTGGACGGCGGGCAGGGCGGCCCGCACGGATTTTGCTTTCTGCGCCGCGCAAAAATGCGGTGGCAGGCAGAAGGCAAGTGCCGCCAGGAAAATCAGGAAATGCGGGTCAATTCGTTTCAACTCAATTATTGGTTTACGGTATGAGGCGGGTTTGGCTCCCGCTAAAGACGGGGCTTTCAGCTTTTTGAAACATACTATTTTGGCAGCCCGGTGTGTATCAAATCAGCGGCGTGGCAAAACGCCGGGCCTTGTTGTGTTTGATGATGCGCCGGGTCAGCGACACTTCCCACGCGCCGCGGCCGTGCGTGGAATAGCGCAGCGAGGAAGTATTAATGTCATAACTGAAGCCGAGCGTGTATTTTGCATTGGTAAGTGCCGCCGCCATCACAAACGAATCATTGACCCGGTACCAGCCGCCCAGCATGGCTTGCGCCGCAGACCGGGTGGCGGCATCGGTCAGTTTGTAAGACACGTACGTGCCGATGTTGATTTGGTCAAGGCCGTTTTGCCGCATCCAAAGGAGGTTGGGCAGCAGCCCGATTTTCTGGGTGATTTCGTAAGTCACGCCGCCTTGCAAACGCCAAAGCACGGGCAGGCGGCTGCCGCCCTCCCGGATCAGCGACTCGTTGGGCCGGTTCATGTTGGAAGCCGAAAAACCCACGAAACCGCTGAACGGACGCGAAAACAGGGTGCTTGCCGGATTGAAATGCCAGACAATACCCGAATGAATGACCGGATATAGAACTCTGTCTTTCAGCCCGTTATCCTGTATTAGCGAAGGCGTGATGGCCGGGTTGAAGCCGAAGTACGGCCGCATCGGCTCGTATTGCGAACCCCAGCGCAGGGCTTCAAAATCAATGCTTTTCTGGATCAGACCCACCTGCATCCCGAAACTAAGCACCTGCGACAAATCGCCGGTGAGCGGCAGGTTGTAGGCGGCTCCGGCCTGCACGCCCGTGGTGCGGAAATTGTTGCCTTCGCCCGCCGCATCGCTGTACACCGCAAACCCGATGCCGCCCTGCTGCATCAGCGGGTGGCGGTGGCTGTGGAGCGGAATGATGCCCGAAAACTGCCCTATCTGCTGCGGAAAGCCCAGGCTGCGCCACTGCGAACGGTAAATGGCCGAAAAAGCCACGTCTTTTTCCGCACCCGCCAACGCCGGATTCAGGTACAGGGGCGCGGCATAGAACTGCGAAAAATTCGGGTCTTGCGCTCTGGCCAAGTGCGAAACTGATATTCCAAGAAGAAAAGCGAGTAGAATCCGAAATCCCATGAGTGTTGAATTGCTGGTTGTTTGCCGCTTTCCGTTAAAAAAACCGGCTTGGTTTCATTCCGCAAAATAGTATCTTTTAAAATCCCCGAACCCTCCTTGCTCTTCTGGAAGCCGATTTCCCCTTCCGGTCTGACACTGCGTGTCAGACCGGCGTTGCGGCCTTTCCGAAATAGTATCTTTCCAAAAACCCAAACCTGCCTTACCTGATCAGCGTCACGGTTCCGTTTTTGCGGAAAGTTTTGCCGGTTTTAAAGCCGCCTTCCAGTGTGTAGGTGTACACGCCCGGTACCGCTTCGTCGCGGGTGTTTTGGTTGCGGCCATCCCATCCCGACCCGGTAATCTGGTCAAACGACCGGCTGCCGAACACCACATTGCCCCATCGGTTATAAATGGTGAGCCGCAGGCTGCCGGGTTCAAGGTTGGTTCCGTAGATTTTGAAAACGTTTTCGTCGTTGTTTGCCGAGGCCGGTGCAAAGGCGCTGGGCACGTAAACCAAGCCCGATTTGTCCGGCGATGACATTACGCCCACCGCCAGCAGCCGGGCATTGGCATAGTTGTTGCTTTTCACGGTGGCCAGACTGTTGATATTACCGATATTCCGCTGCCCGATGCTGCGAAATGCACCTTTTTGGTTTTCATCAAAAGCCGCCACCACCACCGAATCAAGGCTGGCCAAGCCTTCGTCGGGCAGGATGCTCAGTTCCACGCGCGCCGCCAATGTGCCGCCGGTCGGGTTCATAGTCCAATACCGGATTGCCGAAACCCGATCCAGGCTTGAATCCGGCTGGATTTGGGTGGCTCTTATTACCCGCATTCCCACTGTCAGGTCGTCTTTCGTTGCGGCTTCGTCCGCTTCAAGCCACGCCGGGGCATAGCCATCCGGGTTGCCGACCGGATAAAAACGCGCCGCGCGGCCTTCCACGAAGAGTTCGCCATTGACGTACGAATCGGTGGAGGCACTGTCAATGATGGCATTGCCACGCAGCAGGAACCGGGCGGACAAACTTGGTGTGACCAAGCCCCGGCGCAACACCAACTGCCGTTCGACCACCGCACTTTCTCCAAGGAATTTCTCGCCGCCGCCCCGGATTACCAGCCGCCCGAACCGCTGCCCGCCGTGCCTCACCAACTGGTTGCCGCCGTTCAGGACAAACCGCTCACCACTGCCCGGCTCATACCGGCCGGCGTTGGTCCAATCGCCCCTGAGCAGAAGCGTCTGGTTGTTGGTGAAAACCGCACCGGCATTGTTGAATGCATTGCCGGTGATGCGCACATGGCCATTGTTGGTAACCGGTCCGTCATTGAAAACATCGCCTTGGATTACCACATCCGTGTTATTGGCGATGAATACAACCTGTCCGCGGTTCGCGAACTGCGCAAACAGCGGTGCCGCCACCAGCCAGCAGGCGACAAATAAGAGAAGAGGGGTTTGGCGGTTTTGAAACATACTGTTTTTGAAACGCGGTTTTTTAAAGGTGCTCAATCCGGCTTAGTGACGGTATAGGTAACTTTGACCCGCCCAACCCGATGGTCGTCCTTGGACTTTACCCGCACGATGACCTTATAGGAATACTTGGCATTGTCAATGGTTTCCGCATACGTCAGCGGGATGCTTTGGTAGCTGCCGGAAGCCGAACTGCTGCTGGCCGAGGCGAGCGGTGTGGTGGTGCCCATGCCATCGCCCCTTACAAAAGAGAAATACATATCCTCACTGTCATTGTCAAGATAGCTGAAATCCAGTTGGGCTATTACCGCGCCATGCGGCAGGTGCAGGGAGGCCGCCATGAAAACCTCCCCACCATCCTCGGCCCTGACGGAAATGCCCTGCGGGCTTTCATAATTCAAATGGTAGCTCCCATTGATGGCCACAAAGTCCACCGGGTCAACGCTGTAATAGCGGGTTTGCGGGGTAAAGTAATCCAGTGCCTCCAAAACAACGCCGGGCAGCGAGGATGGGGAAGCCTGGGCCACCCACTTCGAGCCATTCCATGTCAGGATTTTATTGGCATCTATCGCTGTCAGTGCAGCATTATCCACCGGATTTTTCTGCAAGCCGGAAACCACAATTTCATTGGTGGAATTGAGCGACAAATCCTGCATTTTTCTGGCAACGGGCGAACCAGCAGGGCTGCCCACCCATATATCGTTGTCGGCTAAGGCGGGGGCCGGCACATCCTGCGCCACCCATTCCGTGCCGTTCCAAGTAAGCACTTGGTTTGCCGACGGATATTGGGCATTGACGGGATTACCTTGAAGTTTCACGACGGTGGTTTTGCCATCAGCTCCCAAGGTCACATCCTGATAGGGCACCACGTTGTTGGTCACGCCGCTACCCGCCCCGATTGTGATTTCATTCGCTTGCAGGGGAATGGTGGTGGAAGCCACCCAAGCCACTTGGCCGCTGCCATCTGTAACCAGTTGCGTGCCCGCCGAACCAGGGGCGATTTTTGTTGCGGTCACACTGCCATCGGCTATTTTTGCGGTTGTCATGGCTCCGTCCGTGATTTTGTCCGTGGTGACAGCGTTGTTCCTTATGGTGGGGTCGGGGTAGGTTCCTTGCAGATCGCCACTGGCTGTTGAACCAACCAGTATGTCGTCGTTGGCATTCCGGTCGCCGGTATTGATGATGAGCCGGTTGGGGTTGTCCACCATAATGCCCGATCCGGCGGTGTAGTCAATCGCACTCATAGACTCCCAAGACAAGCCTCCCAACCCGTCGTTTTTCAAGAAACCAAGTTGGTGGGTGAGGGCGAGCGGTAAAATCTCCCCGGCATTGTCGGTAACCAGAAGCCGGGAACCACTGCCCGCCAACCGGGAGGAGGCAATGGCGCCATCAACTTCCAATGCCCGCACGGGATCGCTCACACCGATGCCCACCTTGCGGACGGTGTAGGTGTTGGTGGGGCTGCCGCTCTGCCAGAATTGGTCGCCAAGCACAACGAGGCTGTTGTAGATGCCCGATGTGTTTTTGCGGAACAGCTCTCTGGTGGCAATGTTGAAGTAGAAATCGCCTTCCTGACCCGTGCTGTTGTCAGGCGCACCCGTGCCGGACTGCCATACTCCCTTGGTGGTTGCACCGCCCCCGCCCAAAGGCTGCCACGCGGTGCCATTCCAATACCAGAATGCGCGCAGCGTGTTGTCGTACATCAGCAAGCCATCGTCGCCCGGCAGCGGGTTTATCGCGATACGCTGCGCGGTGGACAGCCGGGGCATCAGGAATCCCTGCGAATTGCCTTGCAACTCCAACACCGCCTTTGGGTTGGGCGTTACCGTGCCGATTCCCACCGAATTTTGCGCGTGCAAGGGTAAATAGACCAAGCCCACACAGAGCAGGAATGCGGCGGATATTTTTTTGCAATCTATGTGCTTCATAATCATTATTTTAAGGCCATAAAACTACTACGGAGGCATTTTACAAATAAGTGGTTTTCAGCGTTTTCCATACACGCCTAAGATTTGTTGCCAATTGTCAGGGCAACTTGCCTTCAATATGGCTGCCTCTCCCAAGGCACTCGCCCGCCGGAAAACAGTATGTTTCAAAAACCCCAAACCCCGGCTTTGGAAAAAGCGTCCTTTGCCGGCCATGCCGCGTTTCATTCACCTTCCCGTCAAGCAATTAGCGGTCAATGGAAACAAAAAAGCCCGGTGCGTTAATGTAACGCACCAGGCTTGATGGGTGTGGTATGGCATCGGGTCTATTGCTGCACTGCTTCAAAAGCGCCGATATCCGGCGGATTACGGCGCGTGCGGCCGCGCTGGTCGGTTTGGGGGGCGCCACTGGCACCTTTGCCTATGGCCGGGCTGCCGGTGGGCAGGGCCATGGTGGGCGTGGGGCCACCGTTGTCGGCCAGATTCTGTAGTTGCGCATCGTCGGTGAGTACCGCGCCGGTCAGCCAGTAATCGCGGGCCTCGATGCCGTACTGGCCCGTGAAACCGGCCGGGAACTGCAAATTGCCGCCGCCCACCGTCAGGCTGGACTGCTTGTTGATCACCGCCCCGCCGTAGGGGTTGCCTTGCGAGCCGTTGCCCACGGGATTCTTGTAAAACAGCGTGTTGGTAAGCATGAGGCTGGCCCCGTTAAAAATGGCGCTGGCAAAGTTGCCCGCCTGGTTTTCGGCAAAGGTGCAGTTGGTGACAGCCACCGTGCGCCGCCCCCCGCCCGACAGGCACAGGCCGCCGCCCAAGCCGTCCTTGTTGTCACCGGCCCTGTTGCCGCGCAGGGTGCAGTTGGCCATGTTCAGGTTGCCGTTCAGGTACCAGATGCCGCCGCCCTGCCCCGGTGCGGTGTTGCCCGCAAAGGTCGAGTTGGTGACGGTCAAATCGCCGTCTTGGTAGTACACGCCCCCGCCCAGCGTCTTGTCGCAGCGGTTGTTTTCGAAAACGCACTTGTCAATGCTGCCCGAGCCGCCCTTGCCGTCGTACTGCACCACGTTGAAGCCGCCGCCTTGGTGTCCGGCGCGGTTGTTCTTGAACTGGCAGCCGCAGAGCGTGAGGCGGTTGTTGACCCCGTTCTGGTAGGTGCCGTCCACGTACACCGCCCCGCCTTGGCCGCCCTTGTCAAAAGTGCCACCCGTACCGGTGGCCTCGTTGCCTTCGAAACGGCAGTTGATGAAGCTCATGCCCGAGCCGATGGCTCCCACCGCGCCGCCGTTGGCCGCCCGGTTGTTGTTGAAGATGCAGTTGGCGAACGAGGCTTCCTTGTAGCCGCCCGTCCACACGGCCCCGCAGGCATCGCTGTTGGAGAGCGGCCCCTGGTTGTCGCGGAATGTCACGTTGTGCACTTTGAGCGAGCCGAAGAAGTTGCCCCGGATGGCCGCCCCGCCCAAGCCATCGTCGGTGCGGCCGTTGACGAGGCTCATGTTCTGGACGGCAAACAGCGTGCCCTCGCCTTGGTTGCCGGTGCGCCCTTGTCGAAGATGCGCACGGCATTGTTGCCGCTGATGGTCAGAAGGTTTTTGCCGTCAATGATGACCTCCTTGCGGGCATCCACGAGCAGCGTGGCCGAGAGCGTGAGGGTGACGGGTGCGGCCCCGCCGTTGAAGACGATCTTGCCGCCGGTGTTGATGAGCGTCTGGAGCGTTGCCTGGGTGATGCTGCCGGGCGTGCCGTCGCCGAAGGGCACGGCTCCGGCCATGTCAATGGCTGCTGGAGCCTGGCATACGGCGGTGGTGGGGGTGAGGTCGCCGGTGGGGTCGGGTTCGGAGTTTTGCTTGCACGAAACAACGGACAGACACAGGCAAAAAAGCAAAGACAAAAGGGTTGGTTTCATAAGGTAACTGGTAAAACAATTTGGGTTGAGGGAAGAAAGACCGGCCACAATACGCACAAAAACCTTCAGCGTTACTGGATGCGGCGACCGAAAGCCAAGACCGGATGTAAGTTTGGTAACGGCGACTTACCGAATGACCCGAAAAAATCACCGGCACTGAAAATTGCCGCATTCCGGCTGGCATGAAACCCGCCATCCGGAAAATAGTATCCCCGGAAATGCCAAAACCCCGGACTTTCTGCAACCCGGGTTTTCGGGGGGCACAAAGTCCGGTTCCGGCGGTTGGCCGCTGGCAGCCCGCTGGAAAGCTTTCGCGGGGACAATCAACAACCACAAGCATCCGCCTGCCGATTGACGCAACCCCGACACCGGGCATCGGCTATCGCGAATGTTGGCCTTTGCCGGAAAACTGGATTTGCCGGATAATTATTTGGATATTTGACATGAACGTTTTCAAGGGCAGGACGCTTTTCAATTGGAAAGCCAACCGGAAAATAGTATCTCCCGCTAAAGCCGGGATTTTCAATTTTCAGAAGGCGAAACCCGCTTCATCAACCCACCGGAAAACAACGTTAAAAATCATGGTAATTGACGAAACAGAGAATCTGGACCTGATTGCGCAGAGCACGCGCGATTTTGCCACCAAGCACATACGGCCGCACGTGCGCCAATGGGACGAGGCGCAGACGTTTCCGTTGGAAACGTTCCGCCAACTCGGCGAACTGGGGCTGATGGGCGTACTGGTGCCCGAAATATACGGCGGTGCCGGACTGAACTACGCGGCGTATGTGACGGCTATCATTGAACTCTCCAAAGTGGATGGCTCCGTCGGGTTGTCCATGGCGGCGCATAATTCGCTGTGTACCAACCACATATTGCAGTTTGGTGATGAAACGCAAAAGCATCAGTACCTACCCAAACTGGCCGCCGGCCAATGGATTGGCGCATGGGGGCTTACCGAACCCAACACCGGCTCGGATGCGGGCAATATGCGCACCACCGCCGTGCAGGATGGCGATTTCTGGGTGCTGAACGGGAGCAAAAACTTCATCACGCACGGCAAATCGGGCGATGTGGCGGTGGTGATTGCCCGAACCGGCCAGCCAAACACATCCAACAACGCCACCACTTTTGTGATTGAACGCGGAACGCCCGGCTTTTCGGCGGGGAAAAAAGAAGACAAGCTCGGGATGCGGGCTTCGGAAACCACAGAATTGATTTTTCAGGATTGCCGCGTGCATAAAAGCCAGATGCTGGGCAACGTTGGCGAAGGCTTTAAACAAGCCCTGACAATTCTGGATGGCGGCCGCATTTCAATCGCCGCCTTGAGCATCGGCATTGCGCAGGGTGCGTATGAAGCCGCCCTGAACTACGCCAAAGAACGCCAGCAATTTGGCCGCCCCATCAGCGAATTCCAAGGAATCCAGTTCAAACTTGCCGACATGGCCACTGAAATCGAGGCGGCGCGGCTGCTGACGTTCCACGCCGCCAGTTTAAAAGACCGCAAACTGCCGGTGACCAAAATATCGGCCATGGCAAAATACATGGCTTCTGAAACGGCGGTGAAAGTGGCCAACGAGGCCGTGCAGATTTTTGGCGGCTACGGCTACACCAAGGATTTTCCGGTGGAGAAATTCTACCGCGACGCCAAACTCTGCACCATCGGCGAAGGCACCTCGGAAATCCAGAAAATCGTGATTGCCCGCGAAATTTTGCGGTGACGAAAAATAGTATGTTTCCAAAAGCCAAAACCCGCCCGGTTGAAAAGCCCCCTCTTTCGGAGGGGGTTGCCTGCCTGTCGGCAGACAGGGGGGAGGCTTTTTACTCTACAACAATCTCTTTGAAACTCACTGCCGAGCCGCCAAAATACCCCACCGCTTTCCGGCCATTCGGATTCGCGTTTCGCACATTGGTGCGTACGTTGGCCGGCGGATTGGCAAACAACCCGCCGTTGGTGGTTTGCTGGATCATCTCCGTGAAAAAATTGTACTGGTCTTCAGTAATTGATAATACTTCAAAACGGACTTTATCGCCGGTTTGAAGCGTGTAACCAATCCGAACGCTGTCAATCGGGTTGTAGGGCAGATCATCGGGTTGCTCAACCAAGCGGTCTTCGGAAAAGGACAGGTCTTGCGGCGAGTTTTTCAATGCCTTGTTCACATAACTTTTGAAACGGTAGAAATCGCCCTGCCCCTTGGGTTCGCGCAGGAAACCGTAGGCGTAGTATCCCTCATCGTCGTCTATGGGTTTTTCATAGACGGCAATCAGCCTGTCGGTGATGCCCGCCCGCTTGATTTCGGT
>JANPIL010000208.1:0-3861 GCA_031424975.1 Sphingobacteriales bacterium
AGTTCGTTCACCAACAGGACGATTTCCGACCGCAGCTTCTGATAGGCGGCCTCGTCTGCAGTGGAAAACCGCTGGGATGACTCCCAGCGGAACGTCTCGCCGCTTCTGAGCGTCGGGTGAGCGGACTCGCCGGCGGCGAGGTTCAAAGCGACGGTCGGCTCCAGGCGCGACAGCGGCTCGGCCCGCCCCGGTTCGGTCGCGGTAAAGAGCAGTCCGCCCTTGAGGTCGGCCCGGTTCGGCGGCGTCTGGGCGGGGGAGGCGGGGGCGAGGAACAGCGCCCCGGCGAGGGCGAGAAGCCCGGCGCGGGTCATGGGCAACTCCGGGGAGGGGGCGGTCGGCGGTTCTGGGATGATACGCCGGCGGGCCGGGGGCGGAAGCCCCCTCGGGCGAAGCCGGGTGGCGGTAATCCCCATCCCGATCTCCGAGCGACGCCAACAGGGTCGGCACCGGCCACTGGGTCCGCCCCCCACCACCCTCACCGGACAAAACAAGGTTTTTCAAACATTATTTTAAAACCGCATGCCACTCAATAGCCCGGATTTTGCGGAAAACCGGCGGGGTTGTTCATTACGTCCACTTCTGATTGCGGCACTGGATAAAGCAGGCGGGTTTCAGGTACGGTAAGTCCCACTTTCAGCAAAGCCGCCACCGCCGTGCCCGTGCGGATTAAGTCAAACCAGCGGTGGTTTTCCAAGGCCAGTTCCAAACGCCGCTCCTGGTAAACGGCCTCGCGGAAACTTGCTTGGCCGGACAGGTCGGCGGCGGTCAGGGTACTAATGCCCGCCCGCTCGCGCACTTGGTTCAGCGCGGCAAAAGCCTCGCCGGTGGCGGCATACGCTTCCTCGTTGAGAGCCTCGGCATACATAAGCAGCACATCGGCGTAGCGCAGCACGATAAAATCATTGCCCACATCGTTTCCGCCCGATATCTGGTCAAAGTATTTACGGGGCACTCGCTGGGCACTGCCCGCCAGCGGAGCGGTTTCGACAAGGGCCAGCCGTTTGTCTTGCGCGGTGTAGGCCGCCAGCAGGCTGGATTCAATCACGTTCAAGCCCACGTTGCTGAAATACACGCCGTGCCCTTCGCCAACGCCGCCCTTCCGGTATTTGACCGCAAAAATGATTTCCTGGTTGTTCTTGTTGGTCACGCTGAACACATTGGCTGCATCGGGCAGCAATAGGTAGGTTTTGGCATCAATCACTTCCTTGAGAACGGTCTTGGCCGACGTAAATTTCTTTTGGGTCAGGTACACTTTTCCCAGCAGGGATTTGGCTGCCCCCGAAGTGGCGCGGCCCGCATCGGCGGCAGGGTAGGTGGCGGGCAGGTTTTGGGCGGCAAACTGCAAATCGGCCTCGATGGCGGCGTACACTTTGGCTACCTCGTCGCGCACGGTCTGCTTGGATTCCTGCACGGCAATGGGTGTGAGCACCAACGGAACCCGGCCCCAGAGCCGCACCAGATTGAAATAAGACAAGGCCCGCACAAAGCTGGCCTCGCCCTTGTAGCGGCTTTTCAGCTTGTCGTCCATGGTAATGGCATCAATGCGGCTCAGGATTTCGTTGCAGCGGTAAATGCCGCTGTACAAACTTCCCCAAGAGCCACTCAGGAAACTATTGGTCGGAATTTCCTTGAGGCGGTCAATGTCATAACGGATGCCCGCATTCTGCGACGGGTCGTTGTCCACCACATTATCGGCGCGGTATTCCATCAAGGCGGTGAAGTCCGAGCCGTACTGCTCGTTTTTCTGCAAGGATCCGTACGTGGAATTCACGGCCACGGCAATATCGTTGGCATTGGTGTAAAAGTTGGGAACGTTGGTTTCGGATATGGGCGTAAGCTCCAGAAAATCCTTGCCGCAGGCATTGAGCAGCAAAGCGGCGGCGATGAGGATGGTGAGGCGGTTTTTCATGAGATAATCGGGATGTATGGGTAGTGGGGTTTAGGCTTTTGAAACGATACTATTTTTTTGGTGGCCATACGGGTGCCGGGTTTTCCGGTTTCCAAAACCAAACGGAAAAACCCGGCACGTGTGGACGTATGATGCCTTAAAACGCAATGTTCAAGCCCATTGTATAGGTACGCGCCAACGGATAGGAGGCGTAGTCTTCGCCGGGGGTGAGGGCACTGTCTGGCCGGCCGCTGGTTTCCGGATTATAGGCCGTGTATTTGGTGAAGGTGAACGGGTTTTGCACGGTGGCGTACACCCTGGCGCGGCTCAGCTTGATCCGGCTGGTGAGCGTTTCCGGAAAAGTGTAGCCCAGCGTAATGTTGCGGATGCGCATATACGAGCCGTCTTCCACGTGCCAAGACGAGATTTCACCGTTGCGGCCCGTGGCAAAGCGGTTGGCGCGGTTGGTTTTGCCATCGCCCACGTCGGTTGGCGAACGCCAGCGGACGGTAGCCTTCTCAAGGTTGTTGAAATTGCCTTCGATATTGTAGCCATACCGCCGGAAGAGGTTCAGCACCTCGTTTCCCTGCACTCCCTGCAAGACAAAATTCAGGTCAATACCCTTGTACTCAAGCGTTGCCGAGGCACCATAGATGAAATCGGGAAGGGAGTTTCCCACGATTGTCCGGTCGTTGGCATCCAGCACCCGGTCGCCATTCACGTCGGCAAACTTGAAATCGCCCACCCGCGATTCGGGGAAACGCGGCGAGTTGGCCAGATCTTCGGCATTCAGGTACACGCCCGCTTGGCGCAGCAAGTAATACGAGCCGATGGGCTGCCCGATTTGGGTTATGTAGCGCGCACTACCCACACCGCCCGTGGCGATGATTGGCGCACCCGAAGCGTCCAAGGCTTTCACGCGGTTGCGGTTGGCGGCAAGGTTGGCATTGACGGTAATGTTCAGGCCGCCGACTTTTTGGCGGGCCGTGAGGGCAAATTCTATTCCTTGGTTATTCACCTTGCCGATGTTTTGGAGCTGGGTCGCAAAACCCGAAGCCCTCGGTATCGGCACATTCAGCAGCAAATCGGAGGTGTTGCTGTTGTAGTAGTCAATTTCCAGGAACAGCGCGTTTTTCAGCAATCCTATTTCCAGGCCCACATCCAGCATGGCCGATTTTTCCCAGCGCAAATCAGGGTTGGCCGCCGTGGAGGGAGCCAGTCCGCTGGTCACGGTCTCGTTGCCGAACACATAATTGTCGGCACCCACCAATGCGATGGAGCCGTAATTGGGAATCTGGAAGTTGCCGGTGAAGCCGTAGCTGCCGCGCAGTTTCAAGTCGCTCAGGAAAGATATTCCCTGCATGAAAGGCTCATCGGCCACGCGCCAGCCGGCGGAGAACGAAGGGAAATAACCCCACTTGTTGTTGGCTCCGAAGCGCGAGGAACCATCGGCACGCACCGCCGCCGAAAGCAGGTATTTGCCTTTGAAATCGTACTGCACCCGGCCCAGATACGAAAGCAGCGACCATTCCTCGGCCCGCGAGCCACCCAGCGTCACTTGCCCGGCGTTCAGGGTTTGCACCAGGTCATTGGGGTAATTGTTGGCGGTGAGCGTGTTGTTTTCGCGGCGTTCCTTTTGTGAGGTGAAACCCGCCAACGCGTTTATGCGGTGCTCACCGAAGGTTTTGTTGTAGGCAAGAGTGTGTTCCACGAGCCAGTTCACGTACGTGTCAGTGCGCGAGACACCTACCGGAACCGATGGCGAAAGCCGGTCGCGGTTGGGCAGGCTGGATGGGCGGAAGTAATCGCGCCGGAAATTATTCAGATCCGCGCCCAGCGACAAGCGGTATTTCAGGTCTTTCAAAATGGCATACTCGCCATAGACATTGCCCAGGAAGCGGAACTGCTTCAGGCGGTCTTGCGTGAGCTGGGCAACGGCCACCGGGTTCAGTTGCCCTGATTGGGCGTATCCC
>JANPIL010000209.1:0-8114 GCA_031424975.1 Sphingobacteriales bacterium
ATGGAAACTTTTTGTAATTAAAAAGTTTCCATAGTTTTGCATCGTCGCATTCACACACACAAACCGATAACAGAAAGAGGGAAAGAAAATGGTTACGACACCCGAAGGGCAGGAACTGGAAAAGAAAAAAAGCGAAGAGAAAGACAAGGAAACCCGAGACCGGATATTGGCGGCTGCCGAGGAATTGTTCATGCGGTACGGCTTCAAAAGCATCACCATGGACGAGATTGCCAGGCACTTGGGCGTTTCCAAAAAAACCATTTACCAGCATTTTGAAGACAAGGATGCCATTGTATGCGAGTGCATTGCCAGCCACATGGACTGCGAGAAATGTACTGCCGCCGAAGTGCTATCAAAGGCAAGCAATCCGGTTGAGGAGTTTCTGATTGAGGCGCAGCACTTGAAAATGACGTTTAACATGGTGCATCCGACCATTATTTTCGAATTGCGCAAGTACCATCCCAAAGCCTGGGCTATTTTTCAGGAACATAAGGAGCAATGGATGATACGATCTATTGTGGAAAACCTGAAGAAAGGCATGGAAACGGGCTACTACCGGCCCGACATTGAGCCGGAGATACTGGCACGGCTGCGCATGGAGCAAGTGGCACTGGGCTTTGACCCGACGGTGTTTCCGAACGGGCGGTTTGAATTGAAAGCCATCCAGTTGCAGTTTATCGAGCATTTCATCCACGGCATCCTGACCGACAAGGGCAGGGATTTTTTAAACAGTTACCTACAAAACATCCACGAAAAATGAAAACACTTTCCAGCTTCCCAACCAACCGGCGCAACGCGGGTTTGGCATCCCGGAAACATACCTGCCTGTCCGGCAGGCAGGCTATTTTAGGAGCCGTTCTTCTGGCCGTACTCTCCGTTGGCCAAACTTTGGCGCAAACGCCCTACTCGCTGCCGCAAGCCATTGACTATGCGATGCAGAACAGCACCACCATCAAAAACGCCACCTTGGACATTGAAAATGCCAAAGCCCGCATTGGCGAGACGCGTGCCATTGGCCTGCCGCAAATCAGCGGGCAGGCGCAGTTGCAGCACAACTTCCGCATCCAGCAGTTCATCGGCGATGGCCGGGCGGGTTCCAACCCGTTTGCGGGCGGCGGGCCTTCGTATTACGATGTTGACCTCTACAAGCGGCAGGGCGTGGAGCCGGGCGGAATTCCGCAGCAGGCCGCCCTTGACCCAAACACGGTTTTCGCTTTCGCCTTCGGCTTGAAAAACAACGCCACGGCTTCGGTCACGGCTTCACAACTGCTTTTCAACGGGTCTTTTTTCGTGGCCCTGCAAGCCTCAAGAGCCTATGGCGAACTGTCGGAAAAGAGCCTGACGAATGCCAAGATAAACGTGGCCGAAACCGTGACCAAGGCTTATTACGGGGTTTTGGTAAACCAGGAGCGGTTCGGGCTGCTGAACGTGAACATTGACCGGCTGGAAAAACTGCTCGGCGAAACGCGCGAATTCAACAAGAACGGCCTGATCGAAAAGATTGACGTGGACCGCTTGGAAGTGCAATTCAACAACCTGAAAGTGGAATCGCAGAATGTGCGGCGGCTGCTCACACTCGCCGAAAAATCATTGAAATTTCAGATGGGGATGCCTTTGGGCGAAAACATCACGCTGACCGAAAAGCTGGCCGATCTGACCAACACCACCTTTACGCCGGCGGCCTCGGAAACGGTGGATTACAACCAACGCATTGAATACAGCCTTTTGCAGAGCCAGAAACGCCTGAACACGTTGGATGTGAAAAACGCGCAATCGGGGCGCTACCCGACGCTGGGGGCGGCCTACACCACAGGTTACGCACCGGGAGCCTCGCGCCTGCAAGACATACTACAGTCGTCGCGGTGGATCAACTACTCGTTCGTGGCATTCCAACTGAACGTGCCCATCTGGAGTTTTGGCACCGGCCATCAGATACAGCAGAAAAAGATAGCGGTGCGCAAGACCGACAACGACATTGAGCAATTCAAACGCATCGTTGACTTCCAGTTGCAGGCGGCCAACACCACGCTGGAAAACTCATTAGAAAGCCTGAAAACGCAGAAACGCAACTTAGATTTGGCGCAGGAAATCGTGCGGGTGACGCGCATAAAATACCAACAGGGCGTGGGTTCTAACATTGAGGTGATCAACGCCGAGGCTTCGTTCAAGGAATCGCAAACCAACTACTACGCCGCCCTCTACGACGCGCTGGTTGCCAAGGTGGACTTGGACAAGGCAACCGGCCAGTTGGTGGTGAAGTGAAAGAAACAAACATTGTGCATCCTCACAACGGCGGGTTTAGCCTTTAAAAAAGATACTATTTTTTCTGCCTTGCCCTTCGGCAAAGGCTTTTTGTCAAACAGTAAACAAAATCAAACCTTATGAAAAAGCTATCTATCATTTTGATTACCACCGTCTTGGCAGTGGCCTGCAGCCAGCAACCGGGCGACAAGAAGGCGGAACTGGCCGAATTGAAAAAACAGAAAACCGAAATTGATGCCAAAATTGCGGCGTTGGAAAAGGAAACCGGTGCAAAAAACGACAGCACCGACAGCCGCGTGAAACTCGTGATGACTTCAGCCGTGCAGCCCCAGACTTTCAAGCATTACGTGGAAGTGCAGGGAACCCTCGATGCTACCCAAAACATCAATGTAACCCCGCGCATGGGTGGCAATGTAACGCAAGTGCTGGTGCAAACGGGCGATAATGTGCGTGCCGGCCAGACGATGGTGATTACCGACGATGCCACGCTACGCCAAAACATGGCGCAATTGCGCACGGGCTACGAACTGGCAAAAACCACATTTGAACGCCAATCCAACCTTTGGAGCCAGAAAATAGGCTCGGAAATCCAGTACCTGCAAGCCAAAAGCCAAAAGGAAAGCTTGGAAAGGCAGATGTCAACGCTGCAAACGCAAATCGCGATGTCGCGCGTGACATCGCCCATCAACGGCACGGTGAATGCGGTGAATGTGAAAATAGGTGAGATGGCCGCGCCGGGTGCGCCGGTGGTGCAGGTGGTGAACCTGTCGCAGATGAAAGTGAAGGCGAGGGTGGCCGACAGCTACATCAACTCGATCAAGAAAGGCGACCCGGTAACGGTGAAATTTCCCGACATAAACGAGGAAATTCAAGCCAAAGTCACGTTCACGGGGCAGGTAGTGAACCCGATGAGCCGCACATTTGACATTGAAATAGCACTCCCCAACCAAGATAAAAAACTGAAGCCAAACCTGCTGGCAGTCGTGAGCATCAATGACAAGGTGAAACCCAACACGCTGGTGATTGACGAGAACTTGGTGCAGAACACCGAAAACGGCGACATCGTGTACGTGGTGGTGAATGAGGGCGGCAAAACTATTGCCAAGACCAAAAAAGTGTCCAAAGGTCTGTCGTACAATGGCAAAGTGGAGATTACGGAAGGGTTGAATGCCGGCGACCAACTGGTTACCGTGGGCAGCCAAGACCTTGTGGACGGGCAGACGGTGAAAATCAGTAACTCGGTGGCCGCAAAATAGTATGTCTTGAAAACACCAAACCCACCCGTGCGGGTTTCTGCCCGGAAAAACCAACCTCACCCCACGACTATGGAAGCCATTGAAGCGAAAATCAGAAAAATACTGCACGAACAATGCGGCGTGTCCGCAAATGCCATCCGGCCAAACGCGCACCTGAGCCTTGATTTAGGGCTGGACTCGCTGGATGTGGCCGAACTCATGCTTTCGCTGGAAAAGGAACTCCGCATCAGCATTCCAGACAGCGACTGGCAGGCACTGGACACCGTACACAGCCTGACCGGTTATGTGCAGCACAAAGTAAACGACGCACTGGCCTACGCATGAAAGCAACTGAACGGTATTGGGCATGACATTTTTCGCGGCAACCAAAATAGTATCTTCCCGAAAGCTGAAACCCGCCAGTTAATCGTTCGGCTCGGCCAACCAACCACAAATATCACATCCGGCAACACAACTTTTCCATAACCGCCTTATGAAAGAACCCAACCAAGCACCGGCCAACGAACCGGAGCAAATACACAAAAGATTCAAGATAACGGAATGGTGCGTCGAGAACAAGACTACCGTTTACGTGCTGACGCTGCTGGTTACGCTGGCGGGCATTTTCACGTATGTGAGCCTGCCCAAAGAGAATTTCCCGGACATTGTGATTCCGCAGTTCTACGTCCAGACCATCAATGCGGGAACCAGTCCGGCTGATGTGGAGAACCTGATTACCAAGCAGATAGAAAAAGAATTGAAGGCAGTAAACGGCGTGAAGAAAGTCACGTCCTCATCTGTCGAGAATTTTTCGGCGGTGATTGTCGAGTTCGGCACGGGCGTTACTGTGCCGGTGGCCAAGCAGCGCGTGAAGGATGCCGTGGATCGTGCCCGCCCCAACCTGCCCCGCGAACTCACGCAGGATCCGCAGGTGCAGGAAATCGAGTTTTCCGAATTCCCGATCATGCAGGTCAACGTGTCGGGCAACTACCAACTGAACAAACTCAAGGAATACGCCGAAGACCTGGAGGATGCCATTGAGGAACTGCCCGAAATACGCCGTGTGGATATTGTGGGGGCATTGGAACGCGAGTTCCAGGTCAATGTGGATATTTACAAGATGCAGGCTTCGGGCATTACCTTCGGCGACATTTCGCAAGCCATCGCCGCCGAAAACATCAACGTTTCGGGTGGCGAACTGAACGTGAACGGAATCCGCCGCACCTTGCGCGTGACGGGCGAGTTCAAGGATGTGAACCAGATCCGCAATGTGGTGGTGCGTTCGTCGCGCGGCAATGCCAAGTTTCTGAAGGAGATTGCGGATGTGCGGGACAGTTTCAAGGAAAAACAGGATTTTGCGCGGCTGGATGGCAAGGCCGTGCTTTCGCTGAGCGTGATCAAGCGGGGCGGCGAAAACCTGATTACGGCTTCCGAAAAAATCGAGGAGATCATCAAGGAATACAAGGCCACCAAATTTCCGGAGGGCCTGACCGTGACCGTGACCGGCGACCAGTCGAACGAGACCCAAAACACGCTCAACGACTTGGTGGCGACCGTAATCCTGGGTTTCGTGTTTGTGGTGTTCGTGCTCATGTTTTTCATGGGAACCACCGACGCGCTGTTTGTGGGGCTTTCGGTGCCGCTGTCGGCATTCATGGCCTTCGTGATTATTTCGGCCCTCGCCTTCATTTTCCCCGACCTCAAATTCACGCTCAACACAGTAGTCATGTTTGCCTTCCTGTTAGCGTTGGGCATTGTGGTGGACGATGCGATTGTGGTGATTGAAAACACGCACCGTATTTTCCACGACGAGAACATACCCATTACCCAAGCCGTAAAGAAAGCCGCCGGTGAGGTTTTTTATCCGGTATTGAGTGGTACGCTGGTCAATGTGGCCCCGTTTGTGCCGCTCATGTTCTGGCCGGGCATCATCGGCGAGTTCATGCGCTACTTGCCCATCACGCTGATTGCCACGCTGTTTGCCTCGCTGATTGTGGCCTTCGTGATGAATCCGGTCTTTGCCGCCGATTTCATGAAGCGCGAGGATGAGAAAAGCCAGGATCGCAGTTTCCGCACGTTGCTCCGCCCGCTGCTGGTCTTGGGTGGCTTGGCGGTGCTCGGCTATTTCATCAACATCGGCATCGGCAACTTCTTCATGTTTTTGGCTTTGCTGGTCATCCTGAACAAATACGTGCTCACGCCGATAATCCAAGGCTTCCAATCCAAGTGGCTGCCCCGCCTCAAAAACGGCTACGGAAACCTGATACGCCGGGCATTGCGCGGTTATAATTCGCTATGGTTCATTGGGGCCGCATTTTTACTGCTTGTGCTGTCTTTTGTCGTGACCGGAATCATGAAGCCCAAAGTGATCTTCTTCCCGAGCGGCGAGCCGAATTTTGTGTACGTGTATGCCAAAATGCCCGTTGGCACGGATGCCGTGGTGACCGATTCGGTTACGCGGCTGGTTGAGCAACGCGTGTATGAGGTGATCAAGCCGAACCGCGACAAAGTGGAATCGGTGATTGTAAACGTGGGCAAGGAAGCCGGCAACCCGCAGGGAAGCCCCGCCGAACGCCAGCCTGCCTCGTACCGCAGCAAAATCACGGTTGCCTTCATCGAAGCCAATGACCGGATCGGGTTCCTGACCAGCGGGGTGCTGGAAGACATCCGCAAGAACACGCAGGACATTCCGGGCATTGAGATTTCGGTGGAACGCGAAGCCAACGGGCCGCCCACGGGCAAACCGGTAAGCATTGAGATTGCCGGTGAGGACTTCAAGGTGCTTACCGGTTTGGAAAAACAACTCCGCGACGGCATCCGCAAGGCCGGGGTTGCGGGCATTGAAAACCTCAGTTCGGATTTGGTGATGAACAAGCCCGAAATCATTGTGGAGATTGACAAGGAAAAGGCGGCGCGCGAAGGCATTTCCACGTATGCCGTGGCCTCGTATATCCGCACGGCTCTATTTGGCAGTGAGGCCAGTAAATTCCGCGACAACAAGGACGAGTACGAAATCAATGTGCGCATTGGCGAAAACCAGCGTTCTCAGCTTGAGGAACTGCTTGGCGGCAACATCGGCTACCTGGACATGGCCACGGGCGGTTTCCGCCAAGTTCCGCTCCGGGCGGTGGCCTCAGTCAGGTACGGCACCACGTTCAGCAGCATCAACCGCAAAAACCAGGAACGGCTCATTACGCTGGGTTCCAATGTGCTCACGGGCTACAATGCCAACGAGATTGTGGCGCAAATCAACAGTCAGGTCATTGGCAATATGCAAGTGCCCGACGGTTACAGCGTGAAAACGGCCGGTGAGCAGGAAGACCAGCAGGAAACGGTGTCGTTTCTGATTGGCGCGGGTCTGGCGGCCCTCGCACTTATGTTCATTGTCATGGTGGCGCAGTTCAACTCGGTCACCAAGCCGCTGATTATCTTCACGACCGTCATTTTCAGTCTGATTGGCGTGTTATTGGGCTTTTCGCTCACGGGCATGACCATTTCCATTGTCATGACGGGCGTGGGTTTCATTGCCTTGGGCGGCATTGTGGTCAAAAACGGCATTATCCTGATGGAGTTCATCGAGGAGTTGCGGCAGCGCGGCGAGGATTTGCCCACGGCCATCATTGACGGCGGCACCACGCGCCTCACCCCCGTTTTGCTGACGGCTTCGGCGGCAATCCTGGGTCTGATTCCGCTGGCCATCGGCCTGAACATTGACTTTGCCGGACTTTTTACCCGGCTGGCTCCGAATTTCTTCATCGGTGGCGAGAGTTCGGTGTTCTGGGGGCCGCTGGCTTGGACAATCATTTTCGGCCTGCTGGTCACTACGTTCCTGACACTGGTTGTGGTGCCTTGCATGTATTACAACGTGGAAAGGCTTAAAAACCGGTTCGGCAAAAACCGCCCACCGGCCATGAAAGCCGTGAAGCCAGCCCGTCCGGAAGAGGTTCCGGCAGAATAGGCAGCCCCGGACTTTTTTGTGGATGCCACTGGTGCGGGCTTCATATCTTCCCGATTTGCAAGCCGCCCGCGCAGACCGAGATGGGAATCTCGGAACATGGGCGGCACGAGGTGAGAACCTCGCGCCACTTGCCAAGCCCGCACCGGGAAAATAGTATGTTTCAAAAACACCAAACCCGGCCATCAGTGGCCGGGTTTGGTGTTTTTATGAATTTTTCCGGTGTGCCGCTATACCGGTTTTTCCGCCAATGCCATGTTAAGTATCGCAAGGGCATCGCTTTCGCGGTATTCCTTCACCCACGCATTGGCGGGCTGCACGGAAAGCACCGGCGCAAACTTGCAACGATCCGTACATTCGGTCTTTACGATTTCCAGCGTGTCTTTCAGGCTGGCATCCTTGGCAAGGTGTTTCAGTGTCTTGCACATTTCCTTGCCGCCCTGCTTGCTGCATTTGCTGCCAACACATACGTAAATAACGCCGCTCGGCGTGTGGAACTTGCTCATAATAACGGTACGGATGTCAATGAATGGTTTTGAAAAACCCTCCTTCGGAGAGGTTGGAGAGGCTCTTACTCCTCGGGCTTCTTTGGTAAACTAAAAAGTGCCTTGATTCTATAATCAAGACACCTCTCACCAAAACCTACTATTCTAAAACAGTAC
>JANPIL010000210.1:0-9442 GCA_031424975.1 Sphingobacteriales bacterium
CCCCCCTCTCTGCAGGAGTGGGGCCGGGGGTGAGGTTGTTTCTTAGCGGATATACTGATTGATCAGGTTTTCGTAGAGTTCCTGTTTGCCGCTGGTTTGCGCGGGTTCGCCATCGCGGAAGGCAATGTCGCGCAGGGCTTCGAGTGTGAGCTGTCCGGCTTGGTAGGCTTTGCCATCGGCACTGTCAAAAGAAGCGTAGCGTTCTTGCCGCCATTTCTTGTACGGCGATTTTTCCAGCAGTTCATTGGCCACCAGCAAGGCCCGCGCAAAATTGTCCATGCCGCCGATGTGGGCATAAAACAAATCGGCCAAGTCAGTAGAGTTGCGGCGCGTTTTGGCATCGAAGTTTACGCCGCCCGTGGTGAAGCCGCCGTTTTCCAGGATTATCAGCATGGCTTCGGTCAGTTCGTTCAGGTCGTTGGGAAACTGGTCGGTGTCCCAGCCATTCTGGTAGTCGCCCCGGTTGGCATCAATGCTGCCCAACAGTCCGGCATCCACGGCTACCTGCAACTCGTGCGTGAACGTGTGCCCGGCCAGCGTGGCGTGGTTGGTTTCAATGTTCAGGCGGAAATCGTTTTCCAAGCCGAAGTGCCGCAAAAAGCCGATCACCGTGGCCGAATCGTAGTCGTATTGGTGTTTGGAAGGTTCGCAGGGTTTGGGTTCTATGTAGAATGCACCCTTGAAACCGGCCTTGCGGGCATAGTCGCGGGCGGTCTGCAAAAAACGCCCCAAGTGTTCGGTTTCGCGTTTCATGTCGGTGTTCAGCAGCGACATATAGCCTTCGCGGCCTCCCCAGAATGTGTAGCCCGTGCCGCCCAATTTAATGGTCGCGTCAATGGCATTTTTGACTTGCGCGGCGGCGTGTGCCACCACTTGGAAATCAGGGTTGGTGGAAGCCCCGTTCATGTAGCGCGGATGCGAAAACAGGTTGGCCGTGCCCCAAAGTAGTTGCACACCCGATGCATCTTGCTTTTGCTTGGCATAATCGGTTATCGTTGCCAAGTCCTTTTCCAGTTGTGCAAATGAAGTCTCATCCACCACGTCCACATCGTGGAAGCAGTAAAAAGGCGCACCCAGCTTGGTGATGAACTCAAAGGCCGCGTCCATCTTGTCTTTGGCGCGCCCCACGGCATCGGCTTTGGCGTTCCACGGAAAATCCTTGGTTCCCGGCCCGAACGGGTCGCCGCCGGTATTGGCAAACGAATGCCAGTAGGCCACGGCAAAGCGCAAATGGTCTTTCATGGTCTTGCCGCCCACCATTTTGTTCTCGTCGTAAAACTTGAACGCCAGCGGATTGTCCGATTCGCGGCCTTCGTAGGGAATGGCGGGAATGCCGGTGAAATACTCCTTGTCGCCGAGCGTGACTTTGATTGGCATAAAAAATCGGGGTTTTGTAAGGTGAAAGGTGAACCGGACAAGTGCAAAAATTCCGGGAGGCTATTTTACGGCGTTTTCACCGACCGCACAAGCCGAACCGAAATAAAATGTGGGGGAGGGGGTTTGGGCTTTTGCTGGGATACTATTTTACCTCACCCCCGGCCTCTCTCCTTCAGAGAGGGGAGCAAAGGATTCTTTTTTTTCACCCCTCTCAGCAGGAGAGGGGCTGGGAGTGAGGTCTTTGTTTTCAGCCGCCCACGGGCTTGCGCACCAGCCATTCAATGCATTCGCGCACTTCGCGCCGCTCCTCTTGTTTTTGTTCCAGGCGGGCCTTCACCACGCCCAGTTTCCAAGCCGGTTCGCGGGCAATGCCATCGTCCACGTTCTCAACAAACAATTGGTCTTCCACAATCTGCCTTTCAATGCGGACAAGCATCCTGCGCAGTTGATCCAGTGAAAACCTGTCCAAGCTCTTGGATGGGCTTGATCCGTAAATGGTTGCTGGCTTAATCATAAATAATTGCTGGTCAGTAAGTTATGATAAACTATTTCTGCCGGGGTTCCTGTCATTTTCCCAAGCAATCTTTTCCGGCGTAATTTCGTTCCATCGCAAACGTACAACCAGCCAAAAACATGAAGCCGATGGACACCCGCCACAATAGTATCTTTTTGAACTGCCAAACCCGCCCCGTGATTTTTTTGCTCGGCCTGGCCGGATTTTTCCCGCTGCCGGCATCGGCGCAGGTTTCCAGCCGGAAAGCCCAGATTCAGACGGTGGTAAAGCAGGAAGGTGAGGTGTTTGTGGCTACGGAGGTGTGGAAGGAATCGCAACAGAAAAACTGCCGCCTGGAAGATTTGTTTGCCAACACCGTAGGTTTTCCAAACGATTCGCTGGCCGTGACTTTCAACAACTTCACCGAGGCATTCTGCGAGATCACCACCCTGGAAACCAAGCTCCGGTACAGCGTCCGGCTGCGCGACATTGATCCTGCCAAGGTGCTGGTGGGCCAGCGCAACTACAACCTGAACGGCAAAAAACTGCTGGAAGGCCAGCAAACGTGGTACGAAATTCAGATTAACACGCTGAACGCCAAGCCGTTGGTGGTTGAGCAGGATTTACGCGAACGGAGCACAAGGCGCATCAGCCAGTTCAGGATCATTTTCAAAACGCAAGCCGGAGCCAAACGCGCCCAAACCGCCCTGCGCGAACTGTTGAAAAATCCTTGAAAAACCCCACCCCAACCCCTCCCCGCAAGCCCGCCTGCCGGACGGACAGGGGAGGGGAGTTTTTTAGCCCTCTTTTTCGGAGGGGGTTGGGGGAGGCCTTGGGTTTGGCAGTTTGAAAAGATACTATTTTTCACCCCGCCTTGAATCCGGGGCTTTTTTTATTTGGACATTTTACATTTATCTTTGTCCTACTAATCTATCCAGAATCCAACTAAATCTTATTATAATTTTATGGAAACGAAAACCGAAACTGGCACGCAGCCTTGGTTCAAGCATTATCCGCCAAGCGTGCCACACGAGATAAATGCCGATGCCTATACTTCGCTGGTGGAATTGCTCGACGAGTCGTGCCACAAGTTTGCCGGCCGTGCCGCCTACATTTGCATGGGCCAGCAACTCACCTTTGCCGAACTGGATGTGCTGGCGCGGCAGTTTGCGGCGTATTTGCAAAGCCTCGGCCTGCAAAAAGGCGACCGCATTGCCATCCAGATGCCCAACATACTGCAATATCCGGTGGCCATGTACGGGGCATTCCGTGCCGGGCTGGTGGTCGTGAACGTAAACCCGCTCTACACGCCGCGCGAAATGGAACACCAACTCAAGGACTCCGGCGCGCGGGCCATCGTGATTCTGGCCAACTTCGCCCACAACCTCGAAAAAATAATCGGCCAAACCGACATCAAGCACGTAATCACCACGCAGATGGGCGACTTGCACGGCTTCCCGAAAAAGCAACTCATCAACTTTGTGGTGAAATCGGTGAAAAAACTGGTTCCCGCTTATAACCTTCCCGGCGCGGTGCAATTCAATGATGCGCTGGCCAAGGGCAAACGCGCCAAACTGAAACCCGTGGAACTGACAAGCGGCGACACCGCCTACATTCAATATACGGGCGGCACCACGGGCGTATCGAAGGGAGCCATGCTTTCGCACCGCAACGTGCTGGCCAACACCGAAATGAATTTTTATTGGACGGGTGCCAAATTCGACTTGGCTAAAAACGGTGGAATCCTTGTGGCACCACTGCCGCTCTACCACATTTATTCGCTCACGTGCAACGCACTGCTGGGTTTGCGGGCCGGTGCAACCAACCTGCTGATTCCGAACCCGCGCGACATGAAGGGTTTCCTGAAGGAACTGACCAAATACGAGTTTCAGGTGCTTGTGGGACTGAACACGCTCTACAACGGAATGCTTAACCACCCTGATTTTGGCACGGTGAATTGGAAAAACCTGAAAATTGTGACCGCCGGAGGCATGGCCCTGCAAACCGCCGTGGCCGAACGCTGGCAAAAAGCCACCGGCATCACGCCGAGCGAAGGCTACGGCCTGTCCGAAACCTCGCCCGTGCTCACCACCAATCCGTTTGCGGGTCTCAACAAGGTCGGCACCATCGGCATTCCGCTGCCCAACACCGAGGTGAAAGCCGTAAAAGACGATGGCACGGATGCGGCCGTTGGCGAGCGGGGCGAACTTTGGGCACGCGGCCCTCAAGTGATGACGGGCTACTACAACCGCCCCGACGAGACGGCGAAAGTGATGGAAAACGGCTGGTTCAAGACTGGCGACATCGGAATCATGGACGAAGACGGTTATTTCAAAATCGTGGATCGCAAGAAAGACATGATCCTGGTGTCGGGCTTCAACGTGTATCCCAACGAAGTGGAGGAAGTAGTGTCGTCGCACCCGAAAGTGCTGGAAGTGGCGGCCATCGGCGTGCCCGATGCCAAAGCCAACGAAGTGGTGAAAATATTCGTGGTAAAAAAAGACCCAAGCCTCACCGTCGAGGAACTGCAAGCCTACTGCCGCGAAAACCTAACCGGCTACAAATGCCCCAAGCACATAGAATTCCGCGACGACCTGCCCAAATCGAACGTGGGCAAAATCCTGCGCCGGATGCTGCGCGATGCCGAAGTGAACAAGGCTTGAAAATAGTATGTTTTCAAAACGCCAAACCCCCGCCATTGCAAAACAGCGGGGGTTTGGCGTTTTGGGGGATACTATTTCTGTTTTTCGTTTGAATGAAACGCGGGTAATGAACAAAGTTTAATGAAAGCGGGGAAAAACAGTATAAAAGCCCAAACAAAATAACGTGTCCCTTTTTTATTCCAAATTTCAATTTTCGGCACTTCAGCTCGGCTTTTGCCAAGCCTGCGTTGTCAGCGGTTTGGGTTTGTTCCGCTCCTCAATTGTTCTATTTGTTCAACTGTCAAATCCGTACCTTTCGCTATGGTAGCATTGTCCAAACCTAAGAGAATAAAATTTTTTGCAATTTCAATTTCTCTTTCCTCCACTGCTGTTTCCAAAGCACTTTTCAAATCCCGGTATTGAATAAGGCTCTGTTCGTAATTGTCCCGTTGCTCGGCACTCAATCCTGCCAATTCTGCTGCGCCTTCCGTCGTCATTATTTTCGTTCAAATATACATTGCTCTAACTCTTTGAAAACTTTCATATCTTCAGTAATATGTTGTGATAAATTTAATTTGAAAGTTTCTGGATTTATACTCGTTATAATGCCACAAAAATTCTTTATTCTTCCTGTCTCATCTTTCAAGTTTTGGTCAGTAACGTTGGTTACAAATTTGTCATATTCTGTTTCATTAAATACCAAATCATTTTTGCTGCAGTAAGCCATTAAAACTTCCTTGTCATAAAGGTAGTTTTCAATTTCCCAACGTTTCATAATTCTGAAATTAGGTGGATGATTTTGCAAGTATAATTGTCTGTCTTTTTCGTCATTCTGTTTGCCAGATGAAACGTCCCTGTCTTTTAAAACAAGTACCTCAATATCCGAAAACACCTTTGTTAAAATTGCCAATGCAATTTCACTTCTTTGGTCAAGTTCTGTATTTCCACCACTTGAAATAAACAGTGTGTCATGGTACTGTTCACCGTAAATGTTATTAAAAACTTTCGCGTCAAATCCCTTTTCAAGTCCATTTGCACCTGGTCTTTCTTTGCCTTCACAATAAATAATTCTTCTTGGGCTTACCAAACCTGTTAAGTCGTCCAAAGCAGTTTCAAATATTTCCTTCCATTTAGCCAATGACTTTTTGATTGGTAAAAGAATTTGTGGGGATGAAGCCCAATTCACACCTTTTTGGAATTGAATTATTTGGCATTCATCTTTTAAATCTTCTTGCAAAGCTCTTAAAAAACCAATGCTGTGGGTTGCCATCCAAATTTGGCAATTCTGTCCAACGAGTTTATTTATTTCTAACAATAGTTTTTTTTGAATTGATGTGTTGATATGAAGTTCAGGCTCGTCAATTAGAAAAATAGTTTCGTTATATTCATCAGCTCTCAAATATAAATCGAGAAGAATGTCAACCACTTCCTTCTCTCCCGATGAAAGCACATTAAATTCAAACTCATTTGGGTGGTCTGGTTTCTTGAAAAATATTGTTCCTTGATTTGCTTCAATGTTACCAATACTCATTATTTCAAGGTCAAGACAATTTTTTAATGAGTTATTCAAGTTCCCAATAATTTTAGCTTTGGCTTGACTTGGTGTACAATCTTGTTCGTGTAAGTACTTATTGAATTTTATATATATTCTTCTGTAGTTTTCTTCCATCTTATCATCAAGGTCGGAGGAAGCAGTTGCGCCATAATTGTTCAATCTAATTTCTGATGTTGCTTTAGATTGTTCTACTTTTAAATTGCTGTTGTAGCGATATGGACTTCTGAATGAAAAAATTGTGTTTTCTCTTCCGTTTACTTGTCTCTGTTGTCTTAAAGTTTGAAATTTTCCGCTATCAAATTCAATCGCTACATTTTGATAATTGAAGTTCGGTGTTTGTGTCATTGAATGATAAGTATGGTCTTTTGTACCTTTATTCCCAATTGCGCCATATGCGTTATTATGAAATAACATTCCATCAAATACACTACTTTTCCCACAACCATTTGGTCCAACTAAAGCAATGATTCTTTTAGGTTCATTTCCTAAATCAATCGTCAGGTCGTTAAACCTTTTGTATCCATTTTTTAGTCGTATTTTCTTAATTCTCATTGTCAATTTGTTAGTGTACGTGGTTTCTCAGGAATTGCCAAGCCGCCTGTTGTATGCAGTGTTCAGAGTCGGGGAAAAGACTCAAAACAGCCAGAACCGGAAAACACTTTGTCAATACGCGGATTGGCGAAGTGTTTTCCGGTTCTGGCCTTTTGAATCTCCCCTGAATATTGAGTGCAACGTTACGGGTTTGCGGTTTTCAAAACATACTATTTTCAAACATTCCCCTTCCGGCGTTCCTGCACCGCGTGATCCACGGCGCGGGCGGTGAGGGCCATGAATGTGAGCGACGGGTTTTGGGTACTTGTGGAAGTCATGGCTGCGCCGTCGGTCACGAACACATTTTTGCAGGCGTGCAGTTGGTTCCACTCGTTGAGCAGCGAGGTTTTGGGGTCGCGGCCCATGCGGCAGCCGCCCATTTCGTGGATGTCCAAGCCCGGAGACTGCTGCGTGTCCATCTGGTAGATGTCCTTGAAACCCGCCTTTTCGAGCATTTCGGTGGCTTGCCCGTGGAAATCCTTGATCATCTTGGTGTCGTTGTCATCATAGCCGATGGACGTAATCAGTTGCGGAATCCCCCATTCGTCCTTCCGGTTCTTGTCCAGCCGTACGTGGTTTTGCTCCTTCGGAATGGTTTCGCCCATGCCCAGCACAAACACGCTCCACGGCCCCACCGCCGACATATTCTCTTTCAGTTCGGCACCGAAACCCTCGCCGCCCGTGCCCCGCCCGCGCGAGGCATCAATGGAAACGGCATAGCCGCGCAAAAAGTCTGTTTCCTGCTTGTACACGTTCCGGAAACGCGGCATATAGCCCGAGTTGGGGCGGCGACCGTAATAATACTTGTCTTCAAAGCCGTCGTACGAAGCCGAAACCCGGCCCCGGTAGTTGTGGAAAGCCACGTATTTGCCCAGCAGGCCGTTGTCGTTGCCCAAGCCATTGGGAAACCGGTTGGAGGTGGAGTTGAGCAGCAATAGATTCGTGTTCAGGCACGCCGCGTTCACGAAGAGAATATCCGCGTAAAACTCAACCGTTTCCTTGCTTTTGGCATCTATCACCCGCACACCGGTGGTCTTGCCTTTGGTTTCGTCATAGATGATTGAATGCACCACCGAATCAGGGCGGAGCGTGAGGTTGCCGGTATTGGCCGCCCAAGGCAGCGTGGACGAGTTGCTGCTGAAATACCCGCCGTACGGACAGCCACGATAGCACAAGTGGCGGTATTGGCATTGGCCGCGCCCCTGCTTGGTATGGATTTCGTTGGGCTGCGTCAGGTGGGCGCAGCGGCCCACAATCATGCGGCGGTCGGGGTAATTTTTAGCGATGTTCTGTTGGAAGTGCTTTTCAAGGCAGTTCAATTCCATGGGCGGCAGGAAATCGCCGTCGGGCAGGCTGTCCATGCCATCCTTGTTGCCGCTGATGCCCGCAAACTTCTCCACGTGGCTGTACCACGGCGCAATGTCCTTGTAGCGGATGGGCCAGTCCACGGCAAAGCAGTCGCGGGCGGGGCCTTCAAAGTCAAATTCGCTCCAGCGTTGCGTCTGGCGCGCCCACATCAGCGATTTGCCGCCCACTTGGTAGCCGCGTATCCAGTCAAACGGTTTTTCCTGTGTGTATTCGTGCTGCTTGTCCTTGAGGAAAAAGTGCTGCGTGAATTCATCAAAGGCGTAGCATTTGCCCACCACCGGGTTTTCATCGAGCAGGGCTTTGGGCAGCCGTCCGTGGTGCGGTGCCTGCCACGGGGCTGCCGTGGCGGTGGGGTAGTCGGTTATGTGCTTCACATCGTGCCCGCGTTCCAGCACGAGTGTTTTCAAACCCTTGTCGCACAGTTCCTTGGCCGCCCAGCCGCCGCTGATGCCCGAGCCAATCACAATGGCATCGTAGGTGTTTTCCTTTTTCGCTTTGATATTCAGATTCATGGATGGAATGGTTTTGTGTAGGATAGGGTTATGACCGGGTTGCCGAAAATACGGAAATATCAAAACTTTTCCGGTGCAAAATGCAAAAATGCCCGTTCGCTGGGTTTTTGCCATTCCTCCTTGCTTGGAATGGTAAGACGGGTTTGGTGTTTCCCGGAGATACTATTTTTCTCTTTGCAATCGGGATGAGCGGGTTACTGTTTTCCCGGAAACGCAGGTCAGACACTGTGTGTCAGACCGGAAGGGGAAATCGGCTTTTGGAAGAACAAGGGGGTTTGGCCCCCCGCTAAAGACGGGGCTTTCAGCTTTCGGGAAGATACTATTTTGTCCGGTCATCGTGTACCCGCGATGCGGGCCGAATGCCGGAAATCCTGCACAACCGCGCCGGAATCGTGTAATACTGTTAACGTCCGGATAGCGTAATTTTGTATCACGTCAAAAGAAAACGAACAAGATGGAAACGGTAACCGAAACCAAAGAAACCGCAAAAACGCCGATGGCAAGTGCAGCAACTGTGAAGCAAAGTTTCCCGGTGCTTGAAATGTCGTGCGCCTCGTGTGCCGTCAGTGTGGAAACCATGCTTGCCGCGCAGCCGGGCGTGGTCAGTGCGGCCGTTAACTACGCCAACGCTTCGGCCAATGTGGAATACGCGCCAAGTGTCGTGAAGCCGGACGACCTGAAAAAAGCCGTTCAGTCGGCAGGCTACGATTTGTTGGTTGCGCAGCCCGCCGACGGTCGGAATGTGCAGGCCGAGGCGCAGGAGAACCACTACGGACAACTGAAAACCGATACGATTTGGGCCGCCATCCTTTCCGTTCCCGTGGTGATAATCGGGATGTTCTGGATGGATATGCCGTTTGGCAACTGGGTCATGCTGGCATTGACGGCGGTGGTGCTGTTTGGC
>JANPIL010000211.1:0-5532 GCA_031424975.1 Sphingobacteriales bacterium
AACCGCGTGGACTTGTGGAAATACAATACAATTGTGATGGTTGGCGGCAGGTACAGCGGACTGAATGCCAGCACGTTGAAGCGTTGGACAAGATGGTAACACCCTCGTTGTCATGACCGAGGCCATTGCGTGGGCGGCCACCAACGGACTGGCAAACGTGAAGATGAAAAAGCCGCCGGTTGACTCGACAAGCACCAAACCTTACGTGTCTCTGGAGGAAAATGCCCGCGCCCAAGACATTGCCGGAGCCATTTTCCAAGTACGCCTCGACCGTTCGCATCCGCTCGGTTATGGTTACAAGGAAGACCTGTTACCGGTTTTCAAGGACAATACGGTATTCATGGAAAAATCTAAGAACCCGTATGCCACGCCACTGCAATACACGGCCAGTCCGTTGTTGAGCGGCTACATCTCAAAACCTAACCTAAAACTGCTGGCAAACTCGGCGGCGGTAACCGTACAGACCTCGGGCAGCGGAAAAATAATCCTGATGGCCGACAACCCGAATTTTCGCGCTTTCTGGTACGGAACCAACAAGTTGTTCATGAACGCATTGTTTTTTGGCGGCATTATCAACGGCTCTGCCGGAGCTACGGAATGATGGCGGCACTGGATTTCCGCACGGGCAGGTTTGGGCATTTAAAAAGATACTATTTTTGAGGGATTCATTTTCCGGTTCATCTTTTTCGCCAACAGCCAAACCTAACCAATGCAGATTGACAGACAATTGTCCCACATTCAAGGACTTAACATCATTGACATTTGCCATCAGTTCGGCACGCCGCTCTATGTCTATGACGCAGACACGATTATCAGGCAAATTGGTAACCTTAAAACCGCTTTTTCAGGTGTGCCGTTGCGCATTAAATTTGCCAGCAAAGCCCTGACCAATATTTCAATCCTGAAACTCATGCAGCGGCAAGGTATTGGCGTGGATGCGGTTTCAGTGGCAGAGGCGCGCCAGGCATTGCTGGCAGGTTTTGCACCGGGCGACATCACGTTTACCTCCAACGGCGTGGATTTTGCGGAAATCCGGGAAGCGGTGGAACTGGGCATTGGCCTCAACATTGACAGCCTGACGATGCTGGAAAAGTTCGGGCAGGCGTATGGCGGCACGGTTTCGTGTTGCATCCGCTTGAAGCCGGGCATTTTGGCGGGTGGCAATGCCAAAATCCAAGTCGGCCATGAACGTTCCAAATTTGGCATCCCGCTGGCACAACTGGCGGATGTGCATACGCTTGTGGATAAATACCGCCTGAACATCAACGGATTACACATTCATTCGGGTTCTGACGTGCTGGATGCCGAAGCATTCACGGATGGCGCACGCGTGCTTCTGGATGCCGCCCGCCAGTTTCCCGACCTGCAATTCATTGACTTCGGCGGCGGCTTCAAGGTGGCGTACCGCGAGGGCGACAAAACCACTGACATGGCCGCGTTGGGAAAAAGATTGTCAGCGGCGTTCCAGGAATTTTGCACCGGCTACGGAAGGCAACTGGAAATGTGGCTGGAACCGGGCAAATACTTGGTCAGTGAAAGCGGCCTTTTGCTGGTGAGTGCCAACCAAGTGAAACGCACGCCCAGCGTGGCGTTTGTGCAGGTAAATTCGGGGCTGAACCACCTCATCCGCCCGATGTTGTACGATGCGTACCACGAAATCGTCAATGTTTCCAATCCGGCGGGCGAATTGAAAAACTACGATGTGGTGGGCTACATCTGCGAAACCGATACGTTTGCCACGGAGCGCCAACTCAACGAAGTGCGCGAAAACGACATCCTGGCCATCTTGAACGCCGGAGCTTACGGCTTTACCATGAGCAGCCAGTACAACGGGCGTTTCCGTCCGGCGGAAGTGCTGGTTTATAACGGACAAGCCAAACTGATTCGGCAGCGCGAAACGATGGACGACATTCTGCGCAACCAGATTCTGGTGGATTTGGATTAGGGAATATCTTCTTGAAAATCAGCAGGTTTAGCATTTTTAAAACATACTATTTTTATGAGCCAAACAATTACCCTTTACCGTCCGGTTGCCCGAAAAGAACTGGATTTGATCGAGCAATCTGCTTGGTCAAAATTTCCGCCACGGCTGCCCGAACAACCCATCTTTTATCCGGTCATCCAACTGGAATATGCCCGCAAAATCACTGTGGATTGGAATGTTCCGGCATATGGTGCTGGCTATGTCACCAAATTCGAAGTCAATTCGGAATATCTGCAAAAATTTGAAATACAAAATGTGGGTGGTAAAGGCTACGATGAACTCTGGATTCCTGCTGAGGAACTCGAAGAATTTAACAGCAATATTGTAGGGGAAATCGAGGTGATTGAGCGGTACGAAAAAGGGTGAGGTTTTGCCTTTTTTGCAGCTACTATTTTGCAGCGCGTTTATAGCTGACAAGTTTTCCCATGGATAAAACCATGGGCTGATTTCCCAACATCGCACCGTTGAAAAACCCCCAAAACTGGTTCAATCGTCCTTGCTTGAACTTTTCGACAAGCGGGTTTGGCATTTTCAAAACATACTATTTTGCGTAGCCCATCCGACAACTTACCAATGCAAAAAACCAATCTCACTTTTTCCATTCCCATGAAAATCTCGTTTTTCCTGATTCTCGGCTTTCTGCAAACCCATTTCGCCTATCCGCAAAAACCTGAAAACCAAGTGGATGTATGCGTGTATGGCGGCACTTCCGGCGGAGTCATTGCCGCATATACGGCCCGGAAAATGGGCAAGTCGGTGTTGCTCATTGAGCCGGGTAAACATTTGGGCGGTTTGTCGTCGGGTGGGTTGGGACAGACGGATATTGGTAACAAATACGCGATTACGGGCTTGGCGCGCGATTTTTACCGCCGCATCGGGCGGCATTATGGCAAATTGGAGCAGTGGACGTTTGAGCCGCACGTAGCCGAAAACACTTTTAAAGACTACATCAGCCGTGCGCAAGTGCCGGTTCTGTTTCAATACCGGATTGTATCGGCCAAGAACCAAAACGGCGTGATCCGGGAAATTGTGTTGGAAAATTCCGGCAAGCCGACTCCCAAAACCAACCGGATTATCCAGGCAAAAATGTTCATTGACTGCTCGTACGAAGGCGACCTGATGGCACGCGCCGGGGTTAGCTACACGGTGGGCCGGGAAGCCAACAGCCAATACAAGGAAACCTACAACGGCGTGCAACTACTTGACAAACACCAGTTTCCGGATAGCGTTGATCCGTATAAAACTCCCGGCAAGCCCGAAAGCGGGTTGCTGTGGGGCATCAGTCCCGAACCTTTGCAACCCACTGGATCGGGCGACAAAAAAGTGCAGGCATACAATTTCCGGCTGTGCCTCACCGACAGTCTGCCCAACCAAATCCGCATTACGCGGCCACCGCGCTACGACTCCGCGCAGTACGAATTGCTGCTGCGCTACATTGAAAAGCGCAAACCAACCGAACTCAATTGGGCATTGATGCACATCCAGCCAATGCCCGGCCACAAGACGGACATCAATAATTCGGGCGGATTTTCAACGGACATGATCGGCATGAACTACGGTTATCCCGATGGCAGTTATGAAACGCGCCGGAAAATCATTGGCCAGCACGAAGACTATACCAAAGGCCTACTGTATTTTCTGGGCAATGACCGGCGCGTGCCCCAACACCTGCGCAATGAAATGCGGCAGTGGGGCTATCCGAAAGATGAATATGCGGACAACGGAAACTTTTCGCCGCAGCTTTACATCCGCGAGGCGCGGCGCATGACCGGCGCGTATGTGATGACACAAGCCAATTGCGAAGGCCGCGAAACCATAACCGACGGCGTTGGCATGGCGGCCTACACCATGGATTCGCATAATTGCCAGCGCGTGGTGGCCAATGGCATGGCCAAAAACGAAGGCGATGTGCAGGCGGGCGGTTTTGGGCCATATCCGGTTTCATACCGGGCGTTGGTGCCCAAAGAAACCGAATGCAAGAACCTGCTGGTGCCGGTGTGTTTGTCGGCCAGCCACATTGCGTATGGTTCCATTCGCATGGAGCCGGTTTTCATGGTGCTGGGGCAGTCGGCGGCAATGGCGGCCAGCCTCGCAATTGACGGTGGAAGCCCGGTGCAAAAAATAAACGTGGCGGCGTTGCAAAACCAACTGAAAACCAATCCGTTGGCAGATAACAGCCCGCTGGAAATCCTGATTGACGATGCTGACAAAAATAACGTGGAAATTAAAGGCGAGTGGAAATCGGGCAAACTGGGGCGTTGCTACGGCGCGTCGCTTTTGTCAGACGGTAATCCGGCGGTTGCCAAAAGCGTAACATTTGCCGTTTCCGTAACCCGAGCTGGTGAGTATGACGCGTATGTGTACAGCCCGGAAGTACCCGGAAAATCATCCCGACTGACAGTAAGGTTGCAAGCCGGACAAACCACAAAAAACTTCGCGTTAACCACCCCCAAGGATGCCAGCGACTGGCTGCATCTGGGCAGATTCAGCTTTCCGGCAGGCGGGTATTCCATTGAAATCTCCAATCGGGATGCCGACGGACTGACCATCGCCGATGCCGTGTTGCTGGTTCCGGTGCGGAAATGAGGTGGGTTTGGCGTTTTTGAAACCTGCCTGACGGATAGGCAGGGATACTATTTTGCCAGCCAACTGAAAAACTAAACGCGCGGGAAAGTGTCAGTTCAGGTTCAGCCCCAGCGTCAGGCCAATCCACGGTTTGTTCTGGTAAATCCAGGATCTGCGGTTTTCGTCCAATAAATAGTCGAAGCCGAAACCTAACCCGAACGTCACATTATCTACGGCGATGATGGCCGCCACGCCCCGCGAAAAAACCACGCCGTCGTACTCCGAACTGATTTGGCTGTCGGTTACCGACGGGTTCATGGCCGTTGCGCCCAACCCGCCAAAAAGCCCGGCACTGTAACCGTAATGCCTGAGTTGGCGGTGGTGGCGGTTGAGCGGCGTTTTGCGGTAGATAATCCGGTAACTATCCGAGCGGTAGCCGATGTACAATGCGCCGTTAAAATTGGTGTTCAGTTGCCGTGGCAATCCCGAAGCGGCGGGGCGGTACTTAAAGGGAATCGTTAGCACATCCAAATCAAAGGAAGCCTGCACCAAGCCGAAATTCTTCAAAACCCCCGTGCCAGCCGGGGCGTAGCTGTCAAAATGGGTGGTGTCGGGTTGCCTGCCCGGTGCCCGATACACTTGGATGGAATCGTCATGGACGCGCACATACACCGGAACGTTCTTTTGGCGCGCAATCCGGGCCTTATAAAACCCGTCGTTGAGTTGGTATTTGGAAGAGCTTTTCAATGAACCGCAACCCGCCAGCAACGGCAGCAACAACCATGCGTAGGCAAAACGGATCGGTAAGCGGCCATTCATGAGGCAATGGGTTTGGTGTTTCCAAAAGATACTCAAGTTGTAACCTATGGTATGTTACATGATCATAAAAGCGAGAACGAACAGGAACAGTTTGAGCAAAAAGCCTTCGACATCCGTGGCGTGGATGCGCTTGGGAAACAAATGGGTCAGTTGCGAGAACGCAT
>JANPIL010000212.1:0-5343 GCA_031424975.1 Sphingobacteriales bacterium
ATCCCGCCAAACCCTCAAACCCGCCCGCCAGTTGCCGCCAAATATTCGGCCTTGGCCGATTCGAGCATCCCGAAAATCTCCTCGCGTTCGCGCAATAGGTTGCCAATCAATTTCTTGCGCTTTTGTGAAAGCCGCCTGAACGACCGGCTTTCGTGCGCATCTTCAGCCAGCAGCCACCAGTACCACGCAAAAAAACCACTGGCGGGCAGGCTGGCCGCAAACAGAACCGTGAGCCAATTTTGGTTCAGCCACTGGTGAAAATAGTATGTTTCAAAAACATAAAACCCCGTGAACGTAAAAATGCCAATCACCATCATCAGCGGCGCGCGATACGTGATGTCGCGGCTGATGAGCGGGGCGAGTTTGGACGGCAAGATGTAAGGCAAGTAATTGAGAATCAGTCCGTAAAGGTACACCGGGAAACCGGCTGCCAGAACCAAGCCCCGTCCGGTGCGGTGAAAAAACGTGTTTTCGCGGATGATGGTTTCCTCGTCCAGTCCAAGGCGTTCCAGCCAGTTGGCGTATCGCCTGATTTTTTGCTCCACCGCCGCCAGTTTCGCCGGGTCGCTGGCTTCAAAATGCCGCACTGCCGCCACAATTCCCTGGGTAATTACAAGGTCTTCTGCCGTTTGTTTTGGTGATGAATCCAGGCCGTCGGCCAGGCGGGTCTTGTACAGTTGCTCAATGCTGTTCACCAACCGGTCTTGTTCATCGTCGGCAGTGACAATTGTGCTTGCTGCCAAGCGTTTCTGTAATTCGTCTGTCAGTTCGTCTACGGCGGAAACCGGGTTTTTCCTGTAAATTCCTTCAAAATCACAGACAATGAGGGGTTTTGAGAAATGCAGGAACACTTCGCTCCGGAACCGTTTCGGGTCGGTGTATGTCAGCCCGACGGGCAGGATTTGCACGCCCAATTGAAAATTGTTTTCCGCTTCGGCTCCCAAGGCAATGCGGGCCGTGCCGGTTTTGAGTGGCCGTAGCCGCCGTTCGTGTTCGCTGGTGCCTTCCGGAAAAATGAGCAGCGTGCCTTTCCGCTTCAAAAAACCGAAGCATTTGGCAAATGTGGCGGCATTGTCGGGTTTTTGGCCGTCGCCCGTGTCTTTTTTGCGGTAAATCGGCACCAAGTGCAGTTGCCTGAGGAGCCACGCCGCCACCGGATTCTTGAAAAGGGAGCCGTTGGCCAGAAAATGAATTTCCTGCTTCAGATAAACCGCAATCAAAAGCGGATCCATGAACGTGTTCGGGTGGTTGGCAGCCACCAACAGCGGCACGCCGCGCGGCACCGATTCAAGGCCGTACACGTGGATTTTCCGGAAGAAAACCTTCAGTGCAATCCGGGCGATGAGTTTGAGGAACGCGTACATGGCTTTGCAGCAAAAACGCTATATTTGAAAGTATTCTTGACAAACATGAATCTATGGCTCTGAAAAAAGGCGTTTTTAACTTTGTTTGGGATGATTCGGAAAAGAGTCATCAATTCAAGCTTTCCTTTATTCTTTTTCAAGAAGACGACACGTACATTTTGTACTGTCCCGCACTTGATTTGAGCGGTTACGGATACTCCCAAATCGAGGCGGAGGAGTCATTCTCCATTGCTTTGGAGGAGTTTATTGACCATTCCTTTGAAAAAGGCACTTTTTACTCGGAGTTACTGAAAATAGGTTGGCAAAAAACTGAAAATAGCCTATTAATTCCTCCGCCAACGGACTATATTCTGCGGCATAACGAACATTTTAGAGAAATCTTCAATACCCATGACCTGCAAAAGAAGGATTATGAATTGAAATTGCCACTGGCGGCCTGACATGGGCAATTCCTTGAAAAACATTTCACTGGCCGAATTCAGAAAATTCCTCGAATACAAAGGCTGCCGTAAAATCCGGACAAAAGGAGGCCATGAAATCTGGAGCGGCGAGTATTTACCCCGCCCCATTGTCCTCCAGTCGCACATTGATCCTGTTCCGCTGTTCATCATCCGCAACAACCTGAAAACACTCGGAGCTTCCGTTGAGGAGTTGGCAATATTCCTCAACAGGTAAGCGGGTTTGGGGTTTTCAAAAGATACTATTTCGTGCGGCCGGTTTCAGCGGCGCTGCGGGCTGTTGCGCCCCGCCTTGGCGGGCGGGCGGCGGTTGAAATCCGTTTTCGGTTTTTTCTCCGGTTCGTAAGCCGGGCCTTCGCCCAAGAAATCGGGCAGGGGCAGCTTGGGGATTTCCCGGCCAATCAGGGCTTCGATGGCGGCAAATTTGCGCTGGTCTTTCTCGTTGATGAACGTGATGGCCGTACCCGTGGCCTCGGCGCGGGCGGTGCGGCCAATGCGGTGGATGTAATCTTCGGGGTCGTGCGGGGCGTTGTAGTTTACCACAAGGTCAATGCCTTCCACATCAATCCCGCGCGACAGGATGTCCGTGCCAATCAGCATCCGCAGCGACCGGTTTTTGAATTCGCGCAGCAATTCCTCCCGTTCCTTTTGCTCCAAATCCGAATGGAAAGCCTTGGCTTGCAGGCCTGCCCGCCGTAACTCGCCATCCAATTGCTTTACGCTGTCTTTGGTGGAGGCAAAAATGATGATGCTGGTATAGGAATTTCCCTTCAGAATGTGCTTAATCAGCTTGATCTTTTGGGTGTCGTAGGTCAAATATGCCTGCTGCAAAATGCCTTCGGCGGGTTTGGCCACGGCAATGCTGATCTGTTCGGGATCGGTGAGGATACTGCTGGCCAGCTTCCTGATTTTGGGCGGCATGGTGGCCGAAAACAGCAGCGTCTGCCGCTTGGCGGGTAGGTAGCTGATGATGCGGATGATGTCGTCGTAGAAACCCATGTCCAGCATCCGGTCGGCTTCGTCAAGTATCAAGTGCTTCAATTGCGTGAAATTGATGCTTCCCATTTGCAGCATGGCAATCAGGCGGCCCGGCGTGGCAATGATGATGTCACTGCCTTCGAGCAGCGCCTTTTGCTGCTGGTTCCAAGCCGCGCCATCGCCGCCGCCGTACACGGGCATCGAACTCACGCCCGTAAAGTAGCCCAGCCCTTCCACTTGCTGGTCTATCTGCACGGCCAGTTCGCGCGTGGGCGAGAGTATGAGCGTGGTCAGGTGGCGTTGCGATTCGGGGGTGCGCAGTATCTTGTCCATCACCGGCAGCAGGTAGGCCGCCGTTTTGCCGGTTCCGGTTTGGGCGCAGGCAATGAGGTCTTTGTTGTTGAGAATCAGCGGAATGCTTTGTGCTTGGATGGGCGTGGGCTTGTCGAAACCGATGGAAATCAAGCCTTCTGTCAGGCGGGAATCAAAATTGAAATCTTGGAAAGTCAAAGTCGGTACTGGTTAGAATAACGTTCAAAATGAATGCCCCAAATATACGACAATCCAAGGTCATTATCATTATGCGTGCGCCAGACGGAAGAAGGGGTCATTTCATGGATCACCAACATTCTTTCGGTCGGTTTTTCTTCCATGCGTAAGAAAATTTATAATTTAACTTTCAGTAAATTTTGAAAATTAAGAAATGCGAGGTTCCTTTGTATTAAGTATAAAATGATCCGAGCCGCAAAATAGTATGTTTGAAAACCTCAAAACACACCCGTTTCCTGTTTCGGCGCACTTCGATTTTTCATTGGTACTGACCTACGCCCTGCCGCAGGAAACATTGCAGCCGCTGCTGCCGCCGCATCTGGAACTGGATAGTTTTGATAATCAGGGCTTTGTGGCGGTGGCCATGGTGCAGACGCGACACTTGCGCCCCAGCATTTTCCCGGCTTTCATGGGGCAGCGTTTCTTTCTGATCGGTTACCGCATATTTGTGAAATACCAAACGCTGGGCGGCAAACGGCTGCGCGGACTGTACATTTTGCGTTCAGAAACGGACAAGCCATTCATGAAAACGATGGGTAATCTGTTCACGCATTACAATTACTCGCTCACAGATATTGCCTATCAAAAAGAAGAAAAAGCCATCAGCGTAAGCAGCCAGCAGTCCGGTTTTGAGGTGGCGGTGAATTGGAAATCTGAAAATATCGCCTTACCGCCAGGTTCGCCTTTTGCCGATTGGAAGCAGGCCCGCCGTTTTGCCGGGCCGCTACCTTTTACGTTCGACTACGAAAAAGCCACCGATTCAATGGTGATCGTGCAGGGCGTGCGGCAGCATTGGGAGCCGCATCCGGTGGCGGTGGACCGGGCGGAAGTTGCGTTTTTCAGCCACGCACCGTTTGCCCAAACCAAGCCGGTGCTGGCCAATGCATTTGTGGTGGAAAATATACCTTACCGTTGGGAAAAGGGCAGGAGGGAAGCGCAGGCCACGCTTGGTGCAAAATAGTATCTTTTGAAAACACCAAACCCCCTTTGGTATTGAAAACTGAAAACGTAGTGGAAAGAGGCCGCTTTGAAGGCGTGCGGAACATTGTCCGTTTCAACTGGCAATTTTACGCGCTGGCCTTGGCGGCGTTAGCGGTCATTGCCGGTCTGGTTTCCGGGTCGGCGTTGCCCGGCATTTTCAATCTTGCATTGGTGTTTGGCGCGGCCACGGCGTTTTTGTACGTGTGCGTTTCGCTGCTGGTTTCGCATTTCATCTATGACCGTTCCGATTTGTACCGCTTCGCGTGGCTCCGGAAAATCAACCTGCCCGCCAACGGTAATTTCATCAACATCCATTCGGGTTTTGATGAGACGAGCTTGCACCTGCAGCGCATTTTTCCGGATGCCGGCTGGCAAATATTGGATTTTTACGATTCAAAAATCCACACTGAAGTTTCCATTGCCCGCGCCAGGAAACACCGTCCGCCGCTGCCGCAAACCGCTGGCATACAGGCGGATGACTGGAAGCTGGAATCCGGGTCGGCGGATGCGGTTTTCGGCTTGCTGGCCGTCCACGAAATCAGGAGTGACGAGGGAAAAGCGGCGTTTTTCGGCGAGGCCCGAAGGGTTTTGAAGCCGGGCGGCGTTTTCGTGCTGGCCGAACACCCGCGCGACACGGCCAATTTCATGGCTTACGGCCCGGGATTCTTGCATTTCTTTTCGGAAAGTACGTGGCGCAAAGCATTTGCCGAAGCCGGTTTCCAAGTGGCGGATGCGTTCAGGATTACGCCTTTTGTGAAAATATTCGTGCTGAAAAAATAGTATCTTTTTAGAAACCCAAACCCCCCCCAATGGACAACCTGGCCCTGCATCTGCGCATTATCGGCACACTCATGATTGGTTTGGCTTTGATGCACGCCGGTTTCCCGAAGCGTTTTGGCTGGGCCGCCGAACTCAAACCGCTTTCGCTCATCAACCGGCAGATGATGCAGGTGCACACGTTTTTCATTGCCCTGTTAGTTGCGCTGAACGGACTGCTGTTTGTGTGCAACGCC
>JANPIL010000213.1:0-4579 GCA_031424975.1 Sphingobacteriales bacterium
GGTGTAGCTGGGGCGCGGCAGATGAAACTCAATGTCGGTGGCGCGGAAACGCGGATTGTCGTCAATGGCCATCTGCACCATGTCGTAACGGTCAAATTCGTGCAGCAGGCTTTTGCTCTTTTTAAACGGGTTTTGGGGCGATACCACAAACCAAACCTGCTCCAAGTCGGTGTGGTACGCCATGGTGTTGGCAATAATCAGATGCCCTACGTGGATCGGGTTGAACGAACCGAAAAACAAGCCTATTTTCATCAACTGCGTGCGTGAAAGGAATGGATGTGGCCGCAAGTTTACGAATTCGGTTAGAAAAAACCCCACCCCCGGCCCCTCCCCGCAGGGCAATCGCCTTTAAATATTGAGAATACGTTTCAGATACTCATTATCCCAACCGGCCTTCATGCGCCTGGTTTTTATCCCTACTTTGGAGCCTTGGTCGGCGCGTAGCAGATTCAGGCTGATTTTTCTGATTGCCGAGAGGTTTTGATCGGCATAACCCTTGCGCACCCGGCACCGGTCTTCCCCAAACGATACGTCCAGCGACCAGTGCAGGCTGGCTTCAATACCCCAGTGGCCCCGAACGGCATTGGCAACCCGGCTGATATCCGTCCGGGCTTCCTTTATGGCCAGGCTGCTCAGGTAATAGCGCGTTTCAGCCGTTGTTTTGCGGCTCACCTTATGGTAAACCTCCGACTCAACCCTGACAACCGTACGCAGGCCTGGCCAGGCATGGGCCGTCTCCAGCCATTTCAGCTCGGTCAGCACCGCATACCGGCGGGTTTACACCCGGCCGTGGCCGTTGGTCAGTTCGGTATGGGTTTCCATCGGAACCTCCCGTTCGAAACTGTCCCTGACCTGCCCGTGGATGGTCGTCTGGTTACCCTTGAGAGCCAGTACATAATCCGCCTGGGCATCAATGACCAGTTTGGCAAGGGCAGTCTGGCATCCCATCGCATCAATGGTGACAATGCATCCTTTCAGCACCAGGGCCCTGACCAGTAAGGGAATGGCGGTTATCTCGTTCGACTTGCCATCCGCCTTGACTTGGCCTAAAACCATTCGGCTCTGGCTGGCCCAGGCACTGGCCATGTGGATGGCGGCTTTTTTATCGCGGGTGTCATAGGAACCGCGCAGTTTTTTGCCATCGATGCTGATGATCTCACCTTGGCTCAGTTGGCATACGCCCAGTGTCCACTTCAAAAAGCATTCTTCAAACGCCAGCGGGTCCAGTTTGGCGAAAATATCCCCGAATGTATCATGGGAGGGGATGCCATTAGGGAGTTTGAGGAAGGTTTTCAAAAAGTCGATTTTGGTTTTGCAGTACTGTTCAATCTGGGTCCACTCGTCACAACCGGCAATCACCCCGCATAAGACAAGCATGATAACGTCCTGAAAATCATGTAATTGTCTTCGGTTCACACGGGGGTCCGGCAGGGCGGCAAAATAAGTACGAGGAGATTCCATCCGTTTTTGCTCCAACTTACTCCGATTTGCCTGATTTCAAGCTTTATTTAGAAGCGATTGCCCTGCCCCTCCCCGCAAGGGAGGGGTGAAAAAAGAAAAAGCTTTTACCCTGCAGGCGGGGCGGAAATATTTTCGCTATATCTCAAAACCGTACCGAAAAGTATTTACCTTTTGGCAGGGCCATGCACAAATATACAGATGTGAGGAGAAGTTGTTAAGCCAAATGGAACAGGACACCAATCCGAAGAACCAAGCAAACGGCAACCTTTCCCTTTTGGATTACTAAAGCGAGCAGGCAATGCGGGTAGGCTTGGTAAACCTTAGGCTGTTTGCCTGTGAAACCTTATAAAATAATACGTATGTGCCCATGAAAAGACAAATTATTCCTCCTACAAGCCAGCCGCGCAAACGGAAATTTTTTTTCTGGGGCCTCGGCAAAATCGCCCTTGGCTTGGTAGCCATTGCCGGCAGCGTGCATTTATTCTTAAGATTCACAAACCTTGAAGCCGAAGGTGGAAGCACACGACTGTCACTTTTTCTGAGCCTGCTGTACAAAATCGGAGGCAAATGGACTTGCTGCGGCATTGGATTGGCCGGAGGGATATTTTTCCTTTACGAAGGATACCGGCAAATGAGACAACCCGGAAGGTCCTGGTGAAAATCTACGGGTTATGCCCTTAGCAACGGATTTCAAATCATTGAAACCGCAACTATCTCGCTGGCAAGCAACCTATTAGGCCAACAGCGCGACCCGTTAGCCAGCATCGGATCAATTGCCGGGTGCGGTGTGGCACAATCCATGTTCGCCCGAACTGGCTTGGGCAACCTTGAGGCGGTTTTTTTAAAACAGCCGCAGTTGCTGGTGGCCGCTGCCGTGCGTGGCTTCGTGTTCAATCAGCCATTCCTTGCGCCACAGGCCGCCCGCATAGCCCACCAAGTTGTTGTCGCTGCCCACCACGCGGTGGCACGGGATAATGAGGCACAGTTTGTTGCGGCTGTTGGCATTGCCGATGGCCCGCACCGCCGCCGGATTTTTCAGTTTGCGCGCCAACGCCTTGTACGTGGTCAGTTTAGCGTAGCTGACAGTTTTCAGCTCGTCCCATACCTGCACCTGAAACTCGGTTCCCTTCACAATCACCGGCACATCAAAAGCTTGGCGTTTGCCTTTGAAATATTCTTCCAGTTGCGCCAAGCAATCTTGCAGGAATGGCGGAAACTGCTCGGAAGCCGCCCGCACCGGCTTTTCGACGAACAGCACCGAGGCAATGCCCGTTTGGTCGGCGGTGATTTCGACCCAACCGATGGGCGAGGAATAGTAGGCAGTGAAAAGTGTGTCCATGGTTGGCGTGGCGGCGGTTGGCTTTGAGGCTGAAATTACCCGAAAATCGGGTCTTGCCAAAATCATCCGGGCGTTTTCGGCGAAAACAGGCGAGAAAAATAGTATGTTTTGGAAAGGCCAAACCCCCTACCGGCAAACGGACAAAAGCACGGCGGGCACGGTAATGAGACAAGTTCGTATTTTGTATTGTCGAAAACGACAGACGCAATCCGAGACGCAATACGCGCATTTTGTATTGTCCGATTTAATCTGATAGTAATTGCAAGCACTTATCCGACTGATTGTAAACCGGTTGTGGAAAAGCGGATGCCGTATTTTGGTATTTTCAGCCCTTTTCGGTAACATTGCGATGAGGCGCAAAACTTGCGTCTATTTGAGAGTTGAGCGAAATATAGAGTTATGACAAGTAGACACATTCCAAAAGAGGTAGATGAAGCAATCAAGCAGAGGCATTTTTTTGAGTGTGCTTGGTGTGGTGAAAAATTGACCGAGAGACACCATATTACTGAGTTTGCTAAAGGTGGGGAGCATACAATAGAAAATCTAATATTGTTGTGTCCGAACTGTCATACACAAGTGCATAGAAACGAAATCAATACGAATGACTTACTCAATAGAAAATCAACCCATTCTAAGGGTGACCGCATAGCCGGAGGTGTTCAATTTGAATTAAAGCAACCATTCGTCAAGCTAGGGAACGCGAGTTTCATGAATGTGCCTATTCTTGTACAGTATAAAGACGAACCTTTGATTACACTTAAAGAAGCAAACGGAGAATACTATTTAAACACAAGGTTCCACAATAAGGTGGGAGACTTAATATTTTGGATGTCATCCAACAGATATTGGACTTCCTCTGACTTTTCAATTCAGTCTAAGAAAAGTGAGTTGACTATAATTAATAATGAGGACGATAATAATAGCTTACGAATCTGGCAAGGAGATAATGTTTTGAATGTCGAAGGGAAAGATTACATTAACGGGATGTTACTAAGCTGCAACCCCTTGCATGTCCAGATTGGCACTAACATGATATATGGAATGAATGCTACCAATTGTATGGTTGGAATCTGTATCAGCTAACATACTTCGCCCAACATCGGTTTGCCAAAATATGGGCGGAAGAATAAATGCTATACTTTTTATTTCTATTTTACGAGAGAATAACGGCTAAGCTGAAGACTTTCAAATATCCATACTTCGGCAAGCCGTAAACCGTTAGGGGTAACTTTATTGATTGTTTCAGTCAGGATATATTTTCCTTTTCAGACAACAAATCAACTCTCTTACGTATGGACATCAAAACCCTTATCACGATTGACAGCGACATTTTGGGCGGACAGCCTGTTTTCACAGGGACACGAGTTCCGGTCGCTTCTCTGTTCGATCATCTGGAAGCAGGAGTTTCCCTTGACGAGTTTCTGGACGACTTTCCAACGGTAAGCAAACAACAAGCCGTTGACATATTGGAGACAGCACAGAAACTAATGACAACCAAAAACATAGACCAACTTTATGAAAGTATTGCTTGATGAAAATCTGCCCAAGCGACTGATTATCAACTGAAAGAAACTCTAATGATGCACATTACAGGAAATTTAATTGCAACCGCTGAAATGTATCTAATATGAAAAAACAATTATTATCAACTCATCACTTCATTGTTGCTGTTATTTTATTAACCAAAGGGTTTGACAAAATTCAACATCATCACAGCTTTATAGGATGGACAATTCTGCTATTAGGGATAATAGTTTTGGTATATTTTATTTTTATAAA
>JANPIL010000214.1:0-23960 GCA_031424975.1 Sphingobacteriales bacterium
GAATGTGCTTGAAGAGCAGGTAGGCAAAGCTTCCGGTGGCGAATACGGGTTGAAAATCGGCAAGGTTAGGGTGAACCTGCTGAATTTCGGCCTCACTTTCCGTGACGTTACATTGGTGCAGGACACCACCGCAACCAGCCGCGTGGCAAACACACCGGCTCCGGGACAACTGATCATAAAAATCGCATCCTTGCAGGTGAAAAGGATACGCTGGTGGGAATATTTTTCGGACAAGGTCATTAACATCGGGACTTTGCGCATCGAATCTCCGGAGGTGCTCGTGTACAAGCAGAAGGGCGCGGAAAGTGAGGCCGAAATTCAGCAGGTTTACCCTGACCTTGCCTATCTTGAGTCCGTATTCGCCGCCCGAAGCTTTGCTTACTTGTTCTTCAAGCACATTCTTGATATCGGGGGCCAAGCTGATGTTCAGGTACAGCCATAGGCCCGCAAACACGGAGACAACGACAATCGCAGTCCATTTAAAAAGTTTCCAAAGACGTGACCGTGGGGGCTTACGCATATCTGGCGGGCCGTGATAGGGTGGTGGACAGGTGAACTGGCAAGATGGTTTCGGATGTTTGCGGGAATGGCAGTGCCGACCGCATGGATGAACCCGTAAAACAATAAAAAAACCGTACCCGGTTTTGGTGGGCTGGCGTTTTTCCGTCTTCTGAACCTCGGGCGGCAGGGGGTTTGGCCTTCCGGAAATATACTATTTTCCAAGGGGATATTGCCATACTATTTTCTTTTGCCTTAAAACGACACCTTTTTGCGGTTTTTGCGTACAACCCGCTGCATACACCAACTTCATCCAACTCCATGCAAAAGCTATTTTTTGTTTTCGTGTTTTTTGCCGCCATCCCTGCCATCAGCCAGGCGCAGCACGGAAAAGCCCCCCACACGGTGGCAAAACCCAAGGCCAAACTTGACCCCGCCGCCCGCGTGCCAACGGTTGCCAACGATTCGGGCAAAGTCAAGGTGCAAGGCTACCAGCCTCCCAAATTTCCGGGCAGCGAGAAGAAAATGCACGAATTCATCGCCCAGAACCTCCAATATCCGTCCAAAGCCAAGGAGGCCGGATTGGAAGGCGAGGTTTTCGTGAAAGTGATGATTAAAAAGGACGGCAGCCTCGGCACGCCCAAAGTAGTGAGCGGATTGGACAAGGAGTGCGACAAGGAAGCCCTGCGCGTGGTGGCGATGATGCCCAAGTGGATTCCCGGCCTGCGCGACGAGGTTCCGATTGAGGTCGGTTACACCATTCCCGTACGGTTCATGTTGCAGTGAGCAACCGACGCAAGCCCGCCAAAATAGTATGTTTTGAAAATCCCAAACCCGCCGTGGGTTTGCGGTTCAGGCAAGCCGCCCGTACAGGTCAAATTCGGTGGCATCGGTGATGAGTACCTGTGCGAAACCGCCTTGCCGGATATTGGTTTCGCCAACCGCTTCCACCAGCACCTCATTGTCCACCTCCGGCGAGTCGAACTCGGTGCGGCCCACAAAATAGCCATTCTCCTTGCGGTCGAACAGAACCTTGAACGTCCCGCCGATCTTACCTTGGTTCAGTTCCTGCGAGATGCCCTGCTGCAACTGCATGATTTCATCGGCGCGTTCCTGCTTGGTGTCATCGGGCACATCGTCGGGCATGGTGTGGGCGTGCGTATTTTCCTCGTGCGAATATGTGAACACGCCCAGCCTATCGAACCGCATGGTTTCCACGAAGCGGTACATTTCCTCAAAATCCGCTTCCGTTTCGCCCGGATGCCCGGCTATCAGCGTGGTTCTCAGGGCAATACCCGGCACCCTGTCGCGGATTTGGGAAATCAACGATTCGGTTTTTTCGCGCGTGATGCCGCGCCGCATCAGTTTCAATATCCGGTCGGAGCCGTGTTGCAGCGGCATATCCAGATACTTGCAGATGTTGCCGCGCTGGGCCATCACATCCAGAATTTCCATCGGGAAACCCGACGGATAGGCGTACTGCAGCCGGATCCATTCCAAGCCCTCCACATCTGACAAAGCCCGCAAAAGATCGTCCAAACGGCGTTTGCGGTATAAGTCCAAGCCGTAATACGTCAAGTCCTGCGCAATCAGGATCAGTTCCTTGGTTCCTTTTTTTACCAGGTTTTTGGCTTCCAGCACCACTTGTTCAATGGATTTGGAAACGTGGCCGCCGCGCATGAGCGGAATGGCGCAAAACGAACAGGGCCGGTCGCAACCCTCCGCAATTTTCAAATACGCGAAGTGGGCGGGCGTGGTAATCAGCCGCTCGCCCACGAGTTCGTGCTTGTAGTCGGCTTTCAGGGTTTTGAGCAGGCGCGGCAGTTCGTTGGTGCCGAAATAGGCATCTACCGTCGGGATTTCGCGTTCCAAGTCGTCACGGTAGCGGTGCGACAGGCAGCCGGTCACGTACAGTTTGTCAATCAGGCCGTGCTGTTTGGCATCGGCGTAGCGCAGAATCGTGTCAATGGATTCCTGTTTGGCATTGTCAATAAAGCCGCACGTGTTCACGATCACAATGTTGGCATCGTCCTTTTTGGCCTCGTGCGTCACATCGAAACTGTTGGCGCGTAGCTGCGTGAAAATCTCCTCCGAATCCACGAGGTTCTTCGAGCAGCCCAGCGTCACGATATTCACTTTATTGGTAACTAAACCTTTGGTTTTCATGGATTGGTAGCCGGGGCCTTCACAGGCTGCTGCGGGTTTGGGTGTTTTGTGGGATACTATTTTCTAATTTGTCATTCCGACGGAGGAGGAATCCGATGCCAATCGTGCCCGAAAGCCAGGACTTGCCGACAAGTCACCGCCGGATTTCTCCTCCGTCGAAATGACAAAGAGGCGGGTTTGGGTGTTTCAAAAGATACTATTTTGGACTTTTCATGCCACGCAAAACGCAATTCAAACTGTATTTTCAGTTACTCTTCGTAGTCTTTAATCCAGTCGTCAAATGTCATTTGCGAATCCAATGCTTCTGAAAAAATGGCGGTTTTTTATTTTTCCAATTCTCAGGATTTTCCCAAAGTTACGAATTTTTGCGCTGCTTTCAATCTCACGTCCGGCTTGGTCTGCGGGTCGTGCCGGGCATTGGCAGTCGGACGGTGCGGTTTTAAAACGCTTGAAAAGCACTTTTTGCGGCTTGCCTGAATACATCCGGAAATTGAAAGTGTTTTCCCGGCAACGGAAATGATGACCCATAAAACCCCGGCCAAGACCAAAGTGAAAACAACACGCCTGGTTTTTATTTGAGTAGGGGCTTTACGGGTCAAAATCCGAAACCAAAGTTCATGCTCACGTGGCTGTTTTGGAAACGCTGGTCTTCTCCTTTGCCCGTCACATCGCCACGTCGGTTTGAATATTCGGCTTCCAAATCAATGGTGAGAGCCAGTTTTCCTTGATTGAGCGGAAGTGAATATCCAATGCCGCCCAGCAACGTAGTACCGATGGCAAATTGGTGTTCGTACGTTTTTGTGCTGTTAAATCTCGTTTTCTCGGTCATTTGCCCGAATCCGAAATTGGATTTCACACAAAAGCCTTTGTTGAATGTGCGGGAAAAGGGATGGTATTTCAGTCCGAGACCCACGTGGTAGTAATTGAACAAATACGTTTCGTTATTTCCGCCGTTGTTGGGCGTGGCAAAAAAACCTTTTACGCCGCTGCCAATGCCCAAACCTTTCCAGTTTTGGGGCGAAACGTAAAAAAACGTGGAAAGTGTGAAGCCTTGGTTCCGGCCAAAACCGCGACCATCGTTTATGGTTTCCTTGTCGGCAAGCGTACCGTAAAAGAAAGTGTTGCCGTAGCCTAACGCCACATTGGCATAAACAGGTATTTTAGAATCTTGGGCATTGCCACTGAATTGCAAGCAAAGCAATGCGCCGATAGCCAGAAGTGTCTTTTTCATTTTTGTGCCGTTTTTAAATGAGTGAATCAATTGAACGGCACAAAATTCTGGCTTCGGGAGGAAATAAAAATTGACTTGGGTTAAGAGTTCCGGCGGCTGTCGAAAAGGCGTTTCCGGATGCGGCTCAGGCTTTCGGGTTTGATGCCCAGATAGGAGGCGATGTATTTGAGCGGAATCCGTTCAATGAGCTTGGGTCTTTCGGCAATGAGCTGCAAATACCTCTCTTCCGGGCTGAGGGTGAGCAAGGCGACGTTGTTTTTGCGGCTGCCCAAATACGCATTTTCAGCCATTACGCGCCCAAAACGCTCAAATGCGGGAATGCTTTCGTAAAGTTCGTAAAGGTCTTTTTTGGACAGCAGTAACAGTTCGGTCGGCTCCAATGCCTGAATGTTTTGCTTGGACGGATAACCGGTTAGAAAACTCTCATAATCGGTATACCAGCCGTTTTCAAAGAAAAACTGTCCGGTTTGCTCCTCGCCTCCATTCAGGTAGAAATAGCGCAAACAACCCTTGTTGACAAATGCGACCGACTTGCAAACCTGTCCCTCCCGGCAAAACAACTCCTTTCGTTTGAGCTGCCTGACGATTAACTTCGAACACAATCGCTCCGAGTCCGGCTCGGAAAGCGCTACGTATTTTTGCAGGTTGTTTTTTAAAAGATCATGTATTTCCATGCCATTGCTTACGGGTGGTGAACAAAACACTTGGCGGTTTCCAACCTGTTTGACAGGCAGCAGGTTGCGGCTTTTCCGATCCTGTTTCAAAATTTCAAGACAAAATACGCCACCAAAAAATAGTATCTCCGGAAAATGCAAAACCCCTGCTTGGAAAAGCAGGGGCTTCGGGTGGCTGGTTGCTAAAAAAGGTCAGTGTTTGCGATCCCGGCGGTTTTCGCGGCGATCCCGCACATTTTCGCGGCGGTCTTTTACGTTTTCCGCCCGGTCGCGGCGATCTTCGCTTTTATCGCGGACATCCTCGCGCCGATCCTGACGGTCTTCGGCTTTGTCGCGTTTGTCTTCCAACCGGTCACGTTTGCCGCCATCATGCTTGGCATCACGCACATCTTCGCGGCGGTCCCGGACATCTTCACGGCGGTCAATCTTGTCTTCGCGGCGGTCGGCCACGTTTTCACGGCGGTCACGCACGTTTTCCGCACGGTCAGCACGGTCTTCCGCCCGGTCTATGCGGTCTTCCACGCGGTCTTTTTTCCGGGCGGTTTGTGCCTGAACCGGCACTGCCAACACAACGGCCGCCAAGCAAGCGAGGCCAGCAATGACCCAAGTTTTCAAAATCCCCGTCTTTTTCATGGTTTCCATTTTTCCGTGTTTTTGATTGATTACGGTGCTTGGAGTTTTGGCGGCCCCGATGGTTTAACGCCGGGTACAACCTTTTCCGTTGTTCGTTTTCAGGCTACCTGGGCGGCTAATTTGGCAAGGCAAAAACGCCCGCCAAAATAGTATGTTTCAAAAAGCTGAAAGCCCCGTCTTTAGCGGGGGTCAAACCCGCCGGTTACTGGCCGCACACGTGGGGATGCTTGGCCGGTTCTTGGATTGTCCGCACGCATTTGCCAAAAGGGTCAGGCATTTGCCAGTTGCTGGGCAAGGGCAATCAGTTCATTGGCGGTTTTCCAATTCCGTGTGGTTGCCGTCACACCCAATTTACTTTCCAAAAAACCGTTGGTGAGTTTTGATTTGCTGTAACCGTTGGGGCAGTACAGATAAATGGCTTGGCCGATGAGGTGAAATTCATCGGCTTGGCAATGGCTTTCCTTCATGTTACGGAGTTTTTCGGGGTCGGGCTGGCCGGACAAAAATGTAACGTGCAAGTGAGAGGCATCTATTGTTTTGTTCCCCGCAAACGGGTTGTTTTCGACTATCCGCTTGAATTCTCCCAGTTCCTTCACCAGTACTGGCACATCAAAACCGAATGTATTGGCAATTGCGTCCGCAATTTTATTTTTCAATTCCTGCGGGTTCGTTTTTTCGCCTTGAAAAACCACATTGCCACTTTGGATGTATGTCCGGGAGTTTGCAAGGCCGATCTTGTCAAATAATTGGCGCAAAGCATCCATTTTAATCATGCGGTGGCCACCCACATTGATGCCCCGCAAAATTGAAACATAGGTTGTCATATTTTCATGTCTGTTGCCGCACAACGATGCTGCGGGTTTTCAGCGTGTCAATGTCGGGAAGGCGTTTCGGATAGTTTTCCGTCAAATTTTCACCATAAAGCAGTGCGTTTTATTTTGCCAGTCGCTTCACTGTTTGTTTTATTGCCTCCGCATTCGTGGTGGGGGTAAAATTGAAATAGCTGTTGAATTTGGAACTGTCAAAGAAATAATCCCGGTCGTATTGGTAACGCATTTCATGCATTTCCTTCAAAATCGGCACGAATAATCCGAGTGCTTTCATACCCCAACCCGGCAATACTTCAAGTTTGTTGCTTGTGTGCATTTCCGCTGCAAACAAATCTATCCATTCCTCTCCCGTTATTTTTGCGGGGTCTGTCGGCAGGTTCCAAATCTGGTTGTAGGCCTCTGTTGTGTTGCCAAGCATGGCGGTTCCTTTGGCAATGTCCGGCGTGTAACTGCAACTGTGAATTACTTTGGCATTACAGAACCACTGGGCTTTTTTTCCTTTTGCCAGATTGTCGTAGACAGTATTCATAAGCAGGCTTTTATCTTTTATGTCACTGAAAAAATCGGCCGAACGGGCAATGATTGCATTCAGGTTTCTTTTTTCAACCGCATCCAGAATGAGCTTGTCAACCTCTGCTCTTACCTCTCCTTTCTTGCTGGTCGGACTGACCGGGGAGTTTTCGGTGATGTGTTTCACATTGTCGCCACCAATGGCGTAAACATTGTCGAAAAACACAAGTTTGGCGTTGCTTTGCAAACAGGCATCAATAGTGTTTTTGATGAGTGGCGGCCACATTTGCTGCCAAAACTTGGTGTTGTAGTCAAAGCCCACCGTCAAATAAACGATTTCGCTCCCCTCCACCGCCTTGAAGACCTGATTCCTGTCTGACAGGTCGGCGGGAGATAAACTGTCTGTCGGATTGACTTTTTTCGGATTGCGGCTCACCAGCCGTATATCACTTGTATATGTGGGGAGTGCTTTGGCAAGTTCAATGCCGATTGCCCCTCCCGCTCCTAAAATCGTCTGTTTCATTTTGCGTTTTGGTTGCCTTGTGGGTTGTTGTCTGATATTTGGCTTTTGTGCTCCGTATGCTACAGCAAATTCCCCGCGATTTGACATAAGCGGGTTTGGGCTTTTTGAAAGATACTATTTTGCGGCGCGATTTTTTGGCCTTCGGCCAAGCGAGTCGCAGACTCGGAACTAATCGTCACGCGTTAAAAACGCGCGACAGGGGCGGAAATCAGCGGAATCATTTCAATCAGGTTTAATCAGAGGTTCAGACAGCGGGTTTGGCCTTTCCAAAAGATACTATTTTTCCAACGGTAAATGTACGATGTTTCAATACGGAATGGCTCACTTGATCACGCGCATTTCCACGCGGCGGTTTTTTTGGCGACCGTCAGGGGTGGCGTTGCTGGCAATGGGTTTGCGCGAACCAAAGCCTTCGGTAATGATTTGGTCGGCGGCGGTTCCTTTGCGCACCAAGTATTTTTTCACGGCATCGGCGCGGGCCTTGCTCAGCGTCAAGTTGGTGGCGGGCTTGCCCACATTGTCGGTGTGGCCCGATACCAGCAGCCGGTACGACGGCTTGGATTGCAGCAATTCGGCCAAGCCGTCCATGCTCTGATACGATGAGATTTTAATTACCGATTTGCCGGTTTCAAACTCCAAGTCGTCAAAGGCTTCGGTGAGCACGGCTTGTTCCTGCTGCGTCAGTTGCACTTCGGTGCGGCCCGGATTGGCAGGGCAGCCGCCGTTTTGCGCCGAGCCGTAAGTATCCGGGCAACGGTCGTCTTTGTCGGGCACGGCATCACCGTCGCGGTCGGGGCAGCCGTTGAATCGCGGCGTGCCGGCTTGGTCGGGGCAGGCATCGTCAGGGTTTGGCAGGTTGTCGCCGTCGTTATCGGCGCAGCCGTTGTATTTGGCTTGGCCGCGTTCGTCCGGGCAACGGTCGTCTTTGTCAGCGATTTGGTCGCCATCGCGGTCGGGGCAGCCATTGAGTGCCGCACTGCCTTTGGCTTGCGGGCAGGCATCGTCGCTGTCCATCACGCCATCGCCGTCCGTGTCGGGGCAGCCGTTGTTTTTGGCCAAGCCCGGCTCATCGGGGCATTTATCCTGCGAATCAATGATTTTGTCGCCATCCTTGTCGGGGCAGCCGGCCAATTCTTTAAGGCCGGGTTCGTTCGGGCATTTGTCCAGTGTGTCTTCCACGCCATCATTGTCGGTGTCGGGGCAGCCTTTGAAAACCCACACGCCCGCCAGATTGGGGCATAAGTCCAGCTTGTCCGATACGCCATCGCTGTCGCGGTCCTTTTTTCGGCCTTTCAATGCGGCAACCGTAACGCCCGCGTAAATGTCCGCGCCGAAGGGTCTGCCCAGGTTCAGCAAGCCGGGCAGGTTATCCGATCCGACAAAGAAAAACGAGCCGACGCGCACCATCGCCCCGAAAGTGGCCTGTCGGTAATCGTTGACCAGCGTCAGGGGGAGCGAAAACTCGAAATGCTTGGTTTCGAAGCGCGGTGTCACGGCCAGCAACGAGCCGGTATGCATACCGATGGCGTTGCGGCGGCGCAACGACTGTATCCACGCCGCGTTTACGTATAGTTTCTCCCGTATCTTGTAGTCCACGTTCAGGTGCAGGGCCGTGGGCAGTTTGGCGCGGAAACCGTCTTGGCGGTCGGCGGCTTGCACATCCAGCCCTTGGTTCAGGATCGGATAGTAGTTTTCCAGGCTCGCGCCGGTTAGTTGCTGCTGCGGTATATCAGTGTTTTGCCGCCGCACCCGGTAGGCCCCCGCCGCCGTACTGTCGGTGTAATCGGTAGTGTAACGGATGCCGCCCACATCCAGCAGCGAAAGCCCGATGCGGTATTTGTATTTGTTTTTCCGGTTTTCCAGCAGTTCTTCGCCATCCATGGTGTAGCGGTATTGGTCGGCAGCCGGGCGGTATTCGTACGTGAAGCCAATGTCCATGCCCGCGCCGCGGCCCACGGTATTGCGCCACAACGCGGCATCCGTCCATGCACGTTGTTCCGGGTAGCCCGTCGGGCGGGTGTAATGGTAGCCGATGTTTGCGTCCAGCAGCCGCAGCACGGGCTGTCCGTTGGCGGCCGTGATTTCCGCTTGCAGGTTGTCGGAATACAGGCTGGACGAATAAATGCCTTGCAAGTACTTGACAGTCAGGCCGCCTTTCAGGTAATGGTTGTCTTGGCCCCAAATTTCGCGGGCGTAGGTCAGTCCGGTTTCGCGGAACGCATTGGAATTGATGCGCAGCAAACTGCCATTGCTGAGCAGACTCGCCAATGTCAGATTATTGGTACGGAAATCGCTGGCCAGAAACGGCGTGATATTGACAGCTTCGAAACCGGCCCGCATCCGGTTGGTGAGGGCAAGGCTGTGTCTCGGACTGAGTTTGATCATGAATGAGGGCAGCCGCGCCTCAAGCCGCAGGTCAAAGATTTTCCGCTGGCTGCCACCGGTTTCCGCGTAATATTCGGGCCGTAGGCCGAACGGATCCTTGAAACCGTTGATGGCGAGCTTGGGCAGCGAATACGGAGAATCGAGAACGTAGTAATTATTGGTCAGGCTGGTTTGGCCAGCCAACAAATTCAAATGGAATCCGTAACGTGAATCGGCAATGGACGACGGGTTGAGGAAAACACCATTGGCACCGGCGTAGTTGCTATTGGCAAGCCCCAGCCATTGCTGCGCTTGGAGGGCGGAAAAGATGCAGAAGGCCAGCAGGAAAAGCGGGAGTGTCTTGAGAGGCATAAACAGTAAGTGTAAAGGCTGGTTGGGTGCGCGGAAATAGATGTTTGGGGAGGATTGGCTTTTTATCCGTACAACAAAAGACACGGTTTTGGGTGAATAACCAAAGCACCGGCACATTATTTTGGGTATTAATAATTATTTCGCATCAAGGTAAGCAAATGCCCCGGCCCGGGATTCGGTTTGCCTGCCATTCAAAACCAGATTCCGAAAAATAGTATGTTTGAAAAGATTAAAACCCACCTGACTGCCCGTAACGCTGCCATCCGGAAGCCCGCCGCACGCCCTATTCGCATTGTGGTGGCGGCTTGGTGCTTTTCTGTGGTTGCCCTTTCATCCGTCCGCACGGAGGCGCAAGACAAACTGACCGTCCGCGAAACGGGCGAAATCAGCTACCAAGCCAAAAACGTGATCAGTGAACTGGAGCAACTGCTCAATTTCGTGGCCTTTGCCGATAATGCGCCCAACGAGCTGGCCGAGGTGATTCAGAAAAGCTACACGCCCGAAACCCGCAGCCAGATTTTTTACGGGAAAGATGTGATTATCGAGGACGACATTGACCCCGCAAACCGCCTTGGCAAAACCCGCGATGTGCCAGCCGACAAATACCTGAACACGCTGGATGTGTTTTATGAGAAAAGCATTGACCCGTCCATCCGCTTCAGCAACATTCATGTTTCCAATGTCAAGAAAAAAGATTATTTATACGTGAAAGTGTATTTTAACTGTGTTTTCGGCAGCCGTTACACTAAAAACAACATTCCCTACCAGCCCCAGACCCGGCAGGCCACGGTGCGGGTAACCAAGAAAGGCAACCGCTGGCAAGCCTTGGTTTCGGGCATTGGGTTTCATGACCCGCAACAGCCAATGGATTCCCAAGACAACAATGTGGCGGTTGTTTCGGGCGGCGAAAATAGTATGTCTGGAAACAGGCAAACCTCTGAGTCTTCGCAAAATTCTGTGAGGCAGGCAGTTGACAGAGTGGCCGACGAGCGGGAATCCTACGAACGAAAGGCCCGCGACGCGGCCTATAACGAGGCCATCGGCATTGCCAACGCCGCCATGTCGGAAAACGACTACCCGACTGCCTTAGATGCTTACCGGCGGGCGGTTGGGTACAACAGCTTTGCGCCGCTGCCGCGCGTGCAGATCGCGAAAATCGAAAGGCTTTTCATAAACCGCTACGAATCATTACTGCAAAAAGCGGAAACTTACGAAAAAAGCCGCAGTTATGAACAGGCCATTGACTTTTACCGCAAAACCTTGGATGCCCGACCCGAAGCGGCGACCGAAATCAAGCCCAAAATCGACCTGCTTATTACCCGTGTTGCCGAAACGCTATCCATCAGAAACAAGCTGGCCGCCGGTAAAACCGATCAGGCTATTGAGGAATGCGACGCGCTGATCAAGCAAAAAACCAAGCAAAAGCGCATCGGCGATTATCCCGACTTGTACCTGCTACGCGCCGAAGGACACGCCAAATCGGGGCAGCGCAATGCCGCCGAACGCGCACTCGCCGACTTTGCGGCCGCTATCCGTTCGGAACCGCAGTATCTAGATGCGTATCTGGCGCGGGCAAATTTCCATGAAGCGCAGCGGCAACCAGACAAAGCTCTGACGGATTACGATTACATCACCGTTGCCATTCTGCCTCAGGAAGCCAAATACTACCTGAAAAAGGCGCAATTGAAGGAGCAAATGGGCATGGGCAAACGCGCCGTGGAAGATTATGACAAAGCCATTAGCCTGTCGCCCAACAATCCGCTGTACCACCTCCAAAAAGGCGTGCTCGAATCGCGCAACCGCAATTGGGAGGCCGCCCGGCGCAGTTTTGGCAAGGCGCTTGAACTTAATGTGACCTACACCGAAGCTTACGTGCGGCGTGGCTTGGCCGCCGCTGAGCAGGAGAAAACGGAGGAGGCGGCGGCTGATTTCCGCAAGGCTGAAAAGCTGGGCGGCCTGGATTCCGCGCTGATCCGGTTTGTGGTGGCCAAAAGCAACGAATACCACGATATTGCGATGACGGCTTTGGAAAACCGTGATGCGAAAAAAGCCGAACGGATGTTTGGCCTGGCATTGGCACTGTATCCGAAAAACACTGGCGTGTGGCTTTCGCAAGGCGATATGCACTACAAAAACGGCAATTTCCTGAAAGCAATTGAATTGTATGACCTTGGCATACAATCGAATAGCCGGAGTGCGGGCGGCTATTACAAGAAAGGGCTGGCATACGTAAGTCTGAAACAATACAAGGAGGCACTGGAAAACTTTGCGGTGGCATTGCGCTACGACCCCGCTTATGTGGATGTGTACCGGAGCCGGGCCGAATGGTATTTTTCCGCGAAACAGTTTGCCAATGCAAGCGCCGACTACCGACGCATAATTGACCTTTCGCTGCCGGTTTACAAGGAGTTGCAACGCAAAATGCAAACCGATGCAACACTGAAAAACGATTTGGCAACGGCCTACACGCAAGTGGCAAAATGCCACTTGGCTACACAGGCTTACCAAATGGCCGCTGAAAACGCCGACCAAGCCCTGGTTTACGATGCGTCGTTGGCGGAGGCTTACTACCAGCGCGGTCTGGCATACCGGGCTTTGAAAAGGCACTCCAGTGCCGCCGAATCATTTGCCCGCGCCGCCAAGCAGCAGCCCGACCAACTGGCCTACCAATATGCCCATGCCAATGCGGCGTTGAGGGAAGCCCAGTACTCCGATGCTTTGTCCGCGTACAGCCGAGTACTGGTATTAGACAACCGCCAGACGCTGCCTGATGCCCGTTTCCGGCGCGGCATCTGCCAGTATAACCTGAACAAAACCGACGAAGCCCTGCACGATTTTACAATGCACGAACTCAGCAATCCCAAGGAAACGGATGCCGATTTCTTGGCCTATTACGGACTGGCGCATTTGCGTAAAAAACAAACCAACATGGCTGCCAAATACCTTAAAAAAGCCTTGGGCTTGCAGAAAAACAATGGCGTGGCCCTGTTGGGAATGGGCTGCCTGGCGGCCCAGCAAAACAAACCCGCCGAAGCGATGGACTGGCTTAAAAAAGCGTTTGCGACCAAGCAGTTGGGCTTGGCGATGGTGCGGCAGGAAGAAGACCGTTTCCTGCGCGATGTGCGGTTTGGCACATCTACTGGTAAGCAATACAGTGCGCTGCGCAAAGCGAGTTTCGCCGGTTCGCTGTGAAAAATGCCGTTGCAAAATAGTATCGCTGGCAAACTTATGCGCCAAGGCTTCGCCGATGCCCGAGGAGGCTCCCGCAATCCAGACGGTTTTCCCGGTGAATTCTAACGGCGGGGGTTTGGGCTTTTCAAAGGATACTATTTTCCTTCAGTAGATTTTCAAGGTTCAGTACGATACCGTTCATCAGGGTGATGTCAGCATTCCAGTTGGTAATCACCCAATCCGGTTGTGTCCCGGTAATGATGATTTTACGGTCTTCCGAAAATATCCAGATCACTTTTTCCACGCCGAAAGCAAGCAGCTTGTTGGTTTTGTTCAGCACATACTGTAATTCCCGCGCTTTTTCCACGTCGGCTTCCACATCAATATCCACTTCGATGACAAGTCTGGGCGGCACGTCGAAGTATTTCTTGGAGAAAAAATTCTTGATGTCCTTCAATTGATACAGTGCAATGTCATTGGAAACATTCTCATTTGTTGCCAAATGCAAACCCGCCTCGTTGGTTCCTATGATAACATCGGGTGGCAATTTGCTACTCAAAAATTTTACCAGGCAGTTAATGATAATCACTTGCAACACGCTGCTTCCCATGATTTCCTCCAATGTTTTTCTCTTGTCCAACACTTCACGGAAACCCTTGTGATAGTAAGGTACGCCGTCCATTTCCTCCTTGATGAGATAAGCGGGAATCTTGCGTTTTGGCTTGGGTTTATTCGCTGCGATAACTGTCATGGCTTTGTCGTTTGTTCAAATGTAACGATTTTCGGTCAAAGCGTTTTTTGGAAAATAGTATGTTTTCAACAGACAAAACCTGCGGTTTTGGGCACAAGCTAAAGCGTGTGCTACCGCTTCTATTTGAAACACAAGGCCGCCGCGCCCAAAATGCCCGCGTTGTTGCGCAGAATTGCCAGGCGAATGTCCAGATGATCCAAATAATAAGGGGTCAGGTATTTATGCATGGATTTGAGTACGCTTTCGCGCATGAACGGATAAGCCTTGGCCACCCCGCCACCGACAATAAATGTTTTCACATCCAGAATGTACGCTGCCGTGGCAAAAGCCTCGCCGAGGTATTTCCCATAGTATTCAAATGCTTTCAAGGCCACCGGATCATCGTCGCGGGCGGCTTCGAGTAGTGTGTCATCGTCTAATTTTTCGGCGTTGCGCAACGCCGATTTTCCTTTGTTTTCCTTGATCAGTTCCTTTGCCTTGTTGAAAAAACCGGCTTTGCCGATGTTTTGCTCAATGCTCAGGCCGTTGCCGCTCACAATGTGGCCCAGTTCCAAGCCATTGCCGTCGGCTCCCTTGAATATTTTCCGGTTTATGACCAGCCCGCTGCCGATGCCCGTGCCCAGCGTGGCAAGCAGGAAACTGTCGGGCAGGGCTTGGCCTGAAAAATACAGTTCGCCCAAAGCGGCGGCGTTCGCATCGTTTTCCAAGTGAAATTTTATGCCCTTGTTGCGTTTTTCCAGCAAGTCCACAAGGTTCATGCCGTTGAGTTCGGGCATATTCACCACTTCAGCCAGCGAACGGCGGTTTTTGGAAAGCATTCCCGGCGCGCCAATGCCCACGTGCTTCACTTGCGGGTGAGCCTCTATCCAGGCGGTGATGGTGTCAATGACGTTGGCCGACAGCACGCCCGATGCGCGCAGTTCCTTGATCGGCACTTTTTTCTTTTCGAGCAGGTTTCCATCGCTCTCGACCAAGCCGAACTTTATGCTGGTGCCGCCAATGTCTATTCCGGTAAAGGTTTCCATGGTTTCTTGCAGTGTTTGGTTCTGTATGAATTTGATTGTCAATGGTCAGTCCGCAGTTGGCAGTCCATAGTCCACAGGAAATAAGATTCTGTGGCAGTGGCGGGTTTGGCCCCCGCTAAAGACGGGGCTTTCAGCTTGCGGAAAGATACTATTTTGTCCGAATCGGAATTGGTCAAATTTCCAATTCCGCATTCCAACTTCTCCATTCATTCCATCATTCAACATCGGTTTCAAATCAGCGCACCGGCAATGGTGGCGGTCATCATGGTGGTGAGTGTGCCACCGAGTAAGGCCGTGAGGCCGAGTTTAGACAGGTTTCCCTGCTGGTTGGGAGCCATGTTGCCGATGCCGCCCACTTGGATGGCAATGGAACTGAAATTGGCAAACGAACACAGCGCGTAGGTTGAGATGACCACCGAACGCGGCGAAATCATTCCGGCCTTCTGCATATCGGCCAGGCTCAAGTAGGCCACAAATTCATTGATGACTGTTTTTTGCCCCAGCAGGCTGCCCACCAGCAGTGAATCTTTCCATTCAATACCAATCACAAAGGCGAATATGCGGAAAATCTGGCCGAAAATATATTCCATTGAAAAACCCTTGAAGGCATTGCCCGTGGACTGCTGGATCCAGTCGTTCAGTCCGGTCAGTGCGCCAATCTTGAGCAGGCCGGCGTTGAGCATCGCCACCACCGCAATGAAGGCAATGAGCATTCCGCCCACGTTCAGGGCCAGTTTCAGCCCGTCGGCCGCGCCGATGGACATGGCATCAATCAGGTTCACGCCCAATTGCTCCTTGTGCACCACCAGTTTCTGCTCGATGTTTTCGGTTTCGGGCAGCAAAATCTTGGCGATGAGTATGCCCGCCGGCGCACTCATGATGGAGCCACTGAGCAGGTGCGCCGCAAACTGCGCCTGCGAAGCCGGATCGTCGCCACCCAAAAAATTCACGTAGGCTCCCATCACGCTGCCCGCAATGTTGGCCATGCCGCCAATCATGAGGCAGAGCAGTTCGGAGCGGGTCATGGTCGGCACAAAAGGGCGCACCAGCAACGGGGCTTCGGTTTGGCCGAGGAAAATGTTTCCGGCGGCGGCAAAACTTTCCGAACCCGACATCCGCATGGTGCGCGACATTACCCAGGCAATGCCAAACACCACCTTCTGCAAGATGCCCAAGTAGTACAGGCCGGAAGTGACCGCCGAAAAGAAAATGATGGTGGGCAATGCCCTGAATGCAAACAGGTAGCCCAGGCGGTGCGTGGCGTTGGCATTGCCGGGTGCAAAATCCTTGGCCAAGTCGCCAAACAGGAAAGAGGCTCCCTGCTCGGAAAAACCCAGAAAGGTCACAAACCCCTCGCTTACCCAATCGAAACCGGCGGCCACAAAATCCACTTTTATTACCAGAAAGCCGAATGCCAGTTGCAGCAGCAGGCCAGTCCTGACCAATTTCCAGTCAATGCCCTTGCGGTTGGCAGAAAACATATACGCGACCCCAATCAAAAATACCAGCCCGAAAACGCCCCTGAGGTAAAACATGTATCAAATTGGAATGGATAAAGTGAGTGATTCTTTTCGTCCCCGACCTACCAAGCGGGGGTTTCGGCTTTTCAAAACATACTATTTCCTGCGGTTTCCCCGCTGCCATTTCCCCGCTTCAAAAGCCGGTTTCATCCGGTCAAACATACTAAATTTTTCCGGCAAGCCAAACGCCGGTTGGCTTGCCGCCCAAGCGCTGCGTTTGCATGGGCAACCGTGGCCGTGGCAAAATCCGTGGTGCTTGGGTGGGTGTAAGTTTTTGCGGCCAAACCAATTTTTCGCGGACAATGCCAACTGGGTTTTCAAAACAGGTTATTTGGCATCTTTTCAATAAAAAACAAGGCAAAATCAAGAAAATGAACTGATCCGGCATTTTAGCCATACTGTCCGCTTGGGCTTTTGCCGGAACCGTTCTACTTTGTGAAACTATCTTTCTCGGGTCAGCGGGTTTCAAAACGTTTGCAACCGTAAAATGTCGTAACTGCCGGTTACGAATGGCCGTGTAAGGATATTAAGGAATGTGACTGCTTTTTGCAGCCATCCCGTTTGGTTCAACCCCGTTTTCCATGTCCGCGCATATGCTTACCGACACTGCCATCCGAATTGAAAAAGCTTCCGTAAACGAAATCAATGCCATCCTTGCCATTTCCAAAGCCACTTGGGAACCGACTTACCGCGAAATACTGTCGAAAGCGCAATTGGATTATATGTACGACGAGATTTACACGCCCGCATCGCTGGAAAAGCAGATGAACGAACTAGGGCACGTGTTTCTGGTGCTTTACAGCACCGACGCGCCAGCCGCCTACGCATCGTACGGACAGAAAACGCCCGGTGACAATGCCGCCCACAAGCTGCACAAACTCTACGTCCACCCTGATTTCCAAGGCCAGAACTTGGGCCGCGCATTGGTTGCCGCCGTGGAGAAGGAAGTGAAAGAACTGGGAGCCAACGTGCTGGAACTGAACGTGAACCGCTACAACCCGGCCATCCGTTTTTACGAACGCTGCGGCTACAAGCAAGCCCGCGAAGAGGACATTGCCATCGGCGAATTCTGGATGAACGACTTTGTGATGCGCAAGGAACTGCGCTGAAGCGCAGCTTGTGCCGGGTGGGTTTCGGGTTTTTGAAAGATACTATTCTGTTTTGTGCGTCATGGACGCGAAGCGGGTTCCAAGTTGTGTGGGAACGCTTCGCGTTTTTTCGTTTGAAGGCGGCACAATCGTGACCTTAACAGTGAGACCGTATGGAGATTGACATCAACCAGAAGAAAATATCAATTGGCGATAGATGGCGTATCTACATTGACCGTGAGCAAAGCCATTTTGCCTCACGGCAATTATTCGGGTGGTCTTCTGAAATCAACCTGTTCCGAGATACTGCGAATCGGGCCAGGTACACAATCGAAAAAAAATGGAATTGGCTGACAGCGTCGTATAGGCTGATCCGACATGACGGCAACATTTTCGAATTTAAAAGCGTAAGTTTATGGAAACTCCATTACAAGTGTCAGGTGGAGAGCGACTTGTATGAGATCTTTGGACACAAAGGACGAAAGTATTCGATTTATAAAAACGACCGCCAAGTTGCTTGGTGGGACAAAGAAATCGTTGCTTGGTTTCAAGGCGATAATTACAAGATGATCTCGGACAAGGATGCGGACATTGAATTGTTGATTTCATTTTGCCTGATCATTGACAACTCATCTTCAAACGATGACGAAGGAAACGCTTTGACCATTGACTTAGGAAACATCGGCCCGCAGGCAAGGAAATTCGATACCGGCTGGCAACCCAAAACATAAATAGACCTGTTTTTTTCGATGCAAACCATGAGCACCAAACAAGCCTACGACACTTGGGCGGCGCAATACGACACCAACCACAACCGCACCCGCGATTTGGAAGGGCAGGCGTTGCGCCAGACCTTGGCGAGCATTGCGTTTGTCAGTTGTCTGGAAATCGGTTGCGGAACCGGGAAAAATACGGAATGGCTCGCCATAAAGGCGAAACGGGTGACCGCCGTTGACCTTTCAGGTGAGATGCTTGCCAAGGCTAAAGAAAAAATCACTTCCGAAAGGGTTCAGTTCAAACAGGCCGACATTACCGAAAATTGGGCTTTCCGCGACGGGCTGTACAATCTGGTCACTTTTAGTTTGGTGCTCGAACACATTGAAAATCTGGAACCTGTTTTCAAAGAAGTTTCCGAATCACTGGTTTCCGGCGGATACGTTTACATCGGCGAGTTGCATCCGTTCAAACAGTATTCGGGAACCAAGGCGCGGTTTGACACCGAAGCCGGTCAGCAAATCGTGGAGTGTTTCAACCACCACGTATCGGAGTTTGTGCAAGCCGCCAAAAAACATGGATTATCGCTGGTTGACCTCAATGAATTTTTCGACGATGACGACCGGACTGGAATCCCGAGGATACTGACCGTATTGCTGAAGAAGGCATGAATTGATTTTAGTCGTCTTTTGAGCCGGCTTCCTGCCAGAAACTGCGCGGCTCAGCCCTGCCGCCTACGCCGCCGAGATAGGAATCTCGGAACATGGGCGGCACGAGGTGGGAACCTCGCGCCAGTTGCCAGCCGCACGAGTTAAGAAAATAGTATCTTTTAAAAATGCCGAACCCGTCTGGCACAGCCGGGCGGCGGCCTGTGCCTCACACCACTTTCACCAGGAAATAATTTTTCTTGCCACGCTGCACCAGCAGGTATTTGCCTTGGAGCAACTGGAAGTCAACCGTTTGCTCCGGCGATTCGACCTTGATTTTGTTGACGCTTACGCCACCGCCTGCAATCATCTTGCGCGCCTCGCCTTTGGATGGGAATATCAGTGACTGCGTGGCCGTGGAGAGCAGTTCTGTCACGTCTTTCAGGCTGCCGAAAGCGTCTTTGGTCACTTCGATTTGCGGCACACCCGCGCACACTTCCAGCAGCGTGTGTTCGTCGGTGGTTTGCAATTCGTCAATTGTGGCTTTCCCAAACAGCAAATCGCTGGCTTGCACGGCTTTTTGGCAGGCTTCCGCGCCGTGTACGCGGGTGGTTATTTCTTGGGCCAACGCTATTTTGGCTTGGTTGGGGTTGGGGTCGTTTTCCAATTCTTCAATCTCTCTTTTACTGAACAGCGTGAAAACCCGCAGCAATTTGCCGATTTGCGCGTCGTCCACGTTGCGCCAGAACTGGTAGAATTTGTAAGGCGAAGTCAGGGCCGGATCAAGCCAGACGTTGCCGCTTTCGCTCTTGCCGAACTTGGTGCCGTCGGGCTTGGTCACCAGCGGCGTGGTCAGGGCAAACGCCTCGCCACCGCCCATGCGCCGTATCAGTTCGGTGCCGGTGGTGATGTTTCCCCATTGGTCCGAGCCGCCCATTTGCAGTTTCACGTTCCGGTTTTTGTGGAGCCAGTAGAAATCGTAGCCTTGCAGGAGCTGGTACGAAAATTCGGTGAACGATATGCCTTCGCTGCCCTCGCCCAAACGGTTTTTGACCGAATCCTTGGCCATCATGTAATTGACGGTCAGGTGTTTGCCAACGGTGCGCAGGAAGTCAAGGAAACCCATTTCCCGGAACCAGTCGTAGTTGTTCACCATTTCGGCGGCGTTACCACCCGAAAAATCCAAGAATTTTTCCAACTGCGCACGGATGCCTTCCTGGTTGGCGCGCAGGGTTTGCTCATCCAACAGATTCCGCTCCTTCGACTTGCCCGACGGATCGCCAATCATGCCGGTTGCGCCGCCCACCAGCGCAAAAGGCTTGTGTCCGGCCCGCTGGAAATGCACCAGCAGCATGATGGTGGCCAAGTTGCCGATGTGCAGCGAGGCGGCCGTGGGGTCGAAGCCAATGTATCCGGCGGTGGTTTCCTTGGCCAGTTGCGCCTCGAAACCGGGCATTTTGTCGTGGAGCATCCCGCGCCACGTGAGTTCTTCAATAAAGTCGGATTTCGGGTCTGGCATCATGGATGTTGCTTGGAAAATCGGTGGCGAAGGTAAGGAATTTACCGTTCACCGGAAGCCGGTAACCCATGGACGACCGTCAACGGAAAGATTATGAAGCAAAAGGACAGGATAAAATATTTGGCAGACCAAAAAAAGGCAGGCTTGTGGCCGGCCCCCCGCAATCACGGCTCTGACGTTGCCCGGATGGCAGGCCGACTCGTAGCTGTACCGGTTTGCTACCACGCGGTGCACGCCCAAAAGCCCGTCAAAAATAGCCCGCGCCCGCGCAGCAACCCATAACTTTCCGACATTTTTGGTTTATCAGCCGGAAAACCGGAACTTCGCCGCGTTCTTTTAATTTTGTTTTCAGTACCAAGCGGGGATTTGGGCTTTTCCAAACATACTGTTTTGGAACGGCTCAAAAAAATCCTGCCATTCAACCATCAGGCAATTCAACCATTGCATATTATGACCAAGAAAATCGTAAAAGTCGGCGACATCGAATGTGGCGCGGATCAGTTGTTTCTCATTTCCGGCCCGTGCGTAATCGAAGAGGAAAGCATCATGATGCGCACCGCCGAAAAACTCAAGGAAGTGACCGAACGGATGCGCATCCCGCTGATTTTCAAATCGTCGTACCAAAAGGACAACCGCAGTTCGCTGGAGTATTATACCGGGCCGGGCCTGGAAAAAGGCTTGGAAATATTGGCCAAGATCAAGGCACAGTTCGGCTTCCCGATCCTTTCGGATGTGCATTACCCCGACCAAATAGCTGCCGCCGCCCAAGTGCTGGACATCATCCAGATTCCGGCGTATTTGTGTATGCAAACCGATTTGATGGTGGCCGCCGCCAAGTCGGGCAAGGTTATCAACATCAAGCACGGCCAGTTTCTGGCTCCCGACAACATGGGCAAGCCCGCCCAAAAAGCCGTGGATTCGGGCAACGACCAGATTATCCTGACCGAACGCGGCTACACTTTCGGCTACAACGACATGGTGGTTGATCCGCGTTCGTTCTACTTCATGCGCCAGACGGGCTTTCCGGTCGTGTTCGACATCACGCACTCCATCCGCAAGTACGGCATCCCGAGTGCCGACCCCAAAGGCGGCAACCGACCCGTGATGCCCACCATTGCCCGGGCAGGTGTGGCGGCGGGCGTGGACGGCGTGTTCATAGAAACGCATCCCGACCCGGCCCGCGCCCTTTGCGATGCGGCCAGCCAGTTGAGCGTGTATGAATTGGAGGAGTTTTTAAAGCCACTCATTGAACTGCACGAGGTGGAGGTGAAATACCGGCAGGCGGCAATGGCTTAATTATCAACTTGAATAAGTGAAAATTTCGGAATAGGTATTTCTCAAACATATCTAATTTCAAACCCATGCCTGACAATAAAGACTTGAGCGAAGTTGTTGCCGAAATCCTAATCGAATTGCAGCAGACGCGCGAAAACACCGCCACCTACCGCGAAGAACAAACGCGCCGCTGGGAAGAGCAAACGCGCCAGTGGAAAGAACAGCAGGAGGTTAACGCCCTGCAAACCAAAGAGTTGCATTTCCAGCGTGAACGGCAGGAAAGAATGCAAACACAACTGGACTCGGTGATTGGCGAGTTGCGCGGCGTGAACGAAAAACTCACCACCAACCAGGAACAGACCAACCGCCTGTTTGAACGGATGATGAATGCGGTGCTGGACTGGATGGATGTGTTCAAGGACAAGAACAAAACCCAGGATGTTCACAATGATGATGTCTTGCGCCGGATAGACGCACTGGAGAAAACCGTTTACGGCAAGGCGAGCTGAAAATAGTATCTTTTAAAAACGCGAAACCCCGCCAATGAAAACAAAAGCCAAACCCATCTGGGAACTGACCGAAGCTGAGTTTGAGCAGCGCATTACACCGGCGGTGGAAGCGGCGCGGCAGGAAACGTTTGCCAAAGGTTTGCCGCTTTCGTATCGCGACAAGGCGATTTGCCAAACCAACAATCAGTTTATCCATGAATATGAAGACGGACGGAAATACCTGGTGGAATTTGACACGCATTCGCGGACGGACAAGATTATCAGGCATTTTGCCGAAATAGTATCTTTTTAAAACACCAAACCCGCTTGCTTTCTTGTCCGAGTAAAAATCACAATCCATAAACAAATACCCGTAAATCGTTTTAAAACATGGAATTATACCTCGATTCTGCCGACCTCAAAGAAATTGAAGGCGCATTCAAAGTGGGCTTTCTGGCCGGACTGACCACCACGCCCACATTCATGCACCGCGAAGGCGTGACCGACCTGGACGGCATGATTGTGCAACTGTCCAAGATTGTTCCGGTGCTGCAAATAGAAGCTTTGGGTGCCACTGCCGAGGAAATCGTGCGCGATGCCGAACGCCAACTGGAACTCGGCCTTGACCCGGCCAAAACGGTGTTCAAAATTCCCGTTTCGCTCGAAGGCGTGAAAGCCTGCAGGATGCTCCGCGACCGGGGCATGATGGTCAACGTGCATTTGGTGTACACCATCCAGCAGGCATACATGGCCATGACCGCCGGAGCCACCTACGTGTGCGTGCTGGCTGGCCGGATGCAGGACCAGGGCTACGACGCGCTGAAACTGATTCGCGAATGCGTGGAGATGATTGGATACTACGGTTCGGATGCCAAGGTCATGTTCTCGTCGGTGCGCAACACCGAACACGTGCGCAACGCCATTGAAATGGGCTGCCACACGATTACCGTGCCGTGGAAAATACTGAAAACGCTGACCGACAATAACTTCACGACGGTGGGTACGCAGCAGTTTTATGAGCACACGCGCCTGGTGACCATGCACGTGCGCGACATCATCAGCGACAAGAACCCCGTGGTGAAGCCGCACGACGAGGTGCTGGATGCCGTGATGCAAATGACGCAATCGGGTTTCGGCTCGGTGAGCGTGGTGGGCGACGATGGCCGGCTGGTCGGCATTTTCACCGATGGCGACTTGCGCCGCCAACTGGCCGCCAATGGCCGGAACCTGATGACCAGGAAAATGTCTGAATTTGAATACCGCTCGCCCATCACCATTCCCGCCGATTCGCTGCTCAAGGACGCGCTGGCGGTTTTCAAGGAAAAACAGATTGACACGATCATCGTTACCGACGATGCGCGGGTAATCGGGATGCTCGACATCCAGGATATGGCCAAGTGGGATTTGATGTAAGAGCGTGTTCGGGAATTTGAAAAGCTCAATAAACAATGCTGTGTCTGTCAAAATGCATTAGATTTTTCCCAAGGATAAGGGATACGAAACCCCGAATGCAAAAATCTTTTTTCCGTAAAGACAAAGATTATTTGGATTCTGGACAGTATTTTTTCAGATAATCAAAATATTATTTTGAAAATGCCGATTTTTGAGCGACAAAATTCCCGAACACCCTCTAAGATATCCGGTTTCCAATCAACAATGGTTCGATAAAAACTCAGGCGGCCATAGCTCCAAAGTGATAGAGTCGCTCAATGGCCGGGGTATTTTTGAATGATTGACTACTTTTGGGTAAGTTATCAAATACCTTCTCGATCAGTAAACGGTTGTGATACAGGGTTTTGACGCGGCTCATCGAAAAAGAACCCCTGTGTTGTTTGGCTTTAGCCAGCCAGTGTTCAACCTTGGCCACGTTGACCGCTGTCAGCGAGAGGTTCCAATGATATTCGAGTTTTTCGACCGAGCGGGCTTGGTAATGGGTCAGGCCGGTGAACTGCTTGGCATCG
>JANPIL010000215.1:0-3665 GCA_031424975.1 Sphingobacteriales bacterium
GGCGTATCAATGGAGGGCGCGGCCGATTTGGGGTTGTAGAGGCAATGGTTGAACAATTCCACCATCTCGTCCTCGAATTGCAAGCCCCGGTAGCGTTTTTTCAGGGCGTGGAGCCGTTGCACGTACAGGCTGGCGCAACCGGCCTTGGTCAGCGTGCCGATGTCGCCGCCGGAGCCTTTCACCCACATCACCTCCACGGGCTGGCCGGTGAGCGGGTCGGCTTCGGTCACTTTTACGGAAGTATTGCCGCCCGCGTAGTTGGTCAGGCGCAGGTCGGCACCGAGCAGGTTGGAGCGGTAAATGAACAAATCCACTTCATTGCCCGCAAGTTGGGCGGCTTTGGCATCGTCCCAGAGGTAGCTTACGTGGCTGTAGGAAAGTTGGTGGGTCATGGCTCGGATGGTTTCGGTTGGTTTGATTTTTCGTAAAGGAATCTCGTTTTTTCCGGTCAACTTCCCTGACCTGACCTGATTTGTTGATAAAAATTATTTATTTAGTGCAAGAACACGCTTCGCGGGCAACCGGGTTTGGGCTTTTGAAAAGATACTATTTCGGCCCCCAAACCCCCGAAGGAGGAAGCCCCACCCCCGGCCCATCCCCGAAAGGGAGGGAAGTTTTAAAAGCCCCCTCTTTCGGAGGGGGTTGGGGGAGGCCTCAGGTTTGGACTTTTTGAAACATACTATTTTCCGGCTGCAAAATATGACGGAAAATATAACTTGGTAAGTTTGCACCATGACGCTCATCACGATCAACCCGCGCGACAAGACACCAAAGTACCAGCAGATTATCCGCTGCATTGTCAATGGCATTGAAAAGGGCATTTTGGAACGCAACCAGCCGCTGCCTTCCATCAATGAGGTCAGCGAGGCGCACGACCTGGCCCGCGATACCGTGGAGCGGGCCTACCACGAACTCAAAAAACACGGCGTGATCGGGGCGGTGCGCGGCAAAGGTTACTTTGTGATTGGCATTGCCCAGACAAAACTGCGCGTGCTGCTGGTGCTGAACAAACTGAGTGCCTACAAGAAAATAATCTACTACGCGTTTCTTGAAACCTTGGGCGACAAGGCCGTGGTGGACTTGCACGTGCACCACTACAACGCCTTCCTTTTCAAGAACATCATTGAGGAAAACCTGGGCAAGTATCATTTTTATGTAATCATGCCGCATTTCTTTGAGGATGTGGACAAGGTGAACCTGAAGGCCGTATTCCAGAAAATCCCGACCGATGAACTGGTGCTCATGGACAAGGATTTTCCGGGCATTGAAGGCGATTACCTGGCGGTGTACCAGGATTTTGAGCGGGATATTTTTGCCGCTTTGGAGTCGGGCAGGCACTTGCTGGACAAATACCAGCGGCTGGCATTCGTGTTTCCAAGCGATGCGAATTATCCGCCCGAACTGATCAAGGGCTTCAAGTATTTCTGCATCGTGCACGACAAGCCGTACCGGATATTGGAAACCATGCAGCACGAAACGCCCGAACCGGGCACGGCCTACATCGTGATTGAAGAATCGGATTTGGTGGAAGTGATCAGGAAAGCCAGGGAAAACAACCTTGCGCTGGGCCGGGAAATCGGCGTGGTTTCTTTTAACGACACGCCGCTCAAGGAAATTCTGGCCGAGGGCATCACCGTCATCTCCACCGATTTTGTGCGCATGGGCAGCACCACCGCCCAATGCATGCTCGACAAGAAGCGCGGGAAACTCAAAAACCCGTTTTCGCTGATTGAGCGGAAATCGCTTTGATTCGGGATATTTTCGCGGTTCGGGTAAGTTCGGGTAGGTTGTGTTTGTTTAAAATAGAACCTTTACAAGAAATAATTTTACTGAACATGGAAGTTTTCTTGGGCGTTTTGTTTCATGCCATTGGCGGGTTTGCGTCGGGCAGTTTTTACATCCCCTACAAAAAAGTGCAATCCTGGTCTTGGGAAAGCTACTGGCTGGCGGGCGGGGTGTTTTCGTGGTTGCTGGCCCCGCTGGTGTTCGGGCTGCTCACCGTGCCGCACTTGTTTGATGTGCTGGCGCAATCTCCGGCAACGGTGCGCGGCTGGGTGTATTTTTGGGGCGTGATGTGGGGTTTTGGCGGACTCACTTTCGGCTTGGCGATGCGCTACTTGGGTATGTCGCTAGGCATGGCGGTGGCTTTGGGTTTCTGCGCGGTATTCGGTACCATCGTGCCGCCCATCTGGCAGGGCGAACTGGGCAAACTGCTGGCTTCGGCCTCGGGCGTGGTCATTTTGGCGGGCTTGGCGGTCTGCGTGGTCGGCATTTTGATTTGCGGCCGGGCGGGCATGATGAAGGAAAATGAACTGTCGGCCTCGGACAAAAAAGCGGCCGTGCCGGAGTTTGATTTAAGAAAAGGCTTGATGGTGGCCGTGTTTTCGGGCATCATGAGTGCCTGTTTTTCGTTCGGCCTCACCGCCGGTCAGCCCATCGCCGCTGTTGCCGTCAGCAACGGGGCCGATGAACTGTACATGAACAACGCCATCCTGGTAATCCTGCTGCTGGGCGGATTGACCACCAACGCCGTCTGGACGATTTACCTGAACCTGAAAAACAAGACCTACACCGATTACACCGACCGCAAAACGCCGATTGTGCGCAACCTGGTTTTCTGCGCCTTGGCGGGCGTGACGTGGTACCTGCAATTTTTCTTCTACGGCATGGGCGATAGCAAGATGGGCGACTACCGCTTTTCGGGCTGGACGCTGCACATGGCCTTCATCATCGTGTTCAGCAGCCTGTGGGGCCTGTATTTCAGGGAGTGGAAAGGCACCGGCAAGGCCACCATGCGCACAATACTACTGGGCATCGGCATCGTGATTTTTTCAACGATAATCGTCGGCATTGGCAATTATTTGGCTTCGGAAGGGAAGTGAAAAAAGCCTCCCCCAACCCCCTCCGAAAGAGGGGGCTTGAAAGCCGACAAAATAGTATCTTTTGAGAAGCCCAAACCCCTCTGTTTAAAAGCCCCCTCCTTCGGAGGGGGTTGGGGGAGGCCGTTTCACGTCACTGCAAAGTACCGCGCCAGCCACCGCGAAACCGGCAGCAGCGCCAGCACCAGCAACCCGTAGAGCCAGCCCGCAAACGCCGCCGCAATGGCCGCATCCATCGCAATCAGGGCGATTACCCCGGCCTTCACCGCCAGCCCGATATGGCGCGGCTGCGGATCATGGTACGCCCGGATGAGTGGCGGGAAAATGAGCCACGCGAAGAAAACCAAAAACGGCAGACTCTGCCAGACGGGCGTGCCCGTGAAAAACAGTATCCCCAGAATTGCCGAAACCACCACACTATATAATGCAAACGGCACGTAAAACGATTTTTTACTGCCGCCATGTACCTCGCCCCGACTCACGGATGTAATGGCCGCGATGTAGAGGATGGGGATGATGACGATGTAATTCGGCCAGACTGGCTGGCTTATCGGATATCCTTCCCGACTTCCAACGGGATAAAGCCAGTAACCCGCCAGATAGGTTTGTGAACTGATTCCCAAAAACAAATTCAAACCCCGGCACAAGCCCATATTCAGCGGCCCCCAAGCCTTGTGTTTCCCTATTTTATCATAAAGCAGCGCAAAAAAGGCGATGGCAACGGCAATGACTCCGCTCGGCAGGGAAACTATGAAAGCAAATAGTATCCCCGAAACAAGCAAAACC
>JANPIL010000216.1:0-3682 GCA_031424975.1 Sphingobacteriales bacterium
GTGACCGACAAAACCCTGCTGGGCATTACCGCCAAGGTAAAGGAAATCCGCAGTGAGATGGTGAAATAAAAAAGCGGGTTTTGGGCTTTTGAAACATACTATTTTGAAACAAAGAAAGCGCGTCTGGACGGACGCGCTTTCCTTGTTTTTCACGAAACCAAACCCCTCACAACTCCCCCACCATATCCTCCGGTTTCACCCATTCGTTGAATTGTTCTTCGGTCAGGTAGCCGAGTCTCAGGGCAGTTTCTTTCAGTGTCAGGCCGTCGCGGTGGGCGGTCTGGGCTATTTCAGCGGCTTTGTAGTAGCCTATTTTCGTGTTCAACGCCGTCACCAGCATCAATGAGCTTTCCACGTGCTTGCGGATATTGGCCTCGATGGGCCGGATGCCTTCGGCGCACTTGTCGTTGAACGACACGCACACGTCGCCAATCAGCCGGGCCGAATGCAAGAAGTTGTAAATCATCATCGGCTTGAACACGTTCAGTTCAAAATGCCCGCTGGCCCCGCCAATGTTAATCGCCACGTCGTTGCCGAGCACTTGCGCGGCTACCATGGTCATGGCTTCGCACTGCGTGGGGTTCACTTTGCCCGGCATGATGCTGCTGCCCGGCTCATTGTCGGGGATGTACAATTCGCCGATGCCCGCCCGTGGCCCCGACGATAGCATCCGTACATCGTTGCCGATTTTCATCAGGCTCACGGCTACGGTTTTTAAGGCTCCATGGGCTTCCACGATGGCATCGTGGGCGGCAAGGGCTTCGAATTTGTTTTCGGCGGTGATGAAAGGCAGGCCGGTCAGGTTGGCAATGTGCCGGGCCACATTTTCCGAGTAGCCGGGCGGCGTGTTGATGCCCGTGCCCACGGCCGTGCCACCCAACGCCAGTTCGGACAGGTGCGCAAGCGTGTTTCTGACGGCCCGCAAGCCATGATCCAGTTGTGACACGTAGCCCGAAAACTCCTGCCCCACGGTCAGCGGCGTGGCATCCATGAAGTGCGTCCGGCCTATTTTCACCACGTGCATGAATTCCTTGGACTTGGCGGCCAGGGTGTTGCGCAGTTTTTCAATGCCCGGAATAGTCACATCCAGCAAAATCTTGTACGCCGCAATGTGCATGGCCGTCGGGAACGTGTCGTTCGATGACTGCGACTTGTTCACATCGTCGTTGGGATGCAGGGCTTTTTTCTCGTCTGCCAAGCTGCCGCCGTTGAGTACGTGGGCGCGGTAGGCCACCACTTCGTTCACGTTCATGTTGCTTTGCGTGCCCGAGCCGGTCTGCCACACCACCAGCGGAAACTGGTCGTCGAGCTTGCCTTCAAGGATTTCGTCGCAGGCTTGGCCAATCATATCGCATTTTTCTTGGGGCAATATCCCGGCATCCAAATTGGTCAGGGCGGCGGCTTTTTTGAGGTAGGCAAAGGCGCGGATTATTTCGCGCGGCATCTGGTTGATGTCTTGCGCAATCCGGAAATTTTCAATGGAACGCTGCGTCTGTGCGCCCCAATACACATGGGCGGGCACTTTCACTTCGCCCATCGTGTCTTTTTCAATGCGGAAGTCCATATGTTTTTATAAACAAGCGAATAAAAAAATAGTATGTTTTGAAAACGCGAAACCCGGCTTTCTAAAAATCCTGCGGATTTTGCACAAGCTGAAGCGTGTGCTACTGCGGTTACTTAATCAAGTCCTTTTGCCTGAGAATCCGCTCCACGAATTTCATGTCGTTGTCGGAACTGAAAATGCTGAACGGCAAATGGATGAACTGCCCGCGCGACAGCACCAGCGTGTACGCGTCCTTTTCCACATACACCTTCTGCACCGTGTCCCAGTTTATCTGCATACCTTCTTTCTGGCTCACCATGGCCTTTATTTCCTTGCCATTGATGTCGTAGAAAAACCTGTCGAACATAATCTTGTACTGCTCCAGTTGCGAAATGCCCCAGAATTGGATGAGCCAAAACAGTCCGTAGCCAACCACCACCAGCAGGGCAATCAGGTATATCCACCAGTTGCGGTAGGCCCCGGTCAGGTTCAGGATGGTGTTCAACACAATGATTGCCAGCGGTATGGCGGCCCAGCGCCATTGTGTGCGCAGCAAATGCACCATGCCCAGGCGGGTGTAGGTTTTCTTGGTCAGTTGGTATTTCTTGGTTTTTACGCCGGGCATGGGAGCAGCTTGCTGCTGGGCCATCGGGTTGCGGAAAAACGGATTCTGGTTGCGTGCCATGGGTTATGATAAGTGAACGGTGTGGCGGATGAATGACCGGCTGCCGCTGGTCGCCGACCCGAAGAACCCGGAACTGTGCGATTTCAAGAACCTCCGGAAACCCTATCCTTTCTACATTTCGGGGGTGGCCAACCGGGCAGCGACGGGCTTCGGAAACGGGTACTGCCAAGGTTTGCAAAGGTAGATAAGGAATGAGGAAAAAGAAACGTTTTGAAAGGAAGATTTCCGGCAAGGATTCCATACAATAACAAACTGACAGTCAGCGTCTTGGATGCTTGACAACAATTTGCCCACCCAAAAAACACCCAAGCCGCACAACCTTGTGCTTTTTAATAGCGTATAACATAATAGATTGTAAATCAATGAGTTACGAAACACCATTGGACAGTCTTTTTTCAAACCACTAAACCACTTGAATCATGAAAAAAAATTGGATTTTGGCCACATTTGTTGCCGTAGCGGTGACTTTTGGCAGCATGGCGCAGACAACCCCGTCGCAGACTACGCCTTCTCAAACAACACCGACCCAGAAAACCCCTTCATCCAGCTATCCTTCGGGAAACAAGAAGGACAAGAAGATGAAAAAGGACTCGACCGGCACTTACGGAACCCAGAAAAAAGACACTGTGGGCCGGAAGTAAAATAGTATGTTTCCAAACGCGCAAACCCGGCTCCAAAGGCCGGGTTTGCGCATTTGTAGCAACCGGCCGGTCATTTGGCTTTTTTCAGGGTCAGCTTGAACGATTGCGTCATGAAACCGTAATGCGCGCCGTCGCGCGTGTAGTCTCCCGCAAAGATGATAGAACCGGACAACCCATTGGTGCCAAACCATTTGGAGGGCATTTGTGCCAGATAGTTGGTGTGGTTTTTTCCGCCCCAAGGCTTTTCCGAATGGAAGACTTTCCACGGCCCCCAAGGGTTTTCGCTTTCATACATCTGCAGTTCCGATGCCACATCCCATTTGTCCATCGCGCTTAACGGCGCATTCTCCTTGTGCGGAACCGCATCGCTGAATATGATCAGGAAATAACGGTTCAGTGCCTTGTTGTACGTGATGGAAGGATGCCCCACATGGCCGGGATCGGTGAATATGGGCTTGGATAGGGCTTCGCCGCCGACCCACTTGGGCTGTTTTGACTTGGTGAGTCCGCCAAAAAAACGCCATGCATTTTTATAAATCACACTGTCGCGGTGCACCCTGCCCATCCGCACATGGCTGCCCGATGCCCAGTTGCCATCATTCGAAACCGCATAAACGTACGGGGCAAGGTACGCCGGGGTTTCGGTGTTGCCTGGCCCGAAAGTCAGGAAGGCGGGTGCGCCAAACGAAGGGCTGAAAAAGGTCGGCGTGTCTGCTTCTGGGATGTTGAGCCAAGTTTTGCCGCCATCAACAGATTTTATGATGGCCGCCACGCCCCCGTGCTTCGAATATTTGTTGATGAACGTGAGTTTTT
>JANPIL010000217.1:0-4261 GCA_031424975.1 Sphingobacteriales bacterium
CACCGCCTTTTACGAGGCATTGGGCGCGAAAGGCTGGGAAAGCCTGCAAAAAACCATCGAATACATTCCAAAAACGCATTTCACCATTGCCGATGCCAAGCGCGGCGACATCGGCAACACGTCGGGTTTGTATGCGCGGGCTTTTTTTGAACAAATGGATTTTGATGCCGTCACCGTGGCCCCGTACATGGGCAGCGACTCGGTGCTGCCGTTCCTGGAATTTGCGGGCAAATGGGTGGTTCTGCTGGCCCTGACCTCCAATGCGGGCAGTGCGGATTTCCAAAAGCGACACCTTCAGAAAACAACAGCTCAGGAAACAGCATCTTTTTATCAAACGCCAATTGCCGCCTTACAGGCAAGACCAAACCTGAATCGGAGGTCACAGGCTAAGCACCAACCCCATGTATGGTTACACAAACCCCATGTATGGTTGGTAGCCGCCTTTGGCGCGGCTCTCCGACTGCCATTTCCGTAATACCTGCGTCTTCAACCGATGATTGTGCTGATGCGAAACCCTGTAAGTGATCTTTTCAACTTGCATGCCAAACCTCAACCTGACTGATGCTTTCCGCTCAGTTCAGTCAAGAAGATGATGTTGGATCCGGTTAAGTTCAACGCATACCGCGCCATTTCCCCGCTTACGCTTTGCGGCTGGGATCCTTGGCCGTGGCCCCCATTCCTGTTCCTGATGGTGTTGACACCCGATTCCAAAACGCTTCTCAATGAACTGAACTGTGTCTGCAAGTAATCCGGTATCAGGTTTTGTTCAAAGCAGATGCCAACCAGCTTGTTTAGTGTGTCCCTGTTTGGATCAAAAGGCCACTGCTTTTGTATGAGAATGATTTTTATTGTGCTTTCAAAGGCCTTCAGACATTCGTTCAGACATTCCTTGTGCCTGCCATGCCTGTAATGTTCATGAGCGGTCAGGTACTCGTCATTCGCACCAGCAAAAACAGGATCGGCAAGAATGGAAAGGGTGGGAAGGGTGATTTCCGCATGGGCATAGGTCAAATCCATGCGGATGATTTCGTTTGAAACAAACTGATAACCTACGCCATGCTCTTTAAACCTTGTGTTGAGTTCCTCTATGGCCGCGTCCGGACGGATGTTTGCATGGGTTTGGATATAAAGGTTTTCCTCTCGGGATTCTGTGTTGACATACTTGAAAATCAATTCAATGGCATTTAAGACACGCTCAACATCTCCCTCACCCAATATGAACTTTGTAAAGTCTTTGTTGACTTCGTGGCTATACCCTAAGTCAGGTTTGCCATATTCCCTGATCAAAATGTTTCTGAAAAGTTTTACCGGATAGATTTTTTCGTAGGTGACATAAATACTTTCGTTCGGAAAGCAGTCGTTGGTTATGGAAATTATCTGCCTACGAAGTCCTGGTGGTAAAAAATGGTAAGCGAACACCTCTGGCACTTCACCCCGTAAGGATTTTTGTCTTTTCGAGTATAAATTCACGACTGGCATAATCTTTCCATTTTGCGTTGACTGAAAACGTACTTGTTTGCTGGTTGAAAATTCAGTGTCGTTCCGACCGAGCAGGATTGGGCGGAGTGGCTGGAAGGGCTGGCCGAACCGATGCGCACGGCTTCGCAGAAAATGGGCTTTGATACCTGCAAGACAATCCTTTCGTTCACGCGCTACGTGATGGAAAAGAACGATGTCGGCATGGACGAATACGTGCGGCGGCTTATGGGCGGGGAAGTCTGCGCCGGGTACCGTGCCATGCTGGGCGGTGACGGCTTGTGAGGCGTGCTTGGCTGCCTGCAAAACAGTATCCCTGCAAAACACAAAACCCCCGCCTGTCTTGGCAAGGGTTTCGTATGCTTAGGGCTTGATCCATGTTACTTGCGGAACGTGCTCTGTCGTTAATGAGAATATCAACAGTGGGAAATAGTATCTTCCGGAAAGCCCAAACCCGCTAAAGGAAAAGGTTTAAGCATCTTTGCTTGAACCGGTTTTCAGGGCAGAGTGAAAGCCGTGGTGATTTGCAGGGTTTTCTCAAATCACTTAAAAGTCACACCGTACACCTGTTCATCCCGGGGGTCTTGTGACACGAATATGTTGAAATTATGGTCGTCCCTGTTTCTCATCAAAACGCCTTTCAAGGCGATCAGATGGAGGGTCTGGCTGCCCAGGGTCTCATCAAAAAAATAAAAGCCCCTGAACCGGTAGCCGTGTATGTCACCGTGACTGGTAAGCAGACTGTCCAGAAACCGGGTCACTTTCGGCTTGTCAACTGTTGCCCCGACAGCCGGATTCAACTGATTGAACATTGTATCATACCGGCGTTTTTTCAAATCCCCGATGGCTTGCTCCACATGATGGTATTTGGAAACGATCAAGGCCAGTTTTGGCAGATCAAACTCATAACTGGACGTTTTTTTGGCATTCGCCTGCGTCTGCACGACCGCAACCCGGACGGACGAGTATTTTTGTCTCTCTTCCGGGGTGAGATTGTTATAGATCGTGAATGCACTGAAGGAAGCGGGTTCTTCGGCTATCAATGAATCCATGTACGGACTGGCGGCCAATGTCACATCAAAACTCCTGCCTGACCCTGAAGACGTGGCGGCGAAGGTTTTCGAATAGGCTATCTGGCAGTTGTAGCGTTCCCTGATTTCATTGATGGCCTTGTTTTCCGTATCCGATGCGCAGGCTGTCATCCAAAGGCCCGCGCAGACCAGTACAATTTTAAGTGTTTTATCTGACATACTGATCCATCGGTAAGCCGGAGCAATACGCCGGAAATTCATAAACGGTATCCTTCTTGATTATTTTGACGATAGTACTTCCCTTTTCCTTCAAAAAAGTATCCCCGATGCGGACCGTGTCAAGAAGATAGTCCCAACCAACATCTTTGAACATCTGACCGGAGCCCTCAAAAACGGTGTACCTGCCCTCTTGGTACTTTTTACGGACTTGGAAACGATAGTCCTCATTCCGGAATTCCCTGGAATGTTCCACGCAATTATGGCAGGATTGGCAGACAAATAAAGCGCAAACCAGGAAAAGTCTAATTTTTTGCATAAAGAGATTGCCCGTTTAAAATCCTGACTCACCCCCCTTGGAGTGGCTCCACATGAGGGTATGGCCCACTTCGGTGCTAAAACCGAGTTCGGGAGACTTGATCCCTATGCCATAACTGATGCCATAACTGATGCCATAACTGTTAAAGCCACGTCCCAAGCCTACCGGTTCATTCTTCAGCAATGAGTTGGAACTCTGGCTGTAAAAACCTGACACTGGTCCGAGTATCCCGGTAAACGTGGTGGATCCCCCACCAAAAGCGGATAAGTCTACAAACGTTTTGCTTCCTGTATACTGAGCTGCGAATACTGAAAGGGATTGCGCGAAGCCCACCCTTCCGCCCGACCCGAATGCGCCACCCGCCGCCGGACTCACGTAAAGCCGGTAATCATTGTTGCTGAGCAAGAGGCCAATAGTGAGGGAACCACTGAATGCCCCGATGTTTCCTCCAACCGTGTATTGAAATCCAATCGCGTCGGGTGTGAACGGAGAATACGGATTGCGCAGGCCATTGGCTTCATAATAGCCCCAATGGCTTTTGTCCAACCCCATTGAATTGTCAAAACCGGACATCCATTCCTGCAAATTGCTTATCGCATCGCCAGTGACAGCAACCTCGGCAAGCGAGCCGCCTTGAAACTCGAAATCAGCGCCACCCACCCGTTTATAACCTTCACCTGGGTCGTTGTCAAACCAAGTCAACTTACCGTTTTCTCCCCGATACCAGTCATCAGGACTACTTTGGCCCGCACCTGCACAAAGACACGGTGTCGGATCATCCCACGCAGGTTTTTGCTTTGCAGGATCAAGTTCCGTTCCGTTATTTCCATTTCCGGAACCGGGTCTGTAAGGCAACATCCCATCCGGGTCTTTGAAAACCAATGGACTATTGTAGGCATAGTTATAGGGTGACCATCTCCGGGAGACTTCCGCCAGTGGATCCACTGCATGCCAACGTCCCAATTGGTTGTCATACATCCTTGCCCCGTAGTCACTCCAGTCCAGCCCCAGTTCGGTCTGTTTCTCCTTGCCGTTGTACTGGTACTTGTGGTCGGGACTCCCGGCCGTCTCAATCCCGGCCAGGTTGAGCCCCCACGGGTCGTAATTACAACGAAGATTTTAGTTGTAACCCCCGATGGGTAGCCGCCCCTTTTTCCAACATCACCCCAACACCCGGGCCGTGTCTGCAAGGTATCTTTTCTTTTCATGTGAAGAAAAA
>JANPIL010000218.1:0-3314 GCA_031424975.1 Sphingobacteriales bacterium
CCCAAAACTTAGCACGGAATTTGTAACTTTGCGTCACAACTGTCATTACATAAAAACAGTATGATTGCCATGAAGAAAGCCTATCTTTTCCCTTTGTCGCTGGTTTTGGTTGTGGTGGTTGGTGCGTTTCGCGGTTCCGACCCGCAACGCCGCGTACCCAACGAGAGTTTCGGGCCGGGCGAGGTGCTTCGCTACCGCGTCCATTACGGATTTATCAATGCCGGTGAAGCCGAAGTGAAGGTTTCCAACCAGATACACAAGGTCAATGAAAGGCCCTGCTACGAAGTGACCGCTTTCGGGCGGTCGGTGGGGGCTTTTGATTGGGTGATCCGCATCCGCGACACGTGGAAATCGTACGTTGACACTTCCGCCCTGGTGCCGCAGCGGTTCCAGACCAACGTGCAGGAAGGCAAATACCGCAAGGAGGAAACGGTTCATTTCAACCACCGGGAGCAAACCATCCGTTCGGAAGAGAAAAACGAAGCGGCCAAGCAGTTTGAGATGCCCAAGGGCGTGCAGGACATTATCAGTGGCTACTGCTACCTGCGCACCATTGATTTCGCCCAGTTGCGCGTGAACGAGACCGTGCCGATACCCGCCTTTTTCGATGACAAGCTGTACGACTTCAAAATACGGTACCGGGGCAAAGAAGAGGTTTCGACCAAGTTCGGCAAAATCCGCTGCATCAGGATAGCGCCGGTAATGCCCAAAAACGAGATGTTCGATGGCGAAGGCTCCATCCGGGTCTGGATAACGGACGACAAGAACCGCATACCCGTAAAAATAGAGGCCGATATGTTTGTCGGTTCCATTGCCATGGACTTGAAGGATTTCAAGGGGCTGAAACAAAAACCGGCCTTCCAATAACCGCAACCGTTCCGTATCTTGCACCCAAAAAAAACCAATTAATGTGTACCATGAAAAACTCACTGAAACTTACTGCCATTACCGCCATCCTGCTGCTGGCCGTTGCCTTTACTAAGCCAAGCAAAATCCCCTCCGTTGGCGACAAGGCTCCCGAAATAGCCCTGTCGGCACCCAACGGAACGGTGATCAAACTGTCGTCGCTCAAGGGCAAGGTGGTTCTGATTGATTTCTGGGCTTCGTGGTGTGGCCCCTGCCGCAAAGCCAATCCCGGCGTGGTCAAGGTGTATGAAAAATACAAGGCACAGGGCTTCACGGTTTACAGTGTTTCGCTGGACCAGAACAAACAACGTTGGGAGCAGGCCATTGCCAAGGACGGGCTGGCCTGGGAAAACCACGTGTCGGACTTGAAATTCTGGAACAACAAAGCTGCCGCCGACTACGGCGTGGAGGCCATCCCGGCCACGTTTTTGATTGACAAGAATGGCATGATTATAGACACCGACTTGCACGGCAACTCGCTGGACAGCGCGGTGAAGCACGCCCTAAAAAAATAGTATCTCCGGAAAAGGCAAAACCCGGTGTTCGGGGTTGGTATTCCGGTTGCCGGAAAGCAGGGCGCGGCCATGTTTTCCGGCATTTTTTTTTCGGCAAACAGGTTATTTTTCGGTTAAGGGTGCAAAACAGAGCCTTTGGCACGCCAAATCTTTTGAAAACCGAAAACCTGCCTAACTTTACCTGCCCGAATCCGGGATGCGGAACCCAAAGCCGAAAAACACCATGATTGTGAACCAAACGTACAAAGTGTTGATTGTGGATGATGAAGCGGACATTACCGAAATCCTCCAGTACAACCTGATTAAGGAAGGCTATGAAGTCCGCACGGCTTCTGATGGCCGCAAGGCATTGGAAATAGCCAAGGAATTTGTGCCCAGCCTGATCCTGATGGACATCATGATGCCCAACATGGACGGCGTGGAGGCGGGCCGCCGCCTGCGCGAAATGCCCGAACTCACCGGCACGTTCATCATCTACCTCACCGCCCGCTCGGAGGAATATTCGGAAGTGGCCGCCTTTGATGTCGGTGCCGACGACTACATTACCAAGCCGATCAAGCCCCGCGCCTTGATGAGCCGCATCAACGCGCTGTTTCGCCGCGAATCCAAGAAAACCAAGCAGGACGACAAGGTGAACGTGGGCGAACTGACCATTGACCGCAAAAGCTACACGGTCACCAACAATGGCCTGCACATTACACTGCCCAAGAAGGAATTTGAACTGCTGTACTTTTTGGCGCAAAACCCGAACAAGGTGTTCAGCCGCGACGACCTGCTGCAAAACATCTGGGGTACGGATGTGTATGTGCTGGCCCGCACCGTGGATGTGCACATCCGCAAGGTGCGCGAGAAGATAGGCGAGGGCCACATCAAGACCGTCAAGGGTGTGGGCTACAAGTTTGACTTGCCCCAGTAATAATTCCGCCTTTCACGGTCTTGCATTCCGAATCCGCAAAAGGATTGGCCGGACGAAAATAGTATCTTCCAGAAACCCCAAACCCCTCCGGCCTTGATTCGGTCAGCTAATCGTTTGACCCAGAATGGTCCATTCCGCCATCAGCCGAAAACGCCAAACCCGCACGTTGCCTGTTTTGCCGCAACAACGGCAGCCGGAATGAAATAAAACACGGTTTCCAAACGTCTGCCCTTCCATTGGCAACGCGCCCCTCAAAACCAATGAGATTCATTAGAAAAACGGCCGTGGCCTTGGGTATAATCCTGGTCTTGCTGGTCGTGGCAACAGTCGTATTCATGCAGCAGAAAACATTTGGCAAAAACCCGTCCGGTGCAAGGCTGGACAGGATCAGACAATCGCCCAACTACCGGGATGGCGCGTTCCTGAACCCGGTTCCCACGGAAGTGATGTTGAAAAGCGCATCGTTTGTCAAGATGACAAAGGATTTTTTCGACAAGCCCGCCAATACCGCCCCGCCCAAACCGCTGCCTTCGGTCAAGACCGATTTGCGGGCATTGCCATCCGAAAAACCCGTGATTGTGTGGTTCGGGCACTCATCATACCTGATAAAGTCCCGGAATCTGAACATTCTCGTGGATCCGGTTTTCAGCGGCAGCGCCTCGCCGGTTTCGTTTTTCGCCAAGTCGTTTGCCGGTTCGGATGTGTACCAAGTCGCTGACTTGCCGCCCATTGACTTGCTCATCCTCACGCACGACCACTATGACCACTTGGATTACCGGACGGTTTTAGGGCTGAAATCCAAGGTCAAAAACATCGTCACGTCGCTGGGGGTGGGGGCGCATCTGGAACATTGGGGCATTGACCCGGCCAAAATCACGGAACTGGACTGGGGTGAAAGCAAAAAAATGGCGGATTCCGTTGAACTCACGGCCACCCCGGCGCGGCATTTTTCGGGGCGGGGCTTGGTGCGGGGCAAA
>JANPIL010000219.1:0-2763 GCA_031424975.1 Sphingobacteriales bacterium
AACTCCCGATATGCTCATACAACCCGGAAAACTGCTGGCCCAAATAGAAACGCCGGAAGACTTGCGCAAACTGGATTCCGCGCAACTGTATGAGGTCTGCACCGAACTGCGCCAGTACATTATTGATTGCGTGTCGGTTTATGGCGGGCATTTCGGGGCCAGCCTCGGCGTGGTCGAACTCACCGTTGCGCTGCATTACGCCTTCAATACGCCCTACGACCAGTTGGTCTGGGATGTGGGCCACCAAGCCTACGGCCACAAGATACTGACCGGCAGGCGCGCCAGTTTCCACACCAACCGGATGTACGGCGGCATTTCGGGTTTTCCGAAACGCAAGGAAAGCCAGTACGACACGTTTGGCGTAGGGCATTCGTCCACGTCCATTTCGGCGGCCTTGGGCATGGCGGCCGCATCGGCCTACAAGGGTGAGACGCAACGCCAGCACGTGGCCGTGATTGGCGACGGATCCATGACGGCGGGCATGGCCTTTGAAGCCATGAACCACGCGGGTGTGGCCAATACCAACCTGCTGATTGTGCTCAACGACAATTGCATGGCCATTGACCCGAACGTGGGCGCATTGAAGGATTACCTGACCGACATCACTACCTCGCGGCTCTACAACAAGGCCAAAGACGAGGTTTGGACTTCGCTCGGTAAAATCAGCAAGTTTGGCAAGAACGCGCAGGAAGTGGTTTCCAAAATCGAAAACGCCATCAAGGCCGCCCTGCTCAAGCAAAGCAACCTGTTCGAGTCGCTGAACCTGCGCTATTTCGGTCCGCTCGACGGCCACGATGTGGATCATCTGGTGAGTGTGATGAAGGATTTGCGCGACATTCCCGGCCCCAAAATTTTGCATTGCGTCACTGTGAAAGGCAAAGGCTATGCCCCCGCCGAAAAGGAACAGACCAAATGGCACGCCCCCGGCCTGTTTGACAAGGTGACCGGCGAAATCCGCCGCAAAACCCACGACAAGCCGCAGCCTCCCAAATACCAGGATGTGTTCGGGCACACGATTTTGGAACTGGCCGAACAGAACGACAAGATTTTCGGCATTACACCCGCCATGCCTTCCGGCTCATCGCTCAACATCATGATGGCGGCCATGCCGCACCGCGCCATTGACGTGGGCATTGCCGAGCAGCACGCCGTCACGTTTTCGGCGGGCCTGGCCACGCAGGGCTTGGTTCCGTTCTGCAATATCTACTCCACTTTCATGCAGCGCGGCTACGACCAAGTGGTGCACGATGTGTGCATCCAGGAACTGCCGGTGGTTTTTTGCCTGGACCGGGCCGGTTTTGCCGGAGCCGACGGCCCCACGCACCACGGCGCGTACGACTTGGCGTATATGCGCTGCATCCCGAATATGATTGTGTTTGCGCCGATGAACGAGCAGGAATTGCGCAACATCATGTACACTGCGCAATTGCCCGGCTTCAAGGATCACAAGGCTGCCATCACTATCCGCTACCCGCGCGGCGAGGGTGTGATGCCCGTTTGGAAAACGCCGTTTGAGGAAATGGAAATCGGTACGGGGCGCAAAGTGAGCGATGGCGAGGAGGTGGCGATACTGACCATCGGGCATATTGGCAACTATGCTGTTGAAGCCTGCAAACTCCTATCTTTTGAAGGGCTGAAACCCGCCCACTATGATATGCGTTTCGTAAAGCCGCTGGATGCGGTGATGCTGCACGAAATCTTCACGAATTTCAGCCGGATAATCACTGTGGAGGACGGCTGCGTGATGGGCGGCTTTGGCAGTGCGGTACTCGAATTCATGGCCGAACACGGCTACACCGCCCAAGTGAAGCGTCTCGGCATCCCGGATCGTATTGTGGAACACGGCGAGCCGCTGGAACTGCACCGCGAATGTGGCTTCGACCCGGAAGGCATTGCCAATGCGGTGCGCGCCTTTGCGGAAGCAGGGGTGAGGGTGTGAGGTTTGGGGTTTTGGAGGATACTATTTTTGAAGTGAATCTTGACAGTGTATGATAATAGTCAACAGCCCACGGTTTCAACCGTGGGTTTTTGCGTATTTGGCGGTTCAAAAACCGTTTTAACGGTTTAGGTACGTTCAAATTCACAATAGGCCATCACATGGGACATTCTCTGAGTAAAATATGGATTCATGCCCTATTCTCCACCAAAAACCGGCAACCCATCATTGAAACGAATGCAACACCGGTTATTTATGCGCATATCGAACAGCATTTGAAATCATTGGATTGTTTTTGCCGGAATCTCAATGGCACCAATGACCATCTTCATGTCTTGTTTCTTTTGAATGCCACAAAATCGGTGGCGGAAGTCATTAAAAATGTAAAAGGGGAATCATCACATTGGATTAACCAGCAAACCATTGTTCCCGAAAGATTCGCGTGGCAAACAGGCTACGGGGCTTTTTCAGTGAGCGAATCCGTATTGGCAAAAGTGGATTCATACATCAAAAACCAGCAGGAACACCATAAAAACATGACATTCCAGCAGGAATATGAGAGGTTTATCCTACTCCACGGACTTGTTTTTGACGAAAGCCCCAAAACCGTTAAAACGGTTGAAAATATTGTTTCCAACACGTTACCCACGGTTGAAACCGTGGGTTAACCGGCAACCCATCCACCCCTCAATACTTGTCACGCGCCAGCCGCAGCACCTTTTCCATTTCCCGCTTTATCTCGCTCACCGGAGCCGTGTAGTTGTTGTGCATGAAACTGAACAGCAGCATATGGCCTTTCTTGGTCAGTACATAGCCGCTCAGGCAGT
>JANPIL010000220.1:0-20605 GCA_031424975.1 Sphingobacteriales bacterium
CAAAAGTAGGGAAAAAGCGGGTTTGGCCTTCCGGAAAGATACTATTTTGCAGGGTAACGTAGTTGGACTTTCCAAGTCCAACAGCCCGGCGCAAACTTGTGCGGTTGTGGGTTTCGGCTTTCGGAAAGATACTATTTTGCCCCCGCACTACGCACCTCACGGAACCGGATCGTAGCCGCTGCCACCCCACGGATGGCAACGCCCGATGCGGCGCAGCGTAAGCCAGCCGCCCTTCAAAGCCCCGTGCTTGCGGATGGCGGCAATGCCGTAATTGGAACACGTGGGGGCAAACCGGCAACTGCCCGCAAAATACGGACTGATGCCGTATTGGTACACCCGGATGAGGAAAATGAAAATGCTTTTCATGGTAAACACGCCTCGTCTGTGAATATGGCCGGTTTTCCGGCAAGTTACGGATAATGGCAATCGCGTGTTTCAACTCCGCCCGATTTGGTGGCAAAGCGTCCAACGGGCTGGGCGGCCGCATCATAAGTATGCCGCAAAATCGTTTAATTTGCAGCAGGCAACAAAAACAAAGGTATCATGAAAAACAACCAGTTGAAGAGTTTACTGGCCGCCGTGCTGGTGGGGTGGATGGGCGTGGCGGCGGCGCAAACACCGGCGTATAAAGTGGACAAAGGTGGCCAGGTTTCGTCGGACACGTGGAAAACCTTGGCCGACGTGAAGTTCCAGATGCGCGGCGATGTGTATTACCCGAGTTTTGGGGGCAAAGTGAAAGCGTTGGGCGGCAAGCCGATTGAGATAGCCGGATACTTGTTCCCGTTTGAGGAAACGCGCTGGTCCAAGCATTTCGGGCTGTCGTCGTTGCCGCTGAACGCGTGTTTTTTCTGCGGGGTGGGCGGGCCGGAAACAGTGGTGGAAGTGGAGGCCAAAACGCCCATTAAGCAGTCGGACAAGCCAATCCGCATCCGGGGCACGCTGGTGCTCAACGACACCAACGCGGAGAAAATGGTGTACATCGTGACCGATGCGGAACTGGTGGAGGAATAACCCGGGCGGGTTTGGGCGTTGCGGAAGATACTATTTTGGGAGCCGTGCGGTTGGGTCTTCCATTGTTTGATTCTTTGAAAAATTAATTTAGGCAAAACTAAATTATTGTTTAGTTTTGCCTAAATTAATTGAATTCCTTTTGTGTTCAACTCAAGCGACCATGCGAAAATCAGTTACTCTTTTATGTTTCATCTGCGGTTTTTCAGCGTTTGCCCAAAATTCATTGACCGGCCGAGTCACGCACCGCGAGGATGGCGAATCGGTGATTGGCGCGGCGGTTTACTTGCCCGAATTGCGCGTTGGGGCCACAACGGATGTGGAAGGCAACTACCGGATCGGGCAGTTGCCCAAAGGTGTTTATACGGTGCAGATAAGCTACGTTTCGCACCGGACGCTGTTGGAAAAAGTTGACATCCAAGGTGTTACGCAAAAGGATTTCCTGATGGAAAACGCCTCGCAGACGTTGGAAGAAGTGATTGTGTCCGGCTCTTCGACCAAGACCATCATCAAGGAAAGCCCGATTCCGATTGCGGCCATCACCCAGATCCGGCTGTTGCAGCAATCGTCCACGAACCTGGTGGATGCCGTGGCGAAGTTGCCGGGAATGTCGCAGGTTTCGACCGGAGCCGGCCTGAGCAAGCCGATTATCCGGGGGCTGGGTTTCAACCGCGTGATAACCATGCACGATGGCATACGGCAGGAAGACAACCAGTGGGGCGAGGAGCATAGTATCCAAATTGACGAATACTCGATCGACCGCTACGAGATTATCCGGGGCGCGGGCAGCCTCATGTACGGCTCGGACGGTTTGGGCGGCGTGATTTCGGTACTGTCGCCAAGGCCCGTTGAGGAAGGCAAAATCGTGGGCCGCGTGCTGACCAACTACCAGACCAACCACGGACTGGCCGGGCTTTCGGCGCAGGTGGCGGGCAACAAGAACGGTTTCACGTGGCTGCTGCAAAGTTCCAGCAAGTCGTCGCAAAACTACCGCAACCGTAACGATGGGCGGGTGTATGCCTCCAATTTCAGCGAACCGCTCAATTTCAGCGGCTTTGTCGGTTTCAACAAGGCCTGGGGCTATTCGCGGATTCATTTTCTGCGGTCTTTCCAACGGTTCAACATCATCAACGGCACCCGCGACAATACCGGACGCTTCTCCACGGCCACCATTTTGCCCTCCGGCGATGAAACCGACCGGCCCGTAACCGATGCCGAACTGCGTAGCCGCGACCTGATACCGTACAACTCGCAGCGGCTGACCAACGGGAAAATCTCGTGGAACAACCTGTTCACACTCAGCGAAAAGTCGTCGCTGACGGCCAATGTCAGCTATGCCCGCAACCAGCGCAGCGAATACGGCGCGGTTAGCCGCCCGTGGGAGGCGCAACTGGATTTGCTGCTGCACACGTATTATTATGATGTGCGCTATAACCTGGCTCCCGGCAATGATTGGGAACTGAACATGGGTACGAACGGAATGTTCCAGAACCTTGACAACCAAGGGTTTCAGGTGTTGTACCCGGATTATAACCTGTTTGACAACGGACTGTTTGCCTTCGGGAAAAAGAATCTGGGCAAACTGAAACTGAGTGGCGGCATCCGGTACGATGTGCGGCTGCTGGACATTGGAAAACTGTACGTTGACCCAGAGGGAGATTTTCAGGTGATGCCTCAAGGCACTGGTTCAGAACGGTTTGCGGGCTTGGACAAAAACTACCGCAACATTTCGGCCAGCGCGGGCGGTGTGTACAACCTGACCGAAAAACTGCTGGTTCGGGCCAACATTTCGCGCGGATTCCGGGCACCGACCGTACCCGAACTATCGTCTAACGGCATCCACGCGGGCACATTCCGTTACGAAATCGGCAATTTGCAGGCCGTGCCGGAAGTGGCTTACCAGGGCGATTTCGGGCTGACCTACGAGAACCGGAACCTGTACGTGGATGTGAGCATTTTCCAGAATTCCATCCAAAACTATACTTTCTCGCAGCGGGTGCAAACCACGGGCGGGCAGGATTCGCTGGTGCAGGGCGATGTGCCGGTGTTCAGGTATGCGCAAGGCAACGCCCGGCTGCGCGGCTTGGAGGCGACAGTGACCTACAATCCCGAAAAAATCCGTTGGTTCAGCCTCACGCAAAGCTATTCGAGCGTGTTTGGCGACAATCTGGCGGCTACCACCGAAGATGCCAGATTCCTGCCGTTCATGCCCGCGCCGCGCTGGCTCACGCAAGCCAAACTGACCAAAGACCGCTGGAAAAACCGCTTCCAAAACCTGTATGCCACGCTGGATTTTGAACTGTACCAGACCCAGAACCGCTTTCTGGCGGCGTATAACACCGAAACCCGCACGCCCGGCTACCAGTTGGTAAACATCGGCATGGGCGGCGAGGTGGTTTCCAAAGCCAAGAAAACGCTATTTTCCGTGTTCCTGTCGGTCAACAACGTGTTTGACGTGGCCTACCAGTCGCACCAGAGCCGGTTGAAATACCTCGATGTGAACGCCGCCACCGGCCGCCGGGGTGTGTATAACATGGGGCGCAATGTGAGTGTGAAATTGGTGGTGCCGTTCGGCGGGAAGTTGTAGTCCCCTGACCCCCGAAGGGGGAACCAGGAAAACGTTGGAAAATAGTATCCCCGCTAAAGCTAAAAGTTCCGCCAAAGGCGGAAACGGGGCTTTCAGCTTTTGGAAACGCCAAACCCCTTTTGTCATTCCGACGGAGGAGGAATCCGGCGTGAATCACGCGCCAAGTTTGTGCTTGCCAACAAGTACAGGCCGGATTCCTCCTCCGTCGGAATGACAACGAACCGCGAGGCGGGTGCTTTCCTTGCGCGGGTTGTGTTTGGCGGGCAGTTTATTTCCCTTCCACCATCGTGATTTCGTCGTCGGTCAGGTCGTAAAGGTTGTAAACCAACCCGTCCACCTGCTTTTCGAGTTCGGTGCTGTCCTGGCCTTGCCGCTTGGCTTCAAAGATTTGATCAACCAAATCAATGAAAGGTTTCTGGTTTGTCTCTGATACGGTTTCCGGTAGCGGGAACGGATTCAGGTAGTTTGTCTTGAATGTCCTCGCGTCGCCTTGCAGCGTATCGCCGGTGTTTTTCAGGAACCACCACAACAGGCTTGAATTGGCAATGGCAAGGAAATACCGGTAATCTTCTTTGGTCTTTTCGTTTTTCACCCAACTGTACACTTTTGTTGTGTGGTAGTAGTCTCCCATGTTCAAAGTCACATTCGGGTGGTTGGCGCAAATTTCCATGCTTGAGAGTTTGGACTGCTCAAACTTATTCAGGTTTTTGGGGTAGATGTAGGCATACCAGCATTTCATTTTGCCCGCTTTGCCGCTTTCCCGTTTTTTGAATTCCTTTTCGTAATCCATCACATAGGCGTAAGTGTGCGGAAAGCCGGATTTCAACTCTTTTTCCGCAATTGTCTCCATTTCCTCATCAGAGTTCAACTGGTAGGGGAAAAATACAACCTTGTTGGGCTTAAGCGTGCCAAACCGCTGCACTTCCTTGCCCATCAGGAAAGGCTTGAAAAATTCCTTTTCAACCTCGAAAATCCGGTTGTCAAGTGGTACGTTCACTTTGTAGGTGCTGTCTGTTTCTTCCAAAACATCCAAAACGTATATTTCGTCTTTGCTCGTTTGTAACCCGACAAATATTTCAAACTTGCTTTTTATGCTGGCTTTGTGCCGGTACATTTTTTCAAATGCCCCGAATCCGGCCTGGCTGTCGAACAAAATCCAGTTGTTGGAGCCGTAAAGCGTTGATGCGTTTTTGATGCTCTGGTAGGGGAGGAACTGGAAATTATTTTCCTTGAATATCAAATCCTTATAATCAGACCTGAATGGAAACCTCTGAAACGAAATGCCTTCGTTCTTCCTTTTGCTGAAAAGCGTAATGCAGGTGTAAGTATCGGCATTGTCAAAGACCATGTTGGCCCCGAAATGGGCAAGTTTGTCAATGTACTTTCCTTCGAGCAGGTAATCGCGGAAAGCAGTGCCGCTGTCGGCGTTTAAAAACTTGTGGGGAAAAATATAGGCGTTGCTTGCGGATGCTTTGGAAACATTGACCGCCAATTCAAAAAACAGGTTGGCCAAGTCAAATGATCCTTTTGCGGAAACATACGTTGTTTCGTAAACGGTTTTCTGTTGTGGCTGCGTCTTTTCTATTTCTTGGACTCTCATATAAGGCGGATTTCCAATCACCACATCAAAGCCTTCAAATTCGCCGTCGTTGGTCAGCACTTCGGGAAATTCAAAACGCCATTCAAAAGCATTCTTGTAGATGGCATTGCTTTTTATTTCCTCAATCTCATTCGAGAGTTTGGCCATGTCGGCTTCCAGTTTGGCTTGCTTATCCTTTTGCGTCTTTTTCTCCTTGGCGGTCTGTTCAAATATCCGCCCTTGGTTGAGCAGCGTGAACAGTTCGCCGCTGAGTTTGCTCAGTTTCACCTGTTTGGGGTCATTTTTGCCTATTTCCGTCCTGAAATCGGTTTTTATCGTGTCTATTATTTTTTGCAGGCCTCGTTTCACTTCCCGGCTTTTCTCATTTTTATAATCGTTTACAAAACCCCGGTAGGCTTTCACATCATACTTTATGCTTTTCAGGGCTTTGCCCAAGTCGGCATCCAAGGCAAACCGGCTGAGCAAACTATTGCCGCATTTTATGTTTATGTCAATGTTTGGCAGCGTTTCCAGTTCGGTGTAGTTGGTTTCTTCCTTGTAATAGGCATTTTTCAGCAGTTCTATCCACAGGCGCAACCGGCATATTTTCACCGAGTTGGGGTTTATGTCCACGCCAAACAGGCAGTTTTCAATGATGGTCTGCTTTTCGTGAAACAGTGTTTTTTGTATGCGGTTGCTTTCCTTGCTTTTGAAATTATAGGCAAAAATGCCCGCATTTTCGTCGGTCACAATCAGTTCGTCCTCAATTACTTCAATCTCATAATCGCGCAGGGTTTTGCCATTGGCATCCATCAGAATGCCGAGTTCACCCTTGATGGCGATGATTTCATTGAGTGCCGAAACCAGAAAGTGGCCCGAACCCACGGCGGGGTCGCAGATTTTCAGGGAATTGATGATTTCATTGGCTTCCTTCTTGTCATGTATCTTGTTGTACAGGTCTTCAAATTTTTCCGCATTCCAGTTTTTCCGTGCATTGAACCTTTCCACCACGGCCAAGCGTATGCTTTGGCGGCACATATACATGGTGATGAAGGCAGGCGTGAAAATTGAGCCGTCCTTGTAGCCGTTTATTTTCTCAAACACTTTGCCAAGCACCGAGGCATTGATAATTGTCTTGTTATCTTCCTGCACATCCTCGGTGCCTTCGCTGGCAAAGTCGTAAGCATCCAGAAACCGGAAAAGGTAATCCAGCGTGGGTAGCGAGGTACTGTTCTTTTTGGTTTCTTTCAGGATTGTTGTCCCGATCAGTTCCAATTGCCCGCCATTGTCAAGCGAGTTTATTTTTATGGTCTGGTCTTCCAGTTCGCTGATTTCAAAGAGCGAACTGTTCAAATAGGGAACCCGGCTGTATTTGGTTTTTATCGCTTCGTTTCGGTCATTGAGATTAACCGCCAGCACTTTATGGAACAATTTGAACAGTTCGTCAAAGTCGTTGATGGTTCCGGTGTTCAGGAAACGGTAATCCTTATTGCCTTGGTGGTAAGTTATGAGTTGCCCTTCCAGCAGTTTCAGAAACAATATCCGGTTTATCCAGGTAATGCCAAGTTCAAGCGAAACATTGAAGATTCGTTCTGTTTTGCTCTCCCCGTAAATGGATTGGTCGGGCAGGCGGTGCAAGACATCTTCGGTGTCTAATGCCTCAATGGTGGCCTCAATAAGTGAGGCCGCATTGCGGTTTTCCTTTTTCCGGCGGATAATGTTCTTGCCGTTTTCCTTGGCTTCTTCCAGCCCGATGATGTGGAGCAGTTCGCGGTAGAATTTCTCATTGAGCGAATTGCTGTCGTTTGCGGCTGTGATTTTCAGCAGGTGCTGTGGCGAAAGTATTTTGAACAAGGCAATCAGTGCCCGGTCGTCTTCCTTGTTGTCGTTGCGCAAAAAAACCTCGTAATCCAGAAGATTGAAGTAAACGCAAGGGATTTCAACATCGATTTTGGCAATGATCTTGGCGATTTCCTCGTAGAAAAACGGGTTGTCTTTCCGGTCGTTGCGTTTGGTTTCGTAGAGTTTTTTTATTTGCGTGTTGCGGTAGATATGCTTGTCGAAGTAATTCGCATCCACAATGTACCACTCATGCACGTTGGTCATCACCAACTGTTTCAACTGATGATTTTGCGCTTGGTTTCTTTCGTCCAAGTAGTAGAGTATCAGTTCGTGCAGTGCTTTTTTGTTGGGGTTGTCGGCGGAAACCATTTCCCCGCTGTTCGTAGGCCGCTTGGCTTCGATTATCACGCCCACTTCGCTTTCAGTAGTCTTTCCGAGGTGAATTACCAGATCTTTCTTATCCTTTGTATTGATTGCGTTGGTATCGCGGTAATACGTGTCGCGCAAAAAATCACGAAGGTCGTTTTTTAAATGTTCTTCGCTTTCGTCTTTGGGTCGTTTATTTATGACGCTGATTTTGTCGAGCAATCCAATGAGGTTTGTCTTGAAAACGTCAATTTCGCTTCTCAAAGGTTTTTGCTTCAGCAGGGCTTTCAATGCCTTTTTGGGTGTGTGCTTTACCAGTTTCATGACATCTGTTAAGTGTACTCGCTTAATTGTGCTGGCAGGAAAGTTAAGCGTTAAAAGCCGGTTTTCCAGCCATCCGGCACGGATTGGTTGCCGCACAAAATAGTATCTTTCAAAAAGCCCAAACCTGCCGGACAGATAGCAAAACACCCGCCGGATTTTGAAATTCGGCGGGTGTTTGTCTTCAACGATGTCTTATACCCCAAGTGAATATGGAGGCAGGAAAGGAGGTTTGGCCTTTTGAAAAGATACTATTTCTTCACATCCCTGAACGTGGTCACGTTGTACAGCAGCCCGATGGCCAGCGTCTGCTGCACTTGGATGTCGCCGCTGATGTCCGAATCGTAGATGCTGGTCAGGCCGAAAGTTGTGTTCAGGTACTTGTTGATCTTGGCCGACACAATCAAATCCAAACGGTGGTCGGGGTCAAAGGTCTCATAGTTCACAAACATCTGGTAGCGGGCTTTCAGGTTTATGTTTTCCGTCAGGTTCTTGTTCAGTTCGGCCTGCAACTGGAAGGCCAGCCATTCCTGGCGCACTTTCCTGCCGGGCTGCACGCCGTAGGCCACTTGGCTGATATCCTGCACAAACACGCCGGGAGCGGTTTCGCGCACCCGCACGGCATCGTCGGTCACAAACGTGAAGCGCGGCGCAAACGGAGCCAAGCGCAGCGAAAACCAGTCGTTGGGCTTGTAGGCGAGGCCCCACGCAAAGGTCAGGAAAGCGGGCGAAAGGAACTTGGACACCAGCAAGTCGGCACCGTCGCTTCTGGCCCCGTACTTGTAGCCCGGCGCGAAAAACGAGTTGAACGTGCCCGACATGAACAAGTCCCATTTGGGCGCGATTTTATAGCCCGCCACCGAATTGAGGAACAACTGGTCGGCTGATTTGCGCTGCTGGCCGCCTTGCTGCACGAATCCGAGTTGTAAATCGCCGGTATTGTCCCAAGACCATTTTTCCTTTTGGTACAATGCCCTGACCCCGATGATGCCGCCCAGTGCCAGCGAGTTCACGCCGCCACCCGCCCAATTGCTGCTGAACGAGGCTTGGTTGAAATTGATACCGCCGCTGAAGGATTTCTGCCAGTAGCTGGTATCGGTGCGGCTGGTATCGGCAACTTGGGCTTGGGTGGCCACGGAAGCCAGCAAAGCAACTGCGAAAAATAGTTTCGTCGTTTTCATGGGAAAAGGTTTTTAAGTGGACAAAAAGGTTTTTACTGGACAATGGATGCGGTTTCTTGGCAGCAAATGGCTTGACCGATGGAGGATAAGCCGGTTTGAAACGCGAAAATACGTTTTAAACCGGACTGCCAATGAGAATTTTTGGCGGGAAACCAGGGAAACGGATGCGGCGGGAAAACGGAAAGCCCCGGACAACTTGCGTTGCCGGGGCTTTTTTTAAGAAATACATCGCCGCTGGCCTGTGCGGGGGTCAAGAATCGTAGCTCAGGCCGTATTTGGCCAGCACGTCGGCCGGCACGCCTTCCCATTTGTTGGGCGTGTTGCCCAAGTAGCCGATATCCTTGATGCCCATCTGGGTGCTGAAAAAGCCCGAGGCCGTCAGGTTGCGCATCATGTTGAAAAACGCCACGCCTTGGCTCATGGCCGGTTTGGCCAATTCGGGATACGCTATTTCGTCCACGATGGCAATACGCTGGGCGGGCGTGGATTGCACAAAGGTCTTGCCGAACCGTTTGCGGCATTGCGTGTCCAGCCACAGCAACCCACCGCGCAAGGGCGTTTGCAGGTTTGACTGGTCTTTGGCCATGAACTCAATGAACTCCGGTACTTTGGCTTGCGACGCACTGCCCGAACGTTCGTCGGCGGGGATGATGATGTCGCACAGGATGCGCACCGTTGCCAGCTCTGCCGGTGTGAAAAACGTGTCGGCTGCCAGCTTGGCATCGCGGACGGCTTCTTTTTTGGTGCGGCCTCCCGGCACCTTGACCGGGGTTTGCGGCGGCTTGGTGTCGGCTTTGGCATCGTTGGCAACGCCCAGCCCCAGCGAGCCCAGCGTCAGTGCCTTAAGTGATTCCCTGCGTTTCATATCCGGTAGTGAATTGTTGAATGACAGAATGAATGGATGAATGTGGTAACGGTAGAGACATTGCATTGCAACGTCTCCTGTGTGACATCAATGTTGCAATCTCATGGTTGCAATCTGATGGTCGGCAGCATTGATGTTGCCAATCTCAATGCTGGAAACACCTTTATTGGAAACAAAGACGTTGCGTGCAACGTCTCTACAAAACCAACGCAATCCCGCAAATCCTTGAATCCGGAAAATCTCGGTTCAGACAAAACAGTATCTTTTAAAAAGCCCAAACCTGCCGGTTTAAAAGTCCCCTCTTTCGGAGGGGATTTAGGGGAGGCCGCCCCCTCTTTCGGAGGGGGTTGGGGGAGGCTCTGTTTACAAATGCCCTTTTTTCACTTGGTCGGCAATGTATTCCGAGGTGCGCATGGAGCTGGCCAGGATAGTCCACGTCACGTTCTTATCGCCCTGCGACACGAACGGCGCGGCATCCACGACAAACAGGTTCTTCACATCGTGTCCCTGCTGGAACTTGTTCAACGCCGACTTTTTGGGGTCGTTGCCCATGCGCACCGTGCCCACCTCATGAATGATTTTGCCGGGGGCTTCGAGTCCGTAGCTGCGGTCGGCTCCCGGCTTGTCGCCCAGTGCCATGCCGCCCATGGCGTGGATGATTTCCTCAAACGTGTCGTGCATGTGTTTGGCCTGCTTCACCTCGTGTTCCGACCATTTGTAGTTGAATCGCAGCACCGGAATGCCGAATTTATCCACGGTGTTCGGGTCTATCTCGCAATAATTGCTTTCCATCGGCACCGGTTCGCCGCGCCCCGCCATGCCAATGAATGCCCCGTAGAAACGCCGGTAGTCGTTTTTCAGGGCCGCGCCGTAGCCACCGGCGGGCTTCATCTTGCCTTTGCCGTCGGGCACCAGTCCGTTGTATTTTTCCATGCCGCCGATAAAGCCGTAGGAAGGGATGCCCATGCCGCCGCCGTATTCGATGTGGTAGCCGCGCGGAAAATCAAGTTTCTTGTTGTCCAGCCACCACGGCGTGAATACGTGCATACCGCCCACGCCGTCTTCATTGTACCGTTTCCGATCCATGAGGGCGGGCACAAACGCGCCGCGCGAGGCTCCCGTGGAATCGTTCAGGTACTTGCCCACCACGCCGCTTTCGTTGGCCAGTCCGCGCGGGAAGCGGGCCGACTTGGAATTGAGCAACAGCCGCGCCGACTCACCGGCACTGGCCGCCAGCACCACCACCTTGGCTTTTACTGTAAATTCCTGCATGGTTTCGGTGTTCACATACGACACGCCGGTGCAGTTGCCAGTCTTGTCGTCGGTCAGCACTTCGCGTACCATGGCGTTGGTGATGAGTTTGAGGTTGCCGGTCTTGAGGGCAGGCTTGACCAGTACCGACGAGGCCGAAAAGTCGGCATAAGCCTGGCATCCCCGGTTGCACTGGTTGCAGTAAAAACACGCGCCCCGCTCATCGTTGAGCGGTTGCGTCAGGATGGACATCCGCGAGGGGATAATCGGGATGCCGATGCCCGTGGCGGCTTTCTTGAGCATCAGTTCGTGGAGGCGTGGCTTGGGCGGCGGCTGGAAAATGCCGTCCGGCTCATTGGGGTAGTTTTCCACGCTGCCGAAAATGCCAATCAGCCGGTCTACCGCGTCGTAGTAGGGTTTCAGGTCGTCGTAGCCGATGGGCCAGTCATCGCCGATGCCCGTGAGCGTGCCGCGCCGGAAATCGTCGGGCCCGAAACGCAGCGAAATGCGACCCCAGTGGTTGGTGCGGCCTCCCAGCATCCGCGACCGGAACCAATGGAATTCGGTGCCGGGAGCCGAGGTGTAAGGCTCGCCGTCAATCTGCCAGCCACCCCAAGACGCGTCAAAGTCGCCGAACGGGCGTAAGGGTGTGCCCGCCCCGCGCCTCGGCGATTCCCAAGGCCATTTGAGTTGGGTGATGTATTTGGGGTCGGCGGGGTCGTAATAGCCGCCCGCTTCCAAAAGTGCCACTTTGGCTCCGGCCTTGGTCAGCATATAGGCCGCCATGCCGCCGCCCGCCCCCGAACCAACGATGCATACATCGTATACGGCGGGCTGTTCTTTGAGTTGAAAATCTGTCATGGGAGTGCTTGCAACTTTTGGTTTTTTTGTGCGGGTTAAATTACGAGGTTTATTCGGAAAATTCAATTCTGGGACGGTAAAATTATGGTTTTTGGCAGGGCAGGGGGTTTGGTGTTTTTGGGGGATACTATTTTGCACCAGTAGCTGGAAACGCATGAAATCCCTGCCACAAGAACGTACTTGGCCACAAGAACGTGCTGGCATATAGTGGAGCGAACAGTATGGTTGGAAAAAGGCAAACCTGCCCGGAGCAGGAAATAAAAAAACGTCTGGCCCAATGAGCCAGACGTTTGAAAAATCAGAACTGTTATTATTCTGATGTCAGTTGTTTTGAACCATCAATTTGTTGTTGTCCAATTCTACTTGCGGGATAGGCCAAACGTACTGTTGGGCAGTGATTGGTATAGAACCCTGAACACCGCTTTTGGCAGGTAGTGGCTGCGCCAAACGGGTGATGTCGATTCCGCGGAACCCTTCGGTCATTAACTCTATTCTTCTTTCCAGAAGGATAGCATTAATTAATTCATCAGATGTCGCAAACTCAGCATAAACTGCCGTGGGTGCTGAACGGCCTCTGACCGCGTTCAGAAGACTCAGAGCAATAGGATCTGCCGCCGCAGTATTCACACGGGCCAACGCTTCGGCATAATTCAATAGAACCTCGGCATACCGGGTAACGGGAGGAAAGTCGGTGAACGGATTCAATGGGTATTTGCGGACGTAGTTCAAACCGCTTACAGTTACCATAAAACCTGTGCGCCTAACGTCTGTAGCCGTAAATGCAGGATTATTTAGTATTCCCTGGGTTCCCGGATCCAGATAGTATTCTCCGTTCCCATTACCCGCGCCCGGACGGTTGAAGTAGAACCCCAAACCGTTTTGTACACCCGGAACATCATTGGTAGTCATGGGTAAGGAAAATATGGATTCAGAACTGGTATAGGGAGGTGCGAATACCGTCAATATGTTTGGTGCCAATGCGTGTGGTACGCCAGAGGTTGCCGAGAAGGGTGCCGCGGTCTGTGACGCAATTTTTTTTGCTTCGGTCACCACATCCGCGTACCGCTGCGTAGCCAGATAGACACGGGTCTTGAAAGCGATTGCACTGTTACGGTGGGCCCGGCTCACATTCAATAATCCTGAAGGATAAGTCAGGGGCAGGTTTGTTTCCGCAAAATTCAAGTCCTGAATAATCTGCGCATACACCTCGGCCACTGTGCTTCTTGCCAAATCCCGGTTGGCAGGAGTAGTTTCCGGCAGTAAACGCAAAGGAAGGCCGGGACTGCTGCCGTTGTTGAGTGCAAATGGACGTGCGTAAAGGTTAACCAAGAAATAGTAGGCCACGGCGCGTATGAATCTTGCTTCTGCCCGGTATCGGTTGGCAGTGGCAGCATCCACTGCGTTCGGATTGTCATCCAATCCTTTCAGGAATACATTGCAACGATTAATGGTTAGGAAACCGTTTGTCCAAACGTTAACAGGCTCGGCATTGGTGGCCAGCTGGTTGTAACTCCATGCAAAGAGACCGGTGACACCATTGCCCAAGCGGTTTTGAAAATCGGCACCGCGGACTTCATTGTACATCTGTACTCGACCACCCAGGAATTGACCGGACTTCAACGATGAATATAGGCCGTTAACTTGTAAAAGAACCCGGCTGGGCGTAGCAAATGCCTCCTGCTCAGCGAGTAATGTTGGTGGCAAAGGATTCAGTAATTCTTCCGTGTTGCAACCCGTGATGGATAGCAGGACAAAAGCGGGTAATACGAAAATATGTCGGAGATTTATTTTTGATTTCATGGTGTCCGTTTTTTATATGTTAAAAAGTAACGTTAAGACCGAGTGTGTACGTGCGTGCTTGGGGAGTGGAGTTTCTGTCCACGCCCGGGGCAAGGTTAGTGGCTTGAAAGCCTTGTGACTGACCATTAGTACTTACCTCTGGATCAGATCCACTGTAACGGGTAATTATGAATGCATTCTGTACTTGGGCATACAGCCGTACATTGGTCAGGCCGGATTTTTGCAGGAAAGGCAGTTCCTTGAAATTATAGGCGAGCACGATATTTCGGAACCGCAGGAAATCGCCACTTTCAATGTTACGTGTGATGGCAAAAGCGGAGCCGTTGGAGTTGTTGTCTGTATAGACCACACGCGGTACTGTAGTTTGCTGACCAGGTGTAGTCCATCTTTCCAAAACTTCTGTACTGTTATTCCACATCCGTTGGTCCAAAAGACCTGCCTTTGTGCCGTTGTATATTTTGTTGCCACCGGAGAATTGCAGGAAAACATTCAGGTCAAAGCCTTTGTATCGAAAAGTGTTGTTCAGGCCACCAAACCACTTGGGCAATGTGTTTCCTGCTAAAACCCGGTCTCCGGCTGGTGAACCTGCCCGCGCGCCATCACTTACAAATGTCCAGCGGTCTGCCGCAGGGGCAGCGTGGTTGTATTGCACTTCCCGGCCATCGCGATTTAGGAATACCGCCCGTCCGTTATCAGCATTCACGCGCACCCATTGAACCGCAAAAAGACTGCCGATTGGCTGGCCAACGCGGGTTATGTTGGTTTGTTCCAATCCGCCGGTGGTGGTGTTGATGTCTGAATTGTTGATGTCCAGTTTCAAGACCTCATTCCGAAGAGTGGATATGTTGAAGCCGGTTGTCCAGACAAATCCTCCCTTGTCAATGTTGGTCGTGTTAACAGTGAATTCAATACCGGAGTTTTTCATTGCCGCTACGTTGGAAAGAATGGCGTTGCCGGGTATTCCTTTGGATGGAGGCTCCGGGTTGAAGAGAACCAAATCCGAAAGGTTATTACGGTAATAAGCGAATTCTACCTGCAAGCGATTATTGAAAAAGGATGCATCAAATCCCACATCGATTTTTTCGCTGGATTCCCAACGGAGGTTGGGGCTGGCAGCTTGGGTAAACTGGAACGTGGCCACGTCACCGTACAAGCCGCTGCTGAACAGTGGCAGTGAGCCGTAATCGTTGGGCAAGAATGTGTTGCCCACGGTTCCGTAGCTTCCCCTGATTTTGAAGTCATTCACAAAATTCAACCCCGCATTCTTAAAGAATTCTTCCTGCGAAAGTCTCCATCCAGCACCAACGCCTCCGAAATTGCCCCACTTGTTGCCTGCTGCCAGCGCAGAGAAGCCGTCGCGACGCACATTGGCAGACAATAAGTATTTGTCGGCAAATGATAGGTTTACACGCCCAAAAACAGACAATAAGCCGTTTTCGAATTGAATATTGCCTACCGGAGGATTGTTTACCGAGAAAGTGCCTTGAAAGGAAGTGAAAAAATCGTCCGCAATACCCTGTCGGCTTGCTCCCCAGCCGTAGAAACTCGTCTGTTGTATTTCCGAACCAACCAATGCCGAGAAGTTGAGCTTGCCAAAGGTGCGGGTGAAATTCAAAGTGTTTTGCCAGTTGGAGAGTTGGCTTCTGAAAAACACATTATTGACTACGCCCCCGTTTTGCCAGCCATCGCCATGTAGGGCAGCTTGAAACTGTATACCCTCAATGTAAAGGTTATCCATTCCGTAGGATGTCCTGAAATTCAATCCTTTCATCAGGCGTAAATCCAAAAAAATGTTTCCCAAAATGCGGTTGGTTTCATTGGTGGATTTATTGAGATCGATTTCCGGTTGCGGATTCGGAAAGTTTAACCCCACGCCATTGGGTGCATTGTTGCCGACTCCCAGCCGGTTGCTTACCACGTCAATATTATAAGTGCCATTTTCATTAAACACAGGTACATTTGACGGTTGTACCAACGGAATGCGCCCTAATCCGCTGGTGGCGAATGCTCCCGTGGCACCAGTGTTGGGAGATTGCCCCAAACTGTTGGAATATTGAATATTAGCACCTACCGATAGCCAGTCGTACAATTTATGTTCAAAGTTCATCCGGGTTGTGTAACGGCGGAATGAATTGGCTTTCAGCATTCCCTCTTGGTTAGTGTATCCTGCCGAAAACAAGTAAGATGTTTTGTCCGAGGCTCCACTCACACTTAGGGCATAATTTTGTTGAAACCCCCTTCTGTACACCACATCATACCAATCTGTGTCCACTATTTTGCCGCCAATAGTATCCAAGCGAGCTATTCCTTGCTCTGTTGTACGGCCATTCACGAGGCTGTTGCCCCCATCCACCCAGTTCTTGTAGCCTTCATTCTTCATTTGGACATACTCTTGGGAATTGAGCACGTCGAATTTCCGGAACGCCTCAGTTGAACCTATCCATGAATCAAAATTCACAACAGGTTTTCCTTGCTTGCCTTTTTTGGTTGTAATCAAGATAACACCATTGGCGGCGCGAGAACCGTAAATTGCGGTTGCCGACGCATCCTTCAACACCTCATACGATTCTATATCACTGGGATTCAAGTCAGCGAGTGCATTGCTGATGGTGAATCCGGTTGTGTTTACTCCATTGCTAATCGGAAGGTTGTCTATGACAATCAATGGCTGTGAACTGGAGGAAATCGAGTTGATGCCACGTACCCGGATGATGGGAGCATTGCCCAACACTCCGTTTGGCGTTGTGATGTTTACCCCGGCAGCGCGACCCTGCAAGCCTTGCTCAAAACTCTGAACAGGAAGGCTGGCAATGTCCGATCCTTTCACTTGTGCTATTGAACCGGTCACATCGCGTTTTGCTTGTGTTCCGTATCCAACTACCACCACTTCATTCAACGCCTTCGTGTCCGAAATCAACTTCACGTCCACGCTTGAGCGGTTGCCGATGGCTACCTCTTGGGCCAGCATCCCGATGAAACTGAAAGCCAGTGTGGCATTGCCCGGAGCCGTGATGCTGTATGCGCCATCGGCATTGGTGGTCGTGCCGGTTTGTGTGCCTTTGATCACCACGCTCACGCCAGGCAGCGGTGAGTTGTCGTCGGCGGAGGTGACCTTGCCCGTTACGGTGGTTTCGTTTTGGGCCATGGCCGGCAGACCCGCTAGTGCCAAGACGAAAAGGAACTGTAGGATTTTTTTCATGGTACTGGTGTTGGTTTTAGTTTGATTGGAAATGCACGGGTAAGAAAACCCGTATAAATGAAAGACAAAAGTACACGATAAGGTTTGTATCTTCCAACAAATGCCTGGAGAAAATTAGGTGTCCGGGAAGAAAAACCGGTTTTTGTTCTAAAACCGGCTCTTTCGATAGGCTGCTGTCCAAGGAAATACACCCAGTGCCGCACTTGCGGGTGATGTAAGTATTAAACGAAAAAGCACGGCTTCGGGCCGTGCTTTTTCGTTTGCGATGGATTCAATGCCTGCAAATACAGCCTGTTCCGGTTACTGCGTGGCCGAAAACGTTCTTGTTATCGTGAAGATGCGGCGGTCGCCTTGTTCATTTATGGTGATTGGCACCGCATAACTCACGCGGAGTTGCGTTTCCGTCAGTTCGAGTATGTCCCAGTTTTCCAGCGAACCGGCCACATCCAGCACTATGGTTTGTTTGTCCCCACTAAAAAACCAAGTGCCCGCCTCTATGACTTTGCCCTGTCCGTCGCAGCGTATCGCGCCGGCTTCCTGGGTGTAGGTTTTGGGGTCGGCATTGAACGAATAGATGTTGTCCTTTTCGCAAGTCCCGAACAGGGTGTACAGATCGGTAATGGTGATGACCGCGCCCGTATTGTCCTGTAGTGGCAGCGGTGGGTTGATGGTAAATGTCTCCGTTTTCCACGAACGGGCCAGTTGGCGCACCTTAGGGTCTATTTCCGGTTCGTTGCTGCTGTCTTTTTTGCAGGCCGAAGCGGCCACCAGCAGTGTGATAAATAACAGGGCGTGCAGTTTTTTCATGTTCTGGGTGGTTGGTGAATGGATGGACAAGATTGAAAGAAAAACGCGGGACAACAAATTTTTTTCCCGGAGGGGTTTGGCGTTTTTGAAAGCTGAAAGCCCCGTCTTTAGCGGGGATACTATTTCAGGACGTTGGCTTGCGGGTGTTTTCACCCGCAAGGGTATTGCCGTTGCACGGGAGAAACCTGCCATTGCCGGTGCTTTTCGCCAACAACCCATGCGGGCCAAAGTTCCCCGTGGTTTCAACCGCCGGTCAAAAACCGCTTGGCGGAACGATTCGGGATTTTTACAACTTCACCACCTTGCGCCGCACTTGCTGGCCGTCCAGTTCAAACTCGACGATGTATAGCCCGGCAGCCAAGCCATTCATGTCAATTGTCCGGGTGTAGGCATCGGCGGGTTTGGCACTTTCAAAAGATACTATTTTCCGGCCCGCCGAATCATACACACGCACCGTGATTTTGCCGCGCAGCCCGTTGACCAGCGACAGTTGCAGGTTGCCGCCCGTCGGGTTGGGGCTTAGAGTAAGGGACTTGCCCATGGCGGGCGGCGGCTCGGGAGCGGTGGGGGAGGCACGCACAAACACCGTGACCGAGGCATTGGCGTTGCACAAGTCCTGCCCCGAACCCGTGACCACGTAGGTGGTGGTGCGCGTGGGGCGGGCCACTACCTGAGGCCCCAGCACGGCATTGAGGTTTTCGGCCGGAGTCCACGAAAACAGGCTTGCCCCCCGCGCATCGAGCGTCACGGCATCGCCGGCATTGATGTAAATCGAGGAAGCCGAGAGTTGCACCGACTCGTTCATGCCCACCAGCGGCGTAATCTGGTGCGACACGTTGAGGCCGCGCGAAATGGAATACGGGTTCCAAGCCCCGTCTGCCTTTTGCTCCCAAGCCGTAATCCGCGCCGACTCGCCGTTCTGGTTGGTGGTAAGGGCAACCGTGTCACGGCTGGTGTTGTCCAGTTCCACACCCACAAAATAAGGTAGCCCGTTGATGGGGGCGTTGCGGTCAAAGGTGATTTGGGTGGGCCGGTTCAGTGCCGCATCCTGCAAGATGGTACGCAGCGAGATTGTCTTGCGTTCCAGCACCGCTCCCGGACTGCTCTGGAAACCACGCGCATTCCAGACCAGCACCGTCACCGTTGATTCGGTGGCGGCTCCTGCGGCGGCTACCGCCCTGCCAAACCTGATCGAGGTGCCGCTCAGGTTTGTGTAGCCCAGGCTGTTGTTGAAATATTCGGCTTTGGCACGGTCGCGCTGCGAGTTTTGCCCGGCAATGTAGCCGCTGCCCGGCGCGGGTTGGCGCAACAGCGTCGGTGTGCCGGTAAAATTGGTGGCGGTGCCGCAGAGTCCGGCATCCAATACATCAATGTAGCTGGTGCGGGTCAGCGGCTCGGAAGCTCCCAAACCATTGGCGGCCACGAGCGTGACCGGGAATTTCCCGGAAGCGGCGTAGGTCACCACCGGATTCCGTTCGGTGGAAGTGGCCGGGCTGCCGCCTTCGAATGTCCACTGCCACTGGGTGGGCGAGTTGGCCGACAGGTCGCTGAAATTGACCCTTGCCCCGCGCAGGATTTGCTGCTTGTCGGCGCGGAAGTTGGGTGCGGGCTTGGCGGCCACCAAGGTTCCGCACACATTGGAGGTGGTCAGTTCGCGGCGGCGTGGGCTTAGCTCAATCACGGCCCGCATCCGCAGTTTTTGGCCGCGTGTGAAAATGTTCATGCAGGCATCGTCCGAATAGTCCATGTAGTTTTCCACCATGTTGGCTCCGCCGCACGAGACCCGCCCTTTCTGGCATCCCCGGCTTTCCGATTGCTGCGTCGGCGTGTCTCCCACAAAATCATCGGCGCAGTTGCCATCGCCCCAGATGTGGCGCAAACCCAGCCAATGCCCGGTTTCGTGCGAGAGGGTGCGGCCCAGGTTATAAGGAGCTTGCAAACCCGGAAACGTGCCTTTTTCCGAACATCCGAAACTCGTGTAGCGCACCACCACGCCGTCGGTGCTGGCCGCCCCGCCGCTTTCGGGTATGCCCGGCAGGTTGGCTTGGCTCGGAAACTGGGCATATCCCACCAAGTTCTCGTCGCGTCCGTCAAAATCCAGCACCCACACGTTGTAATACCGGTTGGGATCCCAGGTGGCACTGGTGGCGGGCTTGATTTCGCCTTCTATTTGTTCGCGGGTATACGATGCGCGGCTGCCCCGGATGCGGTCAATGCCGCGTTCGGGCATGGTGCGGCCCTGCGGGTCGAGGGCGGCCAGGCAGAATTCTATCTCAATGTCGGCCCCGCGCGCATCTTCATTAAAGCCGCGCGTGCCGGGTTTGCGCCGGAAATCCTCGTTGAGTACGTCCAGTTGCGACTGTATCTGCGCCGCGCTGATATTGCGGCCCTGCCCCACCGGCTCGCCGCTGTGCACCACGTGTACCACCATCGGGATGGTGACTGTGGCCTCGGTGACGCGCCCCGCCCGGCGGCGGATTTCAATCTCCTTCATTTTCTGCTGCACTGCCGCCTCAAACTGCATCAGGGTTCCCAGCTGCGGAAACTTCCGGCGCAGCAGCGAATCCATGGGCATGGTGGCGCATTTGTCGGCGGGTGCCTGGGCTTGCGCGGCCATGCCGAGCAGCAGGCAGGCCAGCAGCCATGTGCAGTGCCGGGTTTTCGGTGATTTTGATTTGTTCATTGTCGGGGTTTTGCTGTTATCAAACAATGGAGTTGGTCTCAACGGACAATCAAACGGTTATGGTTTTTGCCAGCCTTTCCTTAAACCGCCACCGGCCAGAGGCGGCTGTTGCTTCACGGATGCCGGTGTTTGGCGGAGGTCGGCTTGAAAATAGTATCTTTGAAAACCCGCAAACCCCCGTCTTCCGGGCGGCTGCCTCATTCTTTCTGCGCGTCCAGGGTAAAGCGGAAACTGCCATTGATGTCGTTGAATTTG
>JANPIL010000221.1:0-2601 GCA_031424975.1 Sphingobacteriales bacterium
GGGCACTTGGTGTTTTGGTACCGCAACCAAAGCATGGAGAAAACCGGGAACGCCAGCGGATTGGACTTTGCAACCGCCAGCCGGTGCTGGGGCGCATTTGCGGGCGGCGAAACCTGCGGCCAATTCGAACTGGACCATTCATGCGATGTCCAAGGCCGGCTGGCCGGTGGCCGGGTGCAGCATTCCGGCTCGGCCATGCTGGCTTTGGACATGGACAACAACCAAGTGCAGGATTTGCTGCTGTCCGGCATTGAATGCAGCAAACTGGCTTGGATCACGAACGGAGGCACATTTCAAGATGCACGCATGACCGGTTTCACGGCCAATTTTCCGGCTTCCCGGCCCACGAGTTTTCTTTTTCCGGCGGCTTTCTCCGAAGATTTGGATTTTGATGGCAAAAAGGATTTGATTGTCGCGCCCAACGTGCAGGCCAACGATGGCAACCTGCTGGATTTCAGCCGTTCCAACTGGTTTTACAAGAATACGGGAACCGACCGGCAACCCGATTTTGGGTTCGTGGAAAACGATTTCCTGCAAAAAACCATGATTGACGCGGGCGAAATGTCATTTCCCGCCCTTGCCGACTATGATGCCGATGGCGATTTGGACTTGTTTGTGGGCAATGCGGGCAGTCCGGCGGGTAATGGCCGGTTGCTGGCAACGGTTCGCCTGTATGAAAACACCGGCGACAAAACCAAGGCCGTTTTCCGTTGGAAAACCGACGATTTCCTGAACCTCTCCACGTTGCGGGCATCGCACCTGAAACCTTTTTTCGTGGACTGGAACCGCGACGGAGCCACCGATTTGATGCTGATGAACACCACGGTAAACGGCACTTCCAAGACCGATTTTAAACTTTTCACCAATGCCGCGCCGCGCGGCCAAGGCTTCCGGTTTACGGCGGATGCCTCTCGGACGATTCCGTTTGGCAGCCTGAGCAGCAGTTTTGTGCCGAGTTTTTATGACATGGATCGCGATGGCGACTGGGATGTGCTGCTGGGAAAAAATCGGGGCGAACTGGAATATTACCGCAACACCGGCACAAACGACTCTCCGGCCTACACACGCGTGAACGCGGCTTTCGGTGGCCTGCCACTCAATGAATACGACCGCAGCCAAGCCCCGCTCATCGCTGATTTGGATGCCGATGGTAAACCCGATTTGCTGGCCGCCCACCGGAATATGGGCCAGGAACCATTTGGCGGGCGGCTGGTGGTTTTTTCGGATTTCACAAAAGACATGAATGCCAACTTCACGCCGCAGTCCAATCTGTTTTTTGAAACCGAAACGAGCGTTGGCGGCACTGTTCCGCTGCCCGGTTTCATGGCTCCCGCCGCCGGAGACCTCAACGCCGACGGCCTGCCAGATTTGGTGCTGGGCACGGGCGGCGGCGGATTGCTGCTGCTCAAAAACACCAGCCGCAAAGGCGGCGCGCCACCCGCCGACGGCAACCGCATCGGGCCGAACCCGGTGACGGGCAATGTTTTATTCATAACCTTGCCGCAAGATGCCGAGGTGGAGTTTTTCAGTGCGGTGGGCAAAAGCCTGATGGACAAACGCAACCTGAAAGCCAACGAAACGGCGGAAATAAGCACCCAGACATGGGCAAGCGGCCTTTATGTGGCCCGGATCAGTAACGCGCAGGGAATGCAGGTGCGCAAGATTGTGGTGGTGCGCTGAAACTTTTGTGCGGATTTTCCATGTTGCGAAATGATAGCCGCCCGGCATTTCACATGGTCATCCTTCTGGGAGAATCTTGTGATAAATACCGCAATGCCCGGTTTAGACATACCTGTTCTGGAAACCCGCAAGTCTTGGCATTCCGCAAGCCGCCGCAATTGTCACAGGATTCTTGCAGAAGGACAGCACATCACGCGGAAACAGTATGTTCCGGAAAGGCCAAACCTGCTTGCCGCTCCCGGAAAGGAAGTCGGAAAACACACCCTCCGCTAATGCGGGTCAAAGTCCTGAAATAGTATCTTCTGGAAAGACTAAACCCAGTACCTTATGACTTTTAACGAATACCTGACCGCCAAGAAAATAGATTCGGGCGTTTTCCGGCAATGCGAGCCGCAGCGTTGGAGCGAGTATGAAAATGTATTCGGGCAAGTTCACCCCGACAGTTTTACCACGCAGAAGAAGTTCGTAATCAACGATTTGCGGCGGCTTTACCATTTGAAACCTGCCGAGCCGGAAAATGCAACTGTTGCGCCCGAAAAGAAAACCGCCCGGCCAATGATGCGTCCGGCGGTGGCCAAAACGGATACGGAAGCAGCGGAAATAGCCTGCCTGCCGGACAGGCAGGTATCTCCCGGAAATGCCAAACCCACCCTTGCCGCCGAACCCGAAGCGCAGCCAAAAAAGCCCGCCAAACCCGTGATACGGCCTTTGATGGGGAAAACTGTGGCTACCGAAACCGGGAAGGAAATGGCCGGAGAAAAAATAGTATCGCCGGAAAACGGCAAACCCGCCGACGGGGAAACGGGCGAAATGCCAGCCGTGAAAAAACCGGCCAGACCCGTGATGCGGCCAATTGTGAGGCCCGCCCAAGAACTTTAGAAAACAGCCTCAGGCCGCGCCTTTCTCCATGCTTTTGATGTC
>JANPIL010000222.1:0-10151 GCA_031424975.1 Sphingobacteriales bacterium
CTACGTGCGGCTCGGGCAATCATCCGACACGCTGTCGGGCGGCGAGGCCCAGCGCGTCAAGCTGGCCTCGTTCATCGGCAAAGGCAACCCGAATCTGGGCAAGACACTTTTCATTTTCGACGAACCCACCACCGGGCTGCATTTCCACGACATTAAAACGCTGCTGCAAGCCATCCAGGCGTTGGTGGAGCAGGGCGATACGGTGGTGCTGATAGAACACAATGTGGAGGTGATCAAATGCGCCGATTGGGTGATTGACCTGGGCCCGGAAGGCGGCGATGCAGGCGGGCACATCGTGTTTGAAGGCTTGCCCGAAGGCCTGGCCAAAGATGAGACCGGCTACACGGGGCGGTTTCTGAAAGGAAAAATTTAGCTGGCCCGTGGGCGGGCGGCTCGTGCGGACACGAGGGTGGCGCGTGAAGACACGCGCCATGGAAACCATGCTTCGCAAACCTTGCAAAATGATGCCTTCAAAAATAGTATCTCCCCGAAAGCCCAAACCCCGCCCTGCCGCGCAGCGGGAGTTTTCTCTGCCGGAATGGAAAAAGCGGGTTTCGCCCTTTTGAAAGATACTGTTTCCCGAAGCCCGGCCAACGCACAACCAAAAGCGCGGATGATTACCTTTGCCCCGGACACTGCTGAAACCAAAACCGCATCCCAAACCAGCAAACCACCTTTGCCCTCCCATGCAAACGCATTTCGACTTGCTGGCTTTCATCAACCTGCTGGGCGTGGCGCAGGGGTTTTTCCTGTCCTTTGTGTTCTTGCTCAGCCGCCAAGGGAGCCGCCTGTCCAATTGCCTGCTGGGCTTTTTGCTGCTGGTAAGCAGTTTGGTAACCCTGGAAATTTTCGCGTGCCACACCAACCTTGTAGCCCACTTCCCCTTTTTCATCAATCTCACCGAGCCGTTTGTCTTTTTAATCGGGCCGCTGCTGTATTTCTACACGCTTTCGCTCATCCGCCCAGATTGGCGTTGGCAAACCGGGCGGCACAAATGGCTGCATTTTGTACCGGCGGCGGTGTATGCCGTGTTGCGTCTGCCCTATCTTCTGCAAAGCGGTGCTTTCAAGCTCGCCGACGTGCAGGCGGCCTACCACCGCATTCCCAATAACCCGGTTTCCTTGCGGCGTATCTGGTGGTTTCCCGAATACGATTTTGGCGGTGGCACGCTGGATATTCTCTCGTTTGCATTGGTGCTTGGCTACGCGGCCCGCACTGGTTTTCTGGCCTGGCGGTTCACCTCGTCGCGCGGCGAACCGTTTTGGAACTCATCGGTTCGGTCTTTGCGCTGGTTGGTGCGGCTGATGGCGCTTTTTGGCGCGTTGCTGCTGGCCGGAACGTTCACCTCACTCTTTCTGGAAGATGACACGGGCGACATTTACATCGGAACCGCGTTCACGGCTGTTTTCTACGCCATCGGTTTCCTGCTGGTAAAAGATTCGATGGTGCTGGCCCAGAACCGGCTGGAACCGGAAAGGAAAAGGTACGGCAATTCAAGCCTGAACGGGGCAGACACGGCCACGCACTTGCAAAGATTGCGGCAACTGATGCAAACCGCAAAGCCCCACCTCGACAGCAACCTGACCCTGCCCCAACTGGCCGCCAAACTCAACCTCTCCACGCACCACCTCTCGCAGTTGCTGAACGAGCAACTCGGCAAAAACTTTTTTGATTTCGTGAACGAATACCGTATTGCGGAAATGAAGGAGAAACTCCATGATCCGGCACTGGCGCACCTGAAAATCGAGGAACTGGCTTACCAATGCGGCTTCAACTCGAAGTCGGTTTTCAATACGGCTTTCAAAAAAGCGACTGGCAAAACCCCCTCCGGATTCAGAAAAACCGCCAAACCGGCCTGATTTCGTAGCAGCCTATCCATCCGAACACCGGTTTTATCGGCAATGTCTTTTCAGGCGAAAATACGGGCGAGTTTTGGGGCATTGTTCCGCCCCAAACCTTTTCCGGTATGCCTGCCCTCCAAAACACTCTTCCCGAACGCCGCCACGACTTGGACTGGCTCCGGGTGCTGGCCTTCGGGCTGCTCATCTTCTACCACACCGGTATGTTTTTCGTATCGTGGGAATGGGAAATAAAAAACAACGTCACCAGCACGGACTTCGAGCCGTTCATGATGTTTCCCAACCAATGGCGCATGAGCCTGCTGTTTCTCATTTCCGGGGCGGCGGTTTCCCTCGCGCTGGACAAACTCCCCGGCAAGGCATTCCTCTGGGAACGCACCAAACGCCTGTTTTTCCCGCTCGTCTTCGGGATGCTTTTCATTATTCCGCCGCAGATATACTTTGAACGCCTCAGCAAGGGAGCCACACTTGCGTATCTGCCTTTCCAACTGTCGGTTTTCCGGCTGCAACCCTACCCCGAAGGCAATTTCAGTTGGCACCACCTGTGGTATTTGATCTATATTTTCACCTATTCGCTGCTGTTCCTGCCCCTGTTCCTGTGGTTGCGCAGTGAAAAAGGCCGGTATCTCACAGACCGGATGATTCAGGCATTCCGTTTTCCGGCGTTGATTTACGGCTTTGCGCTGGTGCAGTTTGCCAACGAGTTGCTGCTGCGCGACGGCTGGGAAATAAGCCATGACTTGGTTGCCGACTGGTATAACCACGTGCTGTCGGCCGGGTTTTTCGTGGCGGGTTTTGTGCTTTGTACGCAGCCCAAACTTTGGCAGGCCCTCACAAACCTGCGCAAGTGGTCATTGGCACTGGGCCTGCTGACCGCTACGGTGCTCTACGCTTTTTATTGGGTTGACTGGCAAGACCTTGCGGGTGGCGAACTGGTGTTCTACCGGCTGCTGAAAAGTTTCAACCGGTGGTTCTGGATGCTGGCCATTCTCGGTTACGCCCGCAGGCACCTCAACTTCAATTCCGCTTTCCTGCGATACGCCAGCCCGGCCGTGTATCCGTTCTACATCCTGCACCAGACCGTTATCATTGTCATTGCCTACTACGCCACCGATTGGCAATGGAATGCACTCCCCAAGTTCTTGTACATCAGCCTTTCAACGTTTGCGGTTTGCTGGGTTCTGTACGAATTCGTGATTCGCCGGTTCAATCCGCTGCGTTTTCTTTTTGGCATGAAACCGGCAAAAAAACCTGAAACCCAATTGTCCGTTGCGCAGAAGGCAGGTTTGGGCGTTTGAAAAGCTGAAAGCCCCGTTTCCGCCTCTGGCGGAACTTTTAGCTTTAGCGGGGATACTATTTCAGCCCCCAATCCCGAAAAGAGAGAGAGGCCCAACAAGGGAAGAAATCTGTAAAAGCCCCCTCTTTCGGAGGGGGTTCGGGGAGGCTTCGGGTTTGGGCTTTCCAAGAGATACTATTTCCCAAGCCCGCCAACCTGCAAAACAACCCGCCAGCAACGCACTTTTCTGCCTTGGCCCGCGTTAAGAATATTCGTTTTCGGATATGACAAAACAAAGATTTTTTGGCAGCCCGGACAAAAAAATGAAAAAAGCATTACTTTTAAGTCTCATTCCGTATCAATTGCCTGCCGACTGTTCCACAACCAAACCTGCCAATGAATTTTTTCCGCCGTCCGCCCAAGAAAATCCTGCCCGACGAGGCCGAATTGCTGCGGCTCTACCGCGACTCGGGCGATTTGCAGGTACTGGGCCAGCTTTATGAGCGGTATATGCACCTTGTGTTCGGTGTCTGCCTCAAATACCTGCGCGATGAAGACGACAGCAAGGACGCGACGATGCAGGTTTTCGAGAAACTGATAACCGAGCTGCGCGTCCACGAAGTCAAAAACCTGGGCAGTTGGCTGCATTCTCTCACCCGCAACCACTGCCTGATGCTGATCCGTGCCAGCCGCCGCCACAACGGCCACGAAACCACGCTCCGCCTGTCGGGCGGCGATGTGGAATCCGGCTTTGCGGAGCATCCACAGGATGAAAACTTGGAGGAACGCCTCACGCAGATGGAGGACGGCTTCCGCGAGCTGCCCGCCGACCAGAAACAGTGCCTGGAGCTTTTTTACCTGAAACAGAAATCGTACCGTGAAATCAGCGACCTCACCGGCTTTGATTTCAAGCAAGTCAAGAGTCATTTGCAGAACGGCAAACGCAACCTGAAACTGTACTTGGAAAAAGCCGGATGAAAGCATTTCGTTTGCCACCGTCCGGTTTGGGGGTTTTGAAAGCTGAAAGCCCCGTCTTTAGCGGGGATACTATTTTTCGGAACTCCGGTCAGACACTTTGTGTCAGACCGGAAGGGAAAATCGGCCTCTTGGATGAACCGGGGGGTTTGGGCATTTCAGAAGATACTATTTTAAGGGGGAACATTCGGGCCGGCATCTCCCGCCGGTTTACGTCCGGAAAGATAACGGGAGCCAAACACAAGCATGAACAATGACACAACGCAAAAAAACAATCTCCTCCCATCAAAAGCACCTGTCGCGCGAGGCTGCCGAACACTACCTGTTCGCGATGCCCAGCGAAAGCAGCCGCCACCGCTTGGAAAGGCAACTACTCGACAACGCGCTTTCATCGGATGCGCTGGACGGCCTCAGCACCCAGAAAAACCCGCAGCAACTGGCCGCCAACCTGGCCGACCTCAAAAACCGCCTCGGCCAGCGCGTGGCGCAGCAGCGTCCGCGCCGGTTTGCCATGCCCTTCGGGATGCAGCCCTACGCGGTTGCGGCTTCGGTTGCGCTGATGTTGGTGTGCGCAGCAGCGGTAATTTTCAGCACGCGCTACCTTTGGAAAAAAGAAGTGGCCGGGCAGATGGCACAGCAACAGGCAATCCGGCAAAGCACCGCAAACGCACCCGCGCAACCGGCTTCTGATGCCATGACCGATAAGGTGGGACAACTTGCCCCCGCTGAAATGAACACAAGTGCGGAGCCAGTCCAAAACCCAAGGAAACCGACTGCCAGCCGCCCGGTTGCCACAGCAGACGCTCCCACTCCCGTTGCGCCCCAACCCGTGGCTTCAGTCGGTGCGCCAGCGGTAAACGACACGCCAGCCACACCAAAGACCACCGCCGAAACCAATTCGCCGATGTTGGAAGAGCGGGTAGTGGTGGCATCGTCGGCAAATACCGTTGAAAACGACCGGAAGTTCAAAAAGGAAAATAGTATCGCCGCAAACGGCCAACCCCCCCATCCGGCACCCAAAGCGGCACTCCGCATGGCGGCCGACAGCAATGGGGAGCGCGAAGCCGATGCCAGCCAAACCGCCCGGACGGTGCGCGGCAAAGTGACGGATGCCGAAGACGGCTTGGGTCTGCCCGGCGCGAGAATCACCGTAAAAGGCACTGAAATCGGTACTTACACCGACCAATACGGCAATTATTCCATTGTTGTCCCGGCCGGGCAAAACGGGCTTTCGTTCGCTTTCATCGGCTACATCACCTTTTCCACACCCATTGACAGCCAATCCGATATACACGTCAAGCTCACGCCCGATGTCAAGGCACTGAGCGAAGTGGTGGTGGTGGGTTACGGGGCGCGGAAAGAGAAAGAAGCGGCTTTCAAGCCGGCACAGCCCGTTTCGGGAATGTCCGGCTTTATCAATACGGTCAGCCAAACCTTGTTGGCCTCACCGTATGCCCGCCAATTGTCCGCCTCCGGAAACATCCGGGTTTCGTTCACCGTGCAGCCCAATGGCAGCCTGAGCGATGTAAAAGCTCCCGGAAGCGGTTGCGCCGAATGCGAGGCCGAAACGGTGAAGGCCCTTCAACAAGCCTCCCGCTGGCAACCCGCCCAAGAAGACGGCGTGGCCGTGCCGCAGAAAATGAAACTCCGCATACCGCTCAAAGCCAAAAAAAACGAATAGGGCGGTTTTCGGCGGCCCGTTAGGAATTGCTCCTGGTTTTGGTAACTTGCTCCGGCAACCACCCCAACCCCATACGCAAGCCATGCCCAAAAGCTTTACCCTCACCACCCGCTTATGCGGGGTTTCAGTGTTTTCGGCGATACTATTTTCCCAAGCCCAAACACCTACCGGATTCAGTTCCGCACAAAATGCCGTTCAGCAACAAGCCGAAAAAATCCTGCTGGCCCAACCCAAACCCGAAGCATTCCGCAAGCACCTCGAAGCCCTGACCCGCGTGCCGCATTCGGCGGGAACACCCGAAAACGCGCAGGTGCGGGCTTACATCGCCGGAGCCATGAAAAAGGCGGGCTGGCAGGTGGAAGAACCGGCATACGACATCTATATGCCCGTGGCTCCGGGCGAAAGCACCGTCGAAATCATGGCTCCAGAACGCATTGTGCTGCCGGTTATGGAGGCCGTCGTGGACGAATTTGCCGGGCACAACCGCACCACAGCGGGCTGGAACGCCTATTCCGGATCGGGCGATGTAACGGCTGAAGTGGTGTATGCCAACTACGGAACCAAGGAGGATTTTGAAAAGCTGGCGGCCATGGGAATTTCCGTCAAGGGCAAGATAGTGCTGGCCCGCTACGGCAATAATTTCCGGGGCTACAAGGCCAAATACGCCGAAGCCAACGGAGCCGCCGGACTGATCATCTACACCGACCCCATGGATTCGGGCTACATGAAAGGCCTCACGTATCCGGAAGGGGCGCAGGCCAGCGAAACCTACATCCAGCGCGGCTCGCTGCTGACGCTCGACTACACCGGCGACCCGCTGACTCCGTTCACGCCCGCACTGCCGCTGGATGGCAAACGGAAAATTGAGCGGCTGGCTCCCGAAAAGGCGGCTTTCCACACCATTCCCGTCACGCCGGTTTCGTACGGGGCGGCCAAGCAGATTTTCCAGCGCATGACCGGCCGCGCCGTGCCCGCCGGATGGCAGGGCGGCCTGCCTCATGCCTACCGGCTGGAAGGCGGCACACAGTTGAAAGTGCGGCTGAAAGTATCGCAGAAAAAGGATTTTGCACGCTGCACCAACGTCATCGGCACACTCAAAGGCAGTGAGTTTCCGGACGAATGGGTGCTGCTGGGCTGCCACTACGACGCGTGGGTGCACGGAGCCACCGACCCCAACAGCGGCACGGCCATGCTCATCGGCTTGGCCGAGGCACTGGGCGAATTGTCAAAGGCCGGATTCCGCCCCAAACGCACCATCAAAATCTGCCACTGGGATGTGGAGGAATTCGGCGTGATCGGTTCCACGGAATGGGTGGAGCAGCACCGCGACGAGCTGGCCGCCAAAGCCGTGGCCTACCTGAACGCCGATGCAGCCGTATCGGGCCGCGCGTTTGGGGCAGCCGCATCGCCGTCGCTCAAGCAGCTTTTAATCGAATCCACGCAGGCGGTTGCCTACCCGGATTCCAACCGGACGGTGTACCAGCAATGGATGGCGCAGAAACCCCAAGCCGCCGAACCGCCCATCGGCAACTTGGGCGGCGGCTCGGATCACATCGCGTTTTACACGCACGTGGGCATACCGTCCATGAGTGGCGGCACGGGCGGCGTTACGCCCTACCATTCGGCCTACGACAATTTTGCCTATTACCGGAAATTTGTGGATTCCACTTTCAGGATGGGGCCTCTGGTGACGCAGGTGTTCGGGGTCATGGCCCTGCGCCTGGCCAATGCCGACCTGGTGCCTTACGACGTGGCACGCTATGCCACGGATTTGGAAACGCACCTGAACGGTATCGAAAAAAACATCAGAATCTACCACGCCGTCTATTCGTGCGCGCCGCTGATGCAGGCCGTGGCGGAACTGAAGAAAAACAGCGCGGCCTGCACCGCCGCCCTGCAAGCGGCTTTGCAAGGCGGAAAACTGAGCAAAAATAGTATCCGCGCAATCAACCAAACCCTGCTGTCGCTCGAAAAATCGTTCATTGACCCGCAGGGCATGGCTTACGGCGCGTGGTACCGGTCGCTGTACGCCTCGCCCGACCCGTACAGCGGCTACGCCTCGTGGATGCTGCCGGGTTTCATGTACGAGGCCTCGCTGAAATCAACGGCCAACCTGCCCGATTTGGAAAGCCGCTACCTGAAAGCCATCCAAAACCTGAACGGAAAAATAATTGGATTGACGGGGAAATTGGCAACCCAAAGCGCCAATCCGTAACGTTTCAAAATCTTGCGGGTTTTTACGCGAAGCCCGCCTGCTGGAATAGTATGTTTGAAAACACGCAAACCCGCCTTTGTAAGAAAAGCGGGTTTTTGTGTTTCAGGGGATACTGTTTTCTCACGTACTTGCATCCAAACAATTCATCTCCCATGATCCCGATCCTTGACAACAGCGAACGTGCCCGCCGGGTGGTTCTTTTCTTCTGGGTGCTGCTGGGAACGCACATATTGAGTTTCGGCTCAAACATCATTCAGTTTTTGGTACTCACCGAAATCCAGTCGGGCAGTGAGGTCAGCGAAAAAACAATTACCGCCAACGATTTGCAGTACGGCTTGGTCGGGCTAACCGTATTCGGCGCAAATCTGGCTGTAATCATCACTTTCATCCAATGGTTCAGGCGGGCCTACCACAACCTGCAACGCGCCGGATACCACACCGCACATACCGAAGGCTGGGCGGCCGGGTCTTGGTTCGTACCTATTCTCAATTGGTTCCGTCCATACCATATCATGAAGGAAATCTGGTACGAAACCCAAGCTTCATACGCACCGAGAGTAAAAAACCACAGCCTCGTTAAAATTTGGTGGATTTTATTTTTGCTCTATGGCTGGTACGGCAACATTACTTTCCGTTTAAGCCTCAAAAGCGAGACAGCCAGCGACATGCTGCGGGATTCACAATTGAGCATGGCCGAGGCTGCATTCTCTATTCCGTGCATCATTGTTTCGGTGATAGTGGTCAGGAAAGCATCTTTTTTTGAAAGCCAGCATAGCCAGCAACTGCAAATAGAAACGGTCGGCGTTGCACAGCCCATTGCTGAAGACGACAATGCGGAGGAGGAATTTTACTGAACCCCTCAAACCTCGCGGCGCATCAGCAAATCCGTTTGCGCATCATGGCCGACATAGAAAATGTGAGAGCCGAACACCGTGAAACCCCATTGTTCATAAAAAGCAATGGCTTTTGTGTTGCGTTCCCACACGCCGAGCCAAATGGCGGCGCAGCTTTCACATTCGGCAGTTTGCAAGCATTTCTCCATCAGCAGTTTTCCCACGCCCAAGCCGATTATTTCCTGCAAGACGTAAATGCGCTGCAATTCCATGCACGGCATTACCAGGCGGGGGGTTTGGGCATTTTCAAGAATACTATTTTTGGGAAGGCTGTTTTTGCGCAGCTTGGCATAGCCCACCGGCGTTTGATTCAGGCGGGCTACGTAGAAAACCGAGTTTTCATCACGCAGTTCCTTGTCAAACTGTTCGGTTGTGTAAGTCGCCGATACGTAAGCCGCCAGGTTTTCGGGCGTATTTTGGTCGGCAAACGCTTCTTCAAAAGTGCGCCTGCCCAGCGCGGCAAGCATTGCCGCATCCGTGAAACTAGCTTGTTGGATGAAATGCCCGTCGGTTCCTGAAGGGTAAATTTCATCAGCCTGCGCAGGCATGGGTTTTGAGTTTTTGAAAGATACTATTTTCGCCAAGGTTCAAACAAGGCTTAATGAACCTGTTTTCTCACTTTCCTCCGGGTGAGGTCTATCATATTTCCCTAAGCGTGATCATCCGGCCTTTGTCAGCATCCCAGAGCTTAAGCCGCAGGCAACGCCACACTTCCACGGGGTTCCAGGAAGTTGTCGAAACGGTTTGCAGTTCGGGAATGCTGCGCATGGTTTCGCGCAAGCGGTAAAACGGAATGCGGGAGTTCATGTGATGGATGTGGTGGTAACCGATATCGCCCGTGAGCCAGTGCATGGCCGGGTGCATGACCATCATGCTGCTCGACGATAGCGCGGCATGGTCGTAAGTCCAGTCGTGGTTTTCGCGGAACTGGGCCGACGGAAAGTTATGCTGCGAATAAAAAAGGTACGAGCCGATGGCAAATGCGATGAAAAAAGGCATGAACCAACTGATGAGGAAACCCTGCCAGCCAAAGAAATACCAGATCACCGCTCCCACCGCCACGTGAAACAGCAATGCAACCAGCGAATCCACATGCTTTTTGGGGCTTTGGATGAACGACTTGACATTGAGCCAGTAAATGAACAGCGTGAGATAGCCGAAAATCACCGTCAGCGGGTGGCGGTTGAGCAGGTATATTCGCTGCTGCGTTTTGGTCAGACCCAGAAACTTGGCTTTGGAAAGTGTGGGGTAC
>JANPIL010000223.1:0-1668 GCA_031424975.1 Sphingobacteriales bacterium
CCCCGCGTCCATTTCGCGGGCAATGAACTCATCGAACATCAGCGCGTTTTGCGCCAGTTTCCGGGCATCGGCCCGCAGCGTTTCATCCACCAGTTCGGGATATTCGTCGCGAAACGTGAGGATGGCCGACGGCTCAATGCCCACCAGCGGCGTTTCATCGGTAACCACATTTGCCAGCGCACGCACATTTTGTTCGGCGATTTTGCGGGCTTTGCGCAGCAGACCTTTCGACAGGGAGGCCCGGCCACTTTCAGTGTGCTTGGGGATGATCACATGGTAACCGAGCCTTTCCAACAGTAAAATCGCTTTTTGGCCGATTTCCACATCGTTGTAATTGCTGAATTCGTCGCAGAAAAGATAAACCGTTTTGCGTTTGCCGTCCGCCGCCGAAAGGGTGGGGGTTTCGGCATTTGCAGGGATACTATTTTGGGCGGCAATCCCGGAACGTACCGGGGTTGCTTGGTTGCGTTTCCGGTGCCATTGCCGCAAAGTGGTTGCAGCCAGCAGCGGCACGGTGCGGTCGGGATGGAAACCGACAATGGTGTTGGCAATCCGCCGGAAGGCCGGGGTTTTGAATACCAGATTGTACGCCCACGGCACATACGAGGCGATTCCCGAAAGCGCACTGAAATTGGCAATCAGCCGTGCGCGCAGCGGCACGCCGTGTACATCGTGGTGGTGCTGCATGAACTCGGCCTTGAGCTTGGCCACGTCCACATTGGAGGGGCATTCGGACTTGCAGCCCTTGCACGAGAGGCACAAGTCCATGACCTGTTTGACGGCGGCCATGCCCGTCCGGTCTGCCGGAAACGGTCTGTCGGCTTCCCCTTCCGGGGCGGTTTTTGTCAGCCATTCGCGCAGGATGTTGGCCCGCGCCCTGGTGGTGTCCTTTTCGTTGCGGGTGGCCATGTAGCTGGGACACATGGTACCGCCCGACAGGTGGGTCTTGCGGCAATCGCCCGAGCCGTTGCACTGCTCGGCGTGGCGCAGGATGCCAGCTTGGCGGCTGAAATCAAAAACGGTTTTGAAGTCGGGCGTGGGCTGTCCGGGCGTGTAGCGCAGTTGCTCGTTCATGGGCGGCGTGCCGGTGATCTTGCCCGGATTGAAGATGTTGTTCGGATCCCATGTTTGTTTGATTTGCTTGAAGAGTTCGTAGTTTTTCTCGCCCACCATCCACGGGATGAACTCGCCGCGCAGCCGTCCGTCGCCGTGCTCGCCGCTCAGCGAGCCGTCGTATTGCTTTACTAACCGCGCAATTTCCTCGGCAATGGTGCGGAAAAGCCGGTTTCCCTCTTCCGTTTTCAAGTTGATAATGGGGCGCAAATGCAACTCACCCGAACCCGCGTGGGCGTAATGCACCGAATACAGGCCGTGTTTTTTGAGAATCGCGTTGAAATCGCGGATGTAGGCGGGCAAGTCAAGCACATCCACGGCGGTGTCTTCAATCACGGCCACGGGTTTGGCATCGCCGGGCATATTGGTGAGCAGGCCCAAGCCGGCCTTGCGCAGCGTCCATACTTTCTTGGTATCCTCGCCATACAGCACCGGAAAATGGTAGCCCAGCCCGGCGGCGCGCATTTCGGTTTCCATTTCGGCGGCCAGTTGCGTCACTTCTTCGTGCGTGTCGCGGGCCAGTTCAATCACCAGGATTGCTGCCGGTTCTCCCTG
>JANPIL010000224.1:0-7392 GCA_031424975.1 Sphingobacteriales bacterium
TCCATGAGCGGCACGGCCTCGCCAAACCAGACAATGTGCGGCCGCAACTGGCTGCCCTTCGCGCATTTGTCGCCGAGTTTTATCTCCCAGCCGTCCATGTCATACACCAGCCGCGCATCCACGGTGCTGCGCGACTTGAACAGTTCGCCGTGTAAATGCATCACTTTCGTGGATCCGGCCCGTTCGTGCAGGTTGTCCACGTTCTGCGTCACAATCACCACGTCATATTTCTCCTCCAGTTTCGCCAGCCCGTAGTGCGCCGCATTCGGCTCAACATCAAGGGCTTGCCTGCGCCGCTGGTTGTAAAAATCCAGCACCAACGCCGGATTGCGGAGCCAGCCTTCGGGCGAGGCCACATCCATCACATCGTGCCCTTCCCACAGGCCGCCCGAGTCGCGGAAGGTGGCAATGCCGCTTTCGGCACTGATGCCCGCCCCGGTGAGCAGCACTATTTTTCGTTTCATGTCAAGATGGGTTTTGGTGGTTGCCTTTGGCAGTTAAAAATGCAAAAAGCCCCGCGAAACGCAAACTTTCGCGGGGCTTTTTGAAGTGGGTTTGGCTTTTTGGGAGGTACTATTTCTGAAAAGGGCCGGTTGGCGAATTTTTCATCACAAATGTCATTAGAAGCACTGCGCTTCCATAACCGCTAAACTGCCGGCAGAACACAAAACCCCACCTATTGAAAATGTGCTGTTAGCGGTTAGGCCTCTTTCATATGTCTATTGTCAATATTGCCCAAAATTTATTTTCATTTTCGTTGGTTGAAATAACATATTCACCGTCACGCAATTTATAAAAACTTAGTCTGTCACTGATAAAATGTTCGTCGTCTTCTTCATCAAGATTGTTTTGTTTTGCCCAAAGTCGTCCGAGTTCTGGTGTCTGAAACGAATACCAAAACCTGATACCATTGATTTGTTCTTTTTGAAATTTGTCTGCAAGCAAAGTCAAAGTTTTTACACCAAGCATAAATACTTTTTTATTGTCAGCAGGTTCAATATGCCAGTCAACGTGAAAATGGTTTTCGCTGTCTTCAATTATCGATTGGCTTTCCCTGTCCTGAGTTGCTTTGTAAAGTTTGTCAACTGATTTTAAGGTAACACCGAGGTCAGTTATCAATATTTGGTCGTCAAGTATGTTATTAACTTCAGTCGGCAAGTCAACTGAAAAAGAAAGGTCGTCTGGCAGATTGTATTCTGTCAAAAGTCGCTTAAATGTTTCGTTGTGCGTTGTCTTCATAGGCTTACCGCTAACATCCGTATAAATCGTAACCTGTTGAACCTGTTTCCACTTCAGATGCAGCCCACACAACAATCCAAAAGCGGTTCAGCCGTGCTTGACGGAATTTTTCCTGACCAGTGGGTTTGGCCTTTTTGAAACATACTATTTCGCCTTGTCATTCCGACGAAGGAGGAATCCGGCGTTTACTTGTCGGCAAGTCCAGACTTTCACGTGCGATTGGCATCGGATTCCTCCTTTGTCGGAATGACAAAAAAGCCCGAAACCCCGACGGCTGAACGTAAGGTTTCGGCTTTTTAAAACATACTATTTCAGGCGGTCATTTTTTGGCTTTTGCCTTGACAGCCGTTGGTTTTGCCACCGTTGTTTTCTTGGCGGCGGGCTTTTTTGCCGGGGCTTTGGCGGCTGCGGGCTTGGTGGCCGCAGCCTTGGCCGCCGGGGCTTTCGCTGCCGGAGCCTTGGCCACTGTTTTCTTGCCGAACCGTCCGGTTTTGGGTTTGCCTTCGGCTTCCTTGGCCAGTTCCAGGCACTCTTCCAAGGTCAGGTTCTGGGGTTCCATGCCCTTGGGTATCTTCACGTTTTGCTTGCCCACCGTGATGTAGGGGCCGTATTTGCCGTTCAGCACCCGCACGTCCGCGTTTTCAGGAAACACCTTGATGGATTTTTCCGCGTCGGCCTTGCGCTTGTCCAGCATGATTTCAACGCCGCGCGCCTCTTCAATCAAATACGGGTCGTCGTCCTTGCCCAGCGAATAATACTTGCCGTCGTGCTGCACATACGGGCCGAACCGGCCGATGGCGACTTTCATGGGCTTGTCCTCGTACAGCCCGATTTCGCGGGGCAGCTTGAACAGTTCCAGCGCGTCTTCCAGGCTCAGGCGTTCCATCATTTGGCCTTTTTTGAGGCTGGCGAAACGCGGTTTGGGGTCGCCTTCCATCTCGCCGATCTGCACGAACGGGCCGAACCGGCCCAGCCGCACACTCATTGGCTCGCCGGTGCCGGGGTGGTTGCCCAGCACCCGCGAACCGCCCACCGCCGAACGCTGGATTTCCTGCGAATCCTCCACTTTTTGGTGGAAGCCGCCGTAGAACTTTTCCAGCATATCCTCCCAGACCATGCGGCCGTTGGCAATCTCGTCAAAATCCTTCTCGACGGTGGCCGTGAACGAAAAATCCACCACGTCCTGGAAATGCTGCACCAGGAAATCGGTCACGATCATGGCCACGTCGGTGGGGAACAGCTTGGATTTTTCGGCCCCGAAAACCTCCTTCTTGGTTTCGGTGGCGATGCGGTTGTCCTTGAGGGTCAGTTCCTTATAGGCGCGTTCCTTGCCGTCGCGGTCTTCGCGGATTACGTAGCCCCGCTGCTGCACCGTAGAAACCGTCGGCGCGTACGTGGATGGCCGCCCGATGCCGAGTTCCTCCAACCGCTTCACCAAACTCGCCTCCGTGTAGCGGGCCGACGGACGGGTGTGGCGTTGCACGGCCTTTAAATTATCCAAGTCCAGCAATTGACCGATGTTCAGCGGCGGCAGCATTCCTTTGCTGTCCTCGTCCTCATCGCCGTCCGTAGATTCGATGTACACTTTCAGGAACCCGTCAAACTTGATCACTTCGCCGTTGGCCACCAGTTCCTCGCGCAGTTTGCCGTCGGGGGTTTTGGCTTCGGCGGGGATACCTGCCTGTCCGGCAGGCAGGCTATTTTGGGCGGCGGGCGTGATGGATATGGTGGCTACGGTGCGTTCCAGTTGGGCATCGGCCATTTGCGAGGCGATGGCGCGTTTCCAAATCAGTTCATACAGCCGCTGCTCGTCGCGGTCGTTTCCGGCGGTGCGGGTGGCAAAGTCGGTGGGGCGGATTGCTTCGTGGGCTTCCTGCGCCGTTGCGGATTTGGTCTTGTAGCGGCGCGTCTGGATGTACTGCTCGCCGTAGCTGCTGCGGATTTCGTCCGAAGCCTTGCCGATGGCCTCTTCCGAGAGGTTCGTGGAGTCGGTGCGCATATAGGTTATCTTGCCCGCCTCGTAGAGTTTTTGGGCAATGACCATGGTGCGCGACACCGAAAAATACAGCTTCCGGCTGGCTTCCTGCTGCAAGGTGGAGGTGGTGAACGGGGCCGCCGGGGTTTTCTTGGCGGGTTTGGTTTCCAAGCTCTTGATGGCGAACGCGGCAGCCACGCACTTTTCCAAGAATGCCAGCGCCTGCGGTTCGGTATCGAAGTTTTTGGGCAGTTCGGCGGCCAGCACCTTGCCTTTGTCCACTTGGAACAAGGCCGTGACCTTGAACGACGACTTGGCCTCGTGGGCCTCGATTTCGCGTTCACGCTCCACCACCAGCCGCACAGCCACCGACTGCACCCGCCCGGCCGAGAGGCCGGTCTTTATTTTTTTCCACAGGATGGGCGAGAGTTCGTAGCCCACCAGCCGGTCCAGGATACGGCGTGCCTGCTGGGCGTTCACCAAGTCCACATCAATGCGGCGCGGCGACTCGATGGCCTTCAGGATGGCATTCTTGGTGATTTCGCGGAACACGATCCGCTTGGTTTTCTCTTCTTTCAGGTTCAAGGCTTGCTGCAAGTGCCACGAAATGGCTTCGCCTTCGCGGTCATCGTCAGTCGCCAGCCAGACCGTATCCGATTCAGCGGCCAGCTTTTTGAGTTGGCTGATGAGATCCTTCTTGTCGTCGTTTACTTCGTAGGTGGGCCGGAAACGGTTTTTCACGTCAATAGCGATGCCTTTTTCGGGCAGGTCGCGCACGTGCCCGAAGCTGGACTTCACCGTGAAGTCTTTGCCGAGGTAGCCCTCAATGGTTTTGGCTTTCGCCGGCGATTCAACAATGACTAAGTTTTTGGCCATGATGGTTTGTGTCAAGTGTGTGTTTTTGCGAAAGGCTTTGAATTTGGCAGCGCAAGCCGCAGCCAAGACCCAACACATAAAACAACGGTTTCGTTTGCGCGGGGGCGGATTACCGGCTGATGCGGAACATCCTGACAACCAATTACTTCACCCCGCTGCCGCTTAAAATCGCCCCAAATATGAATAAATTCCAAAACACTACACCAATAAAATCTTTTTCGCAGGCACACGGCCGGGCCGCCATCCAAACGCGCGGCGGGTTGGCGGCGGGCGGGTTTGGGCTTTTTGAAAGCTGAAAGCCCCGTTTCCGCCTCTGGCGGAACTTTTAGCTTTAGCGGGGATACTATTTTGCTGGCTGTTCGCGCGCCGCGCGTTGGAGACGCGAACCGTTCCACCCCAATTACCCGCCTACCGGCGCACGGGCAGATTGGGGTGGGCGGCGGGTGGGTTTGGGCTTTCCGAAGGATACTATTTTCCAAGATATTGCCCTATATTGCCGCTCCGTTTATTCGATAATCCATGGACAGACATCTTTTTCTGGTGCGCCACGCCCAAGCAGTGATTCCTTCATCCGGCCAGCAAGACTTTGAGCGCGAACTTACCCCGGCGGGCTTTTTCGAGGCTTCGCGCATGGGAAACTACCTCAAGCAACTGGGCGTGCACCCAGCCTTGGTTTTCACCAGCCCCGCCCTCCGCGCCCTGACCACGGCGCAGTTCATGGCCGAACAGATGGGCTATGACACCGAAAAACTGGTTGTGGAACCGCTTTTGTACGAAGAATTCGCGTTGCAGTCGTTTGTAGAAATGATCAACCGCGTGGCCGACCAGCACGGGGCGGTGATGATTGTGGGCCACAACCCCAAGCAAACGTACCTGTCCGAATATTTCACCCGCCAAGACCTCGGCTCGCTGCCCACGGGCGGCGTGGTACACATCGCATTTGAGAACCAACGCTGGGCCGAGGTGTCGGGCGGCACGGGCAAGGTGGTGCGGTTTGAATATCCTGACAAACTGGCCCAATCCTAATAATCGCAAGCTTTTTGCGGACGTAAGCAAAAACAGACCGCCTAAACCACCTGATAAATGATCGATATGGCAAACATCATGGTTGTTGGAAAACTACCCGAAGACACATCTGTTAAGTATGTAAATGGTTATAGGGGAGTTGAGAGAATGTACATTGATTATCCGGCAGAATTTTATGAGACAGACCATGAGATACTGGCCATCAACGATGAGTATGAGGAACTGACGGAAAAGGATATGTATCTGCACGACTTGGAGTTCGCCCGAAAGTTGAGGGACATCTATAACAAGGAGTATCCATCTGTCGAGAGGGAAATCATAGAGGTGGTTTTCGATGGAGGCAAACCCGAGCTGAACGGCGCGTTTTTGGGCTATGATATAACCGACAGGGGCGACTCTAACATATTGCAGCTGATCCTGTCATTTTCAACGTCAAGTCTGGATATCCAGCTAACGCCCTTTCAAAAATCATTGCGTTTGATATCCGAAAATTTGGTTTGGATGCTAAATGACTGCCAATTGTTCAAGACACATCAAGAAGCGGCCATGGCATTGAATCTTATTGAGGGCACCTTCGGCATCTTCGGCAAGACCTCGCTCCATCATAAGTTCGAGGTTGTCAGGGTGTATCTTGTGGAATGACTTTTCCCTATGGTCGGGTTTGGCGTTTTGGAAACATACTATTTTGGCAAGCCTCCCGGCAACGGGAGGTTTGCGCTTTTGAAAACATACTATTTTTGTGTGATGCGCATGGCAATGTGCCTTCGAGGTGTGACAATAACACGGCGTGCAACGGATTTGGTAAAAACAGTATCTCCCAAAACACAAAAACCCGGCATTCCCGCGAAAATCCGTACTTTTCGGGAGAATTTTCCATTCCACCCCTTTCCCATGAAAAACATCCGCTTTGCCGCCGGTTTCGCACTTTTGGGCTTGCTGTCGTGTTCCAAAGACCCGACCAACTTTGCCGTTGAGTCCAAAGACCTCACGCCGTTCCACACCAAATACGTGGCCAAGGCCGATGCCCCCGCCGCTTCCGACTCGGTTTCGGTGTACATCGACTATTCCAAGGGGATGCACGAGGGCGTAATGGCCTCTGTGGATTTCGTGAAGGAAATGCTGACGATGGTGAATGCGCCGAAAACGGTTTATTTCAAGGTCGGCACGGCCGATGCGCCCACGCGCATGAACCCGACCGCCACCGAAAACATTCCGTGGAACCTGACCAACTACGCCGAAACCCGCTCCGTACTCGACGAGCCGATCCGCCAGATCACGCGCGGCAACCGGACTGCCGTATTCGTGACCGACTTTGAACTGGTGAAAGGCAAGCAGGAATTGCAGGTTGTGCAAAATGGCCGCACCTTCAAGACCAGCATTGACATTTCGGCGTGGGCCGTGAACGAGTTTGAAAACTGGCTCAAGCAGGGCAACGCCATTGACGTGTTTGCCCAGCGGTTCGACAAGCGGAATTCTTGGGTGCCGCAAAGCCAGAGCCAGCACATCTACACGCTCATTTTCACGCCCAAGGCTTTGATTCATGAGCCGTCGGCGTTGGTGAACCGGCTGCTCGAAAAAGGCTACGGCAAAAGCGGCGGCTTGCAGCATTTCCGTTTTTCGGCGGAGGATATTGCCTTGGAAATCAAGTACAAGGACAAGGCCAACGAAGGCGGAGCCACCGAAAACGCGGTTCCCAACGTAATCCAGATCAACTATCCAGCCTTTGAATATTACCAGTTCAACCAAAAGGAAATTTTCAAGATTCCCGAATACAGCGAAAAGGACACGCGTTTCCTGAAAAACCTGTTTTTGGCCAATGCGCCGGTCAATTATCCCGACCTGCAACTGGAAGCCAAGGTGTACGACATCACCGCCGAATACCAGAAATACTACGATTCGGCCAACCCGGTGGAAGGCGAAAAAGCCAAACCGTACAGTTTTACGGCTCCCGGTGCGGTAGAAGATGTGTTTGTGCTGGATTTCAACAAGCAGAAAAAGGAAATCGGCCTGAAACTGCACGAAAACTTTACGGGCGTGGAATACCGCACACTGTACAAGGTTGATGTGGCAATCAAGGAAGCCATACCGCAATTTGATGCCGCCTCGCTGGCCGCGTTGAAATGGACGGATGCACGCGGTTTTGAAGTGCCCTCATTGGCTGCCAGCCTCACCGAAGCCCTCTCGCGCATCAACCTGAAAGACCGCGTGATTTACACGTATTACGTGGAATTGCAGTAGGGGCGACCGGCGGGTCGCCCTGTTTACGTGCGGCGGCA
>JANPIL010000225.1:0-3808 GCA_031424975.1 Sphingobacteriales bacterium
TCTTGACCGGAAGTAGTGTTCGGACAAGCAATGCGGTTTCGCATCATTGTCCGGCAGGGTTTTTGCTTTCAAAAGGATACTATTTCAGCAATCATTCTCAACAGTTAAACGCACTCTTGGAACATGGCTTTCTCGCGCAGGAAATTTCTCCAGACCACCGGAACGGCTGCCTTTGCGGCCCTGGCATTGCCGCATTTGGCGGAGGCCGCCAAACTCAAAAGCATCGGCATCCAATTATACACGCTGCGCGATGTGATGGAAAAGGATACCAAAAATATGCTTTCATTGTTGGCAAAGGCCGGTTACAACGAACTGGAAGCCTACGGCATAGACCGGGGCACGTTTTTTGGAACCCCCGCCAGCGATTTCAAGAAGATGGTTTCGGATTTGGGCATGAAAACCGTTGGCTCGCACGCCATGCCAGCCGTGCAGTTTGGCAAGAACCCGAAAGACGGCTTGGACGCGGTGGTTCCCGGCTGGAAAAAATCGGTGGAGATAGCCAAGGAAGCTGGCCTGACGTACATTACTTTTCCCTTTTGGCTGGAACAGAACCGCAAGACTGCCGATGATTTCAAGAAATCAGCCGCCATCATGAATTTGCTGGGCGAGTATGCCGCGCAGCAAGGCTTGAAATTCACGTACCACAACCACGACTTTGAATTCAAACCCGTAGAAGGTACCAGTTTTTACGACGTGCTACTCAAAGAAACCAACCCCAAATTCGTGAATTTCGAGATGGATTTGTTCTGGGTGGTGGCTGCTGGCAAAAACCCGGCCGATTATTTTGCCAAGCATCCGGGCCGGTTCCACCAGTTCCACATCAAGGACATGGACAAAACCGACAAGTTGAAGAACACGGAAGTGGGCAAAGGCTCGATTGACTTCGCGAAAATCCTGAAACTGGCTCCCAAGGCCGGAACCAAACACTTTTTTGTGGAGCAGGAAAGCGGCTACTCACCCGATTCGGCCACCAGTGCCAAACTCAGTGCCAGTTTCCTGAAGAAACTGAATTACTGACTTGCCCCGCTTTTCCCAACAACATGAAACCCCGCAATGCACTGGCACATTGCGGGGTTTCATGTTTTTAAAACATACTATTTTGCCAGCGTTTTACTGTACGCCAGTCACTTCCACTTCAAATACCAGTGGCGAAAACGGTGGAATCTTATCATATCCTTTTTGACCGTAGGCAAGAGCCGACGGCATCATGAACACCGCTTTCTCTTGGGTACGCATCAGTTTCAGCCCTTCGGTGAAGCCGGGAACTACGCCGTTTATGTCAAATGTGGCTGTTCCGGCATCAAAAACAGAGCCGTCCAGATACATTCCCTTGTAGGTGACGGTTGCCTTCTGCTTGCCTGAAACCGCTATGCCCGCAGGGTCTTTCTTGGTGATGGTGTAATACAGCCCCGAAGCGGTTTTAAGGGCATCCGTGTATTTTTTGCGTCGCGCGTAATCCTGCAACGCCTCGTCTTCGGTTTGTACTTTCCGTAGCGACAGGTTGAAAATCAGCACTGAATACGCGGGGACTTTACTGTATTCCCGTGAGCCGAGGCCGAGATTGGAGGGCATGATTACCCGCGCACTGTCGCCTTCCTTGAGCAGCCCCGCCATTTCGTCAAGACCCGGCAAGGCGGCTGAAACATTGAAGGGAAACCGGATGAAACGGTCTTCATTGGTCTGCGCACTGTCGAACACATTGCCATTGGTGAGCCTGCCCACGAAGCTCATCACCACTTGATTGCCTTTCTGCGCGGTTTTGCCGCTTGGATTGGACTTAAGAACCTGGTAATACAATCCCGAATTGGTTGATTGCATCTGGAGGTTGTTCTTGGCAATGTACTGCTGGATTTCCTGCTGGTTTTCGGCGTACTTTGCCTCATCCGGATTGACATCGTTTTTCAGGCAGCTTTGCAGGCTTACGGCTACCAGCAATAGAAAAGGTGTGAGTCTTGATTTCAACATGGTCGGTTTCGTTTTTTTTACATGGACACCCAAAACCGCCAAATGGTTGCAAGGGAATGCGGGGTTTCGCAATAAAAAAACATATTATTCTGACTGTCAGTTGGTTAATAACAAAAATAAATTGCCGGTGCGGCCATCATTGTGCGTTATCCAGGCCGCACAGCTCGTTTTTATACTCGGGTAAGGCCAGCAGGAATTTTTTCAACGCCTCGTCCAGTGGCAGGTTCGAGCGGCCACCCGCCGCGTTCTTGTGGCCGCCGCCCTCAAAATGCTTGCGGGCAAACGCATTGGCCGAGAAATCGCCCACCGACCGGAACGACATCCTGACCACGCCCTCCCGGTCGGTCATGAGCACCGAAAACACGATGTTCTCAATGGATAAGCCGTAGTTTACAATTCCCTCGGTATCACCCGTTTGCGACTGGTACGTGCGCAGTTCCTCGGCGGTAATGGCAAAGTAGGCCGTCCGGTATTGGGGCAGCACCACGAGTTTGTCTTTCAGCGCGAAACCCAAGAAACGCAGCCGCTCCTCGGTGTTGGCATCATACACGAGCCGGTTCACTTTGGTGATGTCCACGCCCCGGCCAATCAGGTCGGCCACCACCAGATGCACTTGGCTGGTGGTGTTCGGATGCCGGAACGAGCCGGTATCGGTCATGATGCCCGCGTAGAGACACTCGCCGATGGCCGCATCCATGAGTTGTGCGTCACCGAGTTGCACTATCAACTCGTGGATTAGCTGGCAGGTGGCCGCCGCCTCAATGTGGCTCATCGTGAAATCGGCAAAGGCTTCGGGCTGCAAATGGTGGTCTATGAGCACTTTCTTGGCTTTGGCGTGCCTGGCAATTTCGCCTAACTCACCGATGCGGTTCAGCGACGGGAAGTCCAGGCAAAATAGTATCTCCGCCGACTCGAAAACCTGCCTCACCTTTTCGGCATTTCCTTCGGCCTCAAAATTGATGACTTTTTCATTGCCCGGCATCCACCGCAAAAACTTCGGGTAGTCGGTCGGGGTCACTACCTGCACGTGATGGCCTTTTTTTTCCAGGTAAGCCGCCAACCCCAACGACGAACCCAGCGCGTCGGCATCGGGCTTGGGGTGGGTGACGATGGCAATGGTTTTGGGCAGGCGGAGGAGTTCCTTGAAAGCGTCGAGATTTTGCATGATGGTCGAACAGGTGGTGGGTTTCCGTTGGTTCCGGCCAAGTGTTACCGGAAGGCTGTTCCAAACGCGAAACTTTCAAAAGTCGGCAGAAAAACCGTGCGAAACAAGGGGAGCAAGAACCTCACCCCCGGCCCCTCTCCAGCGAAGCTGAGAGAGGGGAGTGCTGTCGCAAACGTGCGACACATCCTTTTATGTATTGTTTTCAAGGATTAAAAAGAATTGCTATCGTAAAGATTTACAAACTGTAGGAGTGTGACTCCCCTCTCCAACTTCGTTGGAGAGGGGTGGGGGTGAGGTCTACAGCTTAGTACAAAAAGAAAAATAGTACTTGTAAAACAGGTTGAAAGTAATTATGGAAGGTTACAACAAAGCCATAGAACTTCTTCATGCAGCCAGCACGCCAAGCGGCTTTGTTGCTGCCGTGCAGGAAGAAGATAACTACCGCCGCATCTGGACCCGGGATAGCGCCTTATGCGGACTGGCAGCCCTGAGTACAGATGATGAGGCACTCAAGCTAACTTTTAAAAGATCCATCGAAACTGTTTTTCGTAACCAACATGCCGCGGGTTTTATTCCAAGCAATGTGAGCCCTATTGGCGATAATGTAAGTTATGGAAGTGTGGTAGGCCGGGTAGATAATCATGCGTGGATCATCATCAGCGCCTGCACATATGCGCA
>JANPIL010000226.1:0-15346 GCA_031424975.1 Sphingobacteriales bacterium
CCACAAACAAATCCATGTCGCCATCGCGGTCAACATCGGCGGCGGCCACGCACGAGCCGTTTTCCTTCAGGTTGGGCAGCCGCGTATCGCGCGTGAAATTGCCCTTGCCATCGTTGAGGTACAGCCGGTCTTCGAGTTCGGACGCACCAGACAGGAACTCGTTGCTTCCCGTGACCACGTACAAATCCAGATCCTTATCGCCATCGGCATCAAAAAACGCTGCATCCACATCTTCATACACCGAGTCCACGGCCTCCCCCCGGCCCCCTCCGAAAGAGGGGGAGGAAAGAAAAACACCGTTTTTCTGGACAAACAGTTTTTTCGGTTGTCCGGCGGCTCCGCCCAAGTATACATCGTCCAGGCCATCGCCGTTCACATCGCCGATAGCCAGCGCGGGGCCTTGCGTAGAAAGCATTTGTTTCAGCATCGCGTCGCGGTTGTAATCCACAAAGTTGCTTTCGCGGTGCGTGTAGTCGAGGTTGTTTTGTACGGCAAAAACCCCACCCCCGGCCCCTCCCCGCAAGGGAGGGGGATTTTTGGCTCCCCCTTCAAGGGCGGCCGGGGCTGTCAGCGTCAGGGTTTGGTTGGCTTTGGGGGTTCTGATTGTCTGCATCTGGTCGTCGGGCCAGATCACGGTCAGCGAGTCAATGGCCGGGTTGCCGCCCAAGCCGAACAGCATCGTCAAGTCCACGGACGACTGGAAGCCCCGGTTGGGCATTTGCTGCAAGTATTGCATCCGGCCCTGCTGGTACAAAAACACCTTGGCACCGATGGCGTTGCGGTTTTGCCCGGTGCCAGCAAGCCTGACTTTCAAGTACGAGGTTTTGTCTTTCTGGGAGATACTATTTTTGAAAACCCCCAGCGGCGCGTTGATGTTGCTGACCACCAGATCCAAATCGCCGTCGTTATCCAGATCGCCGTAAGCTGATCCGTTGGAGAACCCGGGTTCGCCCAGCCCCCATTCGGTTGCCATGTTCGTGAATTTGAGGTTTCCCCCGTTCTTGTAGGCATAGTTTGGTATCGGTTCAGACGGCATCTTGCCGATCAGGCCGGGAATATCCGTGCCGCCGCTTTCCAGTGTTCGCCGCATGGTTTCCTCACTGCCCAGAAAATTCACAAAATCCTGGTCGGTCAGGTTCTTGCCAATGCCGTTGGCGATAAAAATATCCTTCAGCCCGTCGTTGTCCATGTCAAAGAGCAATGCGCCCCAACTCCAATCCGTGGCATGGACACCGGCCAGCCGCGCCACCTCACCAAACGTGCCGTCGCCGTTGTTGAGGTGCAGCATATTCTGGGTAAACTGGTAGTGGAAGTCGTTGGCCACCACCGATTGCTGGCGATTATAGTCCTCAAAAGTGGTGGTGCGCTTCAGGCGCGAGTCGTTGCCGGGCAGCATATCGGTCACGAAAATATCCAGGTTACCGTCGTTGTTGATGTCGGCAATATCGGCTCCCATCGAAGACAGGCTGATATGGTTCATGCTTTGGGTCAGCGACTCGGCAAACGTGCCATCACGGTTGTTTATGTAGAGGTAATCGCGTTCGTAGAAGTCATTGGAAATATAGATATCCAGCCAATTGTCGTTGTTCACATCTCCGATGGTAATGCCCAGCCCGAAGCCGATCAGGCTGCCGTAAATGCCCGCCTGCTCACTCACATCCGTGAACAAGGGAGCCGCCGCAGCCTCCCCCAACCCCCTCCGAAGGAGGGGGCTTCCGGCTCCCTTGGGGGCGGGGGGAGCCGCTTTGTCGTTCCTGAACAGTTTGTGGCCGCCCAGCCGGTCGCGTTCATTGCGCAGGTTGGCATCGCGCAACACGCCGATGGGTGTGAAGCTGTTGTTGAGCAAGTACATATCCAAGTCGCCGTCGCGGTCGTAATCAAAAAAGGCGGCGTGGGTGGAAAAACCACCATCCTGCAAACCGTATTCGGCGGCCCGGTCGGTGAAAGTAACCTCACCCCCTGCCCCCTCTCCTACTGAGAGGGGAGTTTTGATACCATTGTTGATGAACAGTTCGTTAGCACGGGCATCGCCTTGGCGGTTGCCCGAATTGCACACGTAAATGTCCAGAAAACCATCTCCATTAACATCGGCAAAGGTGGCTCCGGTGCTCCACGAGTGTTTTCCCGCAACCCCGGCAGTGGCGGTGATGTCTTCAAATTCAAAGTTTCCTTTGTTGAGGTACAGCTTGTTGTCGCCGAAGTTGGAGGTGACGAAAATATCGGGCAGGCCGTCGTTGTTCACATCGCCGATAGCCACACCGCCGCCGTTGTAAAAATTGCGGTAACTGAAAATGTGGAAATCCGGCGTGTTGTCCACTTTATTCACAAAGTCAATATGCGTCTGCTCGGCGGGCATTGACTGGAAAAGCGGATCTTGCGGGGTTTCCTTTTTTGCTTGGCAACCGATGAGCAAAAGCAACAAAAGCGAAAAGATGGTATGGCGCATGGTGTGGATACTGGTAAAAGACGCATAGAACAACCCGTGCTTCGGGAACGCAAAAAGTCAACGTTCCGGTTGTAGCACAGCACACGCAATGCTACTGATACATAAAAACCCGCAGGATGTTTCATCCTGCGGGTTTTCTCAAGTGAACTCTATCAGTTTAGTAACCCGGATTCTGTTTCAACTTAGGGTTCAAGGCCAGTTGATCAGCAGGTATGGGATACAATTCGCGGGTCTTTGCAGAAACAGCTTTGAAAGTCCACGCCTTTGTGAACTGGTCAAACCGGATGAGGTCTTGCCGCCTGTGGTATTCCCAAGCCAATTCGCGTCCGCGTTCCGCCAATATATCGTTCAATGTAAGGGAAGTGAAACCGGCAACTCCCGCTCTCTCCCTTATTTTATTGATGTCAGCCAAAGCCTGAGGTGTTCTGTTCAACCTGAAGTTAGCCTCGCCCCTCATAAGGTACACATCACCCAAACGGTAAATCACAAAATCATTGTCCTGATCCACGCCGGGGCTGCTTTTCTGTATCTCATACTTTATGCTTCGTGCTCCCGCCAACCTGCCTGTCGGACCGGCGGGCATTTCAAATGCAGGAATCTCTTTCGTGATTATCATGGGTACATCGTCGTCCATCAATGGTGTTCCATCGGCGGCAAATTGTTGCCCGATTAGCCACATTTTTTTCCTCTTATCTTGGTTATCAAATGAATCGTAGAACTCAGCCAACGTGCAATAGCCGTTCCACGGTGCATTCGGAAGATTATATGTCAACTGGCTCTTATAGTGCAATGTTCTCATTTGTATATTCATGCCCCCTCTTTTCGACTTGTCGAAAGGTGTGGACAAAATAGATTCAGGAGAAAGTTGATTTGTGATGCTGAAGTTGGAAAGGAAATCATCCGGCAAAGAATACTTGTTTGAACCGATGATGCTGTCGCAGTACTGCACTGTCTTGGCCCATTGGGGCGTACCTGTGTATACTTGCGCGTTCAGATAAAGTTTGGCCAATATCATATCTACCACATACCTGTTGATGCGTCCATAAGACCCGCCGCCTACTGTTTTGGAAATCTTAGGATATACATCAAGCAATTCCTTTTCAACGAACGCATACACCTCTGCCCTTGTCTTTTGGTCAGCCGCAGTACCGGTTTCCACACTGCCGCTTGCAATAATTACGTTGCCAAAATTGTCGAGTGCAAGATAGTGGTAAAAAGCCCGCAAGGCCCGGAGTTCGGCCACAAGCACGTCATTGCCTTTGTTTCCGTCAATGGCGCGGTTAATCCGGGTAATGTTGTTATAAATCCAAGTCCATATACCATTAAACTGTCCGTTATCCGCGGTGGCACTCCACGTGTGTTCGTGCAATCGCCTCCACGCATCCCCATCTTTCCAGTCTCCCCCTCTGGTGGGAACCACCTGTTCGTCGGTGACAGCGTTCAGTCCGTTAAAACGGTCAAAATAATCTCCCAAACCTCCGTACAAAGGCCCGATCAAGGCATCCTTTTGTGCTTGGGTTTGTCCAAATTGATCTGCGGGAATAACATTAAATGTTTCCTCTTCCAAATTTGTGCAGGAAGAGCCACCCAAGAGAGCCAGTGCAATACCCACCGCAAAGGCTGATGTTTTGAATTTTGCGTACATAGGATTATGTGTGTTTTAGTTTTTTATTAAACCCGTTTGTTGAATACGATTGTTTAAAAAGTCAGATTAAATCCCAATTGGAATGTCCGGGTCTTAGGATAGATGCCTCCAGCATCCAAGCCTATGCTGTTTGGAAGTTGAGACGTACCTCCACCTTGCAAATCCCCTTTCACTTCCAACTCGGGATCAACGCCCTTGTACTTGGTGATGATGAACAGGTTGTTGCCACCCACGTATACCCGGGCATTGGATACCAGTTTGTTGGCAACCGGGATTTGGTAGCCGATCTGCCAGTTGTCGAGCCTGACAAACGTAGCTTTTTCCAACCAGTAATCGGAAAGTTGGTTGGCACTGTAGTTGTTAGGCAGTTGGTCAAGTCCGTTCAGCATATTGGTTTCCAAAACACTACCCGGAATCAACAGGTTGGAACGCAGGTTATTAAGGATGCTGTGACCGAAAATGCCCCTGAGTTGGAAACTCAAATCCAGATTCTTATACCGGAATGCGTTGATGAGTGCTCCGGTCAAGAAAGGTTGAGGATTGCCTGCCTCATAAAGCAAAGCTTTGTCATACTCACTAACCGGCTCTTTTCCATCTTTCGCTTCCATCAAAACTTTTCCATCCGTTGGCGAAAAACCGCTGAACCTTGGAATGTAAAACTCTCCCAAAGGACGACCCGGCCTCAGGGTGGAAGCCCAAACATTTGATAGCCCGCGTCCGCCAAACGGATTAAAACGGACTTCGCCCGCACTAAGCCCTTTTCCATCAAGCGAAACGATAGTGTTCTTGTAAAAGCTGCCAACAAGGCGGGCGTTCCAAACAAAATCATCGGTCTTGACCACGTCGCCTCCCAGTGCCAATTCAATGCCCCGGTTACGGATTGTACCTATGTTGGCCAAAATGTTGTTTGCCACATACTGCGTTCCATTTGAACTCACTTGGTAGCGATAAAGGGCATCCCTGGTGTCTTTGTTGTAAACCTCAAGGGTACCGTTCAGCCTGCCACCAAACAACTGGAAATCCAAACCAATGTTGGTTTGCTCAATAACTTCCCACTTCAAGTTGGGATTGTCGTTCTGGATGAAATCGTATCCGGGCAGGAAATCGCCGAATCTCCCGTCATAATACGATCCTACAGGTCCAAGCAAGCGGATGGAATTGTAAGCACCGATGCCCTCGGAATTACCGGTTTGGCCCCAGCCTACCCGGAGTTTCAGGAAAGAAAGTGTAGTGTTCCCTTCAAGGAAGGATTCGTTGGAAATGGTCCAGCCCGCAGCAACCGAAGGAAATACGCCCCATTTGTTGTTTTTACCGAATTTGGAGCTGCCGTCACGCCTCAAAGTAGCCGTAACATTATATTTGTCGTAGAAGTTTGCCGTTGCCCGACTGAAGAAAGAGATTAGGCGCGTCTGCCCCCTGTAAGAGGATGTGTAATTATTCGATGGGTTGAGAATGGATCCGGCTCCCGAACCCAGGTTATCATAACCGACTTTTGACGTAACAAATTGGGTATTGCGTGCCCCAAAACCGTCAAAATCCACTTCTTGGAATGAATATCCTCCCAAAACGTTGAAATTACCGATACTACCCAGTTGCCTCGTGTAGGAACCCGTCAACTCCAACAATTTATCCTTGCTCTGTTGCAAACCTCTTGAAGCCTCACCGTTAGTACCTTGGTATGCCTTGATGGCTCCATCACGGAACCGGCTTTGCACGTTGTTTTCATCTCGGTATGCACCGTTCACCCCCACTGTAAGGCCATTCAATATCTCGTACTTCATATTTATGCCACCCACGGTGATTCTTTTCACCTCATCAAACTTCTGGTTTTCCAGCATGGCTACCGGGTTGTTCAAATCGAAACTTCCGGCAATCTCGGCGTACTCACCCTTGTCGTTGCGTACGGGTATGGTTGGCAGAAAAGTGATGGCGGAGCCAATAATTCCCCAATCTGCCAATTTTGAGTTGGTGTTTGCAAACGACAGATTGTACTGAACGCTCAGTTTGTCGTTCAACGCCTTTTGATCAATGTTGATTCGCCCGGTTGTCCGCTTCAAACCGGTGTTGGCCAGAATACCGTCGCGATTGATGAAATCCAATGAGCCACGGTAATTGAAATTGGGGCCGCCACCTGAAATTCCCAAGTTGTTGTTGTAACTGTAACCAGTCCTGAAAATTTCGGATTGCCAATCCGTATTGTAAGAATTACCGTTCGCATCTTTGGGGAAACGCTGAAGGTCATTCAGGGAAGCTGGCCCCTTCAACCTTCCGACTTCGCGGCGGTAACCATCGCCATCCAACAAATCCAATCTATTCGATATCTGCTCTACGGCAACATAATTATTGAAAGTCACGGATGGCTTACCTGATTTTCCTCTTTTTGTGGTAATCATGATTACCCCGTTGGCTGCCCGCGAACCGTAAATGGCAGAGGCCGAAGCATCTTTCAACACATCCATGGTCTCAATATCATTGGGCGAAATACTATTGATGGGAACACCTATCACTCCGTCTACTACATACAGGGGATCGCTGCCGCCAGCCAAGGAGGTGTAGCCGCGCAAACGAACGGTAGGGCTTGCATTCGGGTCACCCGAACCTTGGGTAATGGTCAGACCGGCTACCTTGCCTTGGATTGACTGCAGAGGATTCTGGTTTACCCCCGAGTTGAATTCTTTGGCAGTAACCTGCGTGATGGAACCCGTCACGTCTTTCCGTTTTGCCTCGCCGTAACCAATAACCACCACTTCCTGCAACGATTGCAAATCAGCAGCCAGTGCAATGTCAATGGCAGAGCGGCTGCCCACGGCAACTTCCTGGCTCACGTAGCCGATGAAGCTGAAAGCCAGAACCGCATCATCACTTGGAACGGTAACCTTGTAACTGCCCGTAGCATCGGTGACCGAACCTGTGGTGGTTCCCTTCACGCTCACACTCACACCCGGCAGGCCGGAGCCGTCCGCACCGTCGGTTACCTTGCCGGTTACCGCTTTTTGGGCATACGCCGCCATGCCTGAAACCATCAGGGCGAGGAAGACAGTTGCGAAACGAACCGACTTGGCTGCAATCCGGCCAAGATTTGTCTTGAAAGTAATCTTCATGGTCATAAATGGAAAAGTAAGTTGACTGTATTTGATAAAAGCACTCGGGAAATTCTTCGGTAACTTGGGGTTTGCTGCAGCATTATCAGGATGACAATACTGGCTGCTCATGCAATGGGGTCAAAATATTTACATCCGAAAACGAAAAAACACAAACTGCTTCTGCCCGCAGTTTCAGACGAACTTGCACCGCGAACTTCATGTTTCGCCGTGCACAGTCTCTTTTCGCTCACCCGCAGGATTTTAGGTGTGATTGCTATTTGCCCGTACAATTTTAAGTGTAATTATTCAGAGTCACAATGTAATTAATTTAACATTCTAGTATATTGGCAACGAAAACGGTTACGTAACCGTTTTCGGCATAAAAGTCGTTCTCTATTTAGAACGTTTCTAAGGTGTAATATTTTTGGCAACCGTTGCGCCAAGAGTACCACCGCATCAACAAACCATTCATGAAAGCACAGCACACCACCCTCAAGGATATAGCCCGCCAACTGGGGGTGACGGTGGCCACGGTTTCCCGCGCCCTCAAGGACTACCCGGACATCAGCCCGGCCACCAAAAAGGCGGTGCTTGACTTGGCCGCCCAGCTCAAATACCGCCCCAACCCGATTGCGCTGAACCTGCGGGCCAGCCGATCCAAGGTAATCGGCGTGGTGATTCCCGAAATTGTGCACCATTTCTTCTCCACGGTTATCAGTGGCATCATGGACGTGGCCGACCAAGCGGGATACAGTGTCATGATCTGCCAGACCAACGAGACTTACCAGCGGGAGGTGCGCGAAACCGGCACGCTGCTCAACAGCCGCGTGGACGGCCTGCTGATTTCCCTTTCCAACGAAACCGACCGATACGGGCACTTGCAGGAGTTCGTGGATCATGGCGTGCCGCTGGTGCTGTTCGACAAGGTGTGCGACGAACTTGACGTGACCAAAGTGATCGTGGACGACTATGCGGGGGCTTTCGGCATCGTCGAACACCTGATACAACAGGGAAGCGACAGAATCGCGCTGATGCGCGGCCCGACGGCGGCCTCCAACTCGCGGCTGCGGCTGGCGGGCTACGTGGATGCCCTGAAAAAACACGCGTTGCCGATCCGGGAGGAATACATTTTGGAATGCACGGGCGGCGTGACCTACGAAACCGGAATGCGGCTCACCCGCCAACTGATGCAACTGCCCCAACCGCCCAATGCCATTTTTGCCGTTGCCGACCCGGTTTCCATCGGGGCCATCTCAGTGCTCAAGCAGATGGGGTTCGGCATCCCGTACGACGTGGTGGTGGCCGGTTTCAGCGACTGGGAAATGGCCTCCGTCGTGGAGCCCGCCCTCACGTCGGTGCATCAGCCGGGCTTTGAAATGGGCCAGGTGGCGGCAAAACTGCTGCTCGAACAGATTGAAAGGGTGCAGGGCGGCTTGGAAACGGCGACATTTACGCGCGTGCTGCCCACCAAACTGATGGTCAGGCAGTCGTCCCTTCGGAAAATCGTGTAGTGGCGGCAGGCAGGTTTGGGGCTTTTGAAAGATACTATTTTCTGAAAGACCGCAACGCAGGTCAGACACTGCGTGTCAGACCGGAACCGGAAATCGGCTTTTGGAGCCAACAAGGGGGTTTGGGCTTTTAAAAAGATACTATTTCCGGGTTCGGGATTCTTCCCGACTTTCACCGGAAACCAGCCATTTGCAAAATCGGCAACCGACGCTATTTAGCTGGAAGACCCTGTTGCGCCCTTTCGTTGGAACAGTTGCGGCCAGAGTCATATCTTTGCCAAACCAACAGCCCTGAAAGGGCGCAATCCGCCAGCGCAGGTGCAGCCCTGCTGCGAACCACGCACATCACCAGCCCACCATCTTGACCGCCGACCTCGCAATTTTCCTCAACCAGAAAGCAGCCCATTACAACCGGCCCGCATTCATTGAAAACGATCCGGTCAGCATTCCGCACCGGTTCAGCCGCCTCCAAGACGTTGAAATCGCCGGGTTCTTTGCGGCCATCCTGGCGTGGGGCCAGCGCAAAACCATCATCGGCAAATGTACCTTGCTCATGGATTTCATGGACAATGCGCCCTACCAGTTCATCCTCGAACACCAGGACACCGACCTGATGCGCTTCCTGAAGTTCAAGCACCGCACGTTCAATGACACCGACACGCTGTATTTCATCACTTTCCTGCGCCACTTTTACCAGACCCACGAATCGCTGGAAGACGCGTTTGCGCATTTCATCCGTCCCGGCGACCAGACGGTTGAAAACGGATTGATCGGCTTCCGCAAACTGTTTTTCGACATGGATTTCTCGCCCGACCGCACGCGCAAACACATTGCCACGCCTACGGCCAACTCGGCCTGCAAACGGCTCAATATGTTTTTGCGCTGGATGGTGCGGCGCGACGGCAACGGCGTGGATTTCGGCCTTTGGACGCGCATTAGTCCGGCGCAACTCGTGTGCCCCTGCGATGTGCACGTGGAGCGGGTGGCGCGGCGGCTGGGCCTGATCACCCGCCCCAAAACCGATTGGAAAACCGCACTGGAACTGACCGCCGCCCTGCGAGAACTGGATGCCCATGACCCGGTCAAGTACGATTTCGCGTTGTTCGGGTTGGGTGTGGAGGGAGAATTATGAGGAAAACCGTATGTTTGCACAAACACGAACGCCATGCCAGCGGAAACCGGAAAACGATATTACGCCATCGGCGAGGTTGCCGAACAATTTGGCGTAACTACTTCGCTACTAAGGCATTGGGAAACTGAATTCCCGGCATTGCAGCCAAAAAAAAACAAGAAGGGTGACCGCAGATATACGGAAAAGGATATTGAAACCGTGAGGACAATTTACCAGTTGGTCAAGGAAAAAGGCTACACGTTGCACGGAGCCAGGGAAAGCATAAAGGCCAAGGCCAACCAACCTCCTGACAAGGCAACCCTGATTGAATCGTTGGAAGACCTCAAGGCATTTCTGGTGCAACTGCGCGACAAACTTGCCGGCAACCAGTGATTGGGACCAATAAAACGCTTTCCGAAAATAGTATCCTTCAAAAAGGCCAAACCCGCCATGCAGTCTGCGGTTTATTGACAGGCCAATCAGTTGCTGCGGTAGTTGTAATGGTTGGAATACTGCACTTTCAGCGATTCCTTGGCAATATAGTCCTGCAACAGTTCCACGGCGTGGCGGTTGTTGAACATATACAGCATTTCCTGATAGCCCAATTCGCGGCGCACCGAAGCCGTATATTTGCGATCCATCAACTGGCAGTATTCATAAAGTTCCTTGTTGCGGTCGGCGAGTTCCTGCCGTTCCTTTTCGAGTTGGGCAAGGCGTATTTCCATTGCCGACATCTTGTCGTCCAGTGATTTGTGTTTGGTTGCCATGTCAGCGATGGATTAATTGGGGTTTCCGTGTGTTTCCTGATACTGTTTTTGTACGCTATTTTCATCAACTTTGATGTTTGAAAGGTCGTGCTTTTCCAATGGCTTGGCCGAATCAAAAAAACGGGTGAGCCTACACAAGTCAGTTTAAAGCGGATATACAATACAAGCCGCCACGTTTCATTTCACAAATACCTGACTGTCAGAATTTTATATCACAAACAAGGTTTTACTGCCCGCCCGCTTCCCCACCGGAAACCGGAGTGTTTTGCACGATTTACGTATGGATGAAGAGATTCTGCACCGTGTTGCACTGGGTTTTGCGCCGGGCATCGGCAACGTGTTGGCCAAGCAACTGATCAGCTACTGCGGCTCTGCAACGGAGTTGTTCAAGAGTCCGAAAAAGAAGCTGATGAAAATTCCCGGCATCGGCGAGAAAACAGCATCGGCCGTGCTTCACAAACCGGCTTTTGACATGGCCGCCCGGGTGCTGGAACAAGCCAAGCAACAACACGTCCGGGTTTTGTTTTACACGGATCAGGACTACCCGAACCGCCTCAAAAACCTGCACGATTCGCCGCTGCTGCTTTACTACAAAGGCAGTGCCAACCTGAACGCCGACAAGACGGTGGCCATAGTGGGCACGCGCGGAGCCACTACCTACGGCAAAAAAATCACCGAGGAAATCATGACCGGCCTGACGCGCCACAGTGATGTACTGGTAGTCAGCGGGTTGGCTTACGGCATCGACATTGCCGCGCACCGGGCATCACTGCGCTGTGGGCTGCCCACCGTAGGCGTGCTGGGCAGCGGCATGGATGTAATCTATCCGGCGGCGCACAAGGCAACGGCGCAGCAAATGCTGGCCAGCGGCGGCCTGCTGACCGAATATCCGTTCGGCACACAACCCGATGCGCCGCACTTTCCGGCCCGCAACCGCATTGTGGCGGGCATGGCTGATGTGACGATTGTGGTGGAGGCCACGCTGAAAGGCGGCGCGCTGATAACCGCCAAAATCGCCAATGAATACAACCGCGACGTGATGGCTGTGCCGGGTAGCTTGGAGCAGGCGTGTTCGGAAGGCTGCAACCGCCTGATCCGCAACAACCAGGCGCACATCTACACCAGCAGCACCGATCTGGAATACTTGATGAACTGGTACGAAGGCGGCACGGCGAAACCCGGCAAACAAACCGATTGGACAAACCTGCCCGACCTCACCGAACCTGAAAAAAGCGTGTTACAACTGCTGCAAGTGCGGCACGAAATGCTCATGGACGACCTGAGCTGGCAGTCGCAAGTACCTATCAATCAGTTGGCTTCGCTGTTATTGACGCTGGAGTTGCAAGGCTTGGTGAAAGCCCTGCCGGGCAAAAAATTTGCATTGGCGTAGAAACAGCCCCCAGCCCCGAAGGGGGAAAAGCCCCACCCCAGCCCTTCCCGAAGCTGAAAGCCACGACTTGGCGGGGGAGAGGGAGCAGGGAAAACAGTATCTTTTCAAAAGCCCAAACCTGCCTTTTTAAAGTCCCCTCTTTCGGAGGGGATATAGGGGAGGCCGCCCCTTCCTTCGGAGGGGATTTAGGGGAGGTTGTTCTTTTCTTAACATTCGCTTCACACACAAACCGCTGCTTTCACGTATTTTCGCCCCATGAAAAAAATCATCCTGCTCCTGTGCCTATTTGGACTGTCCGCCCAGGCTCAGCAAAATAGCCTGCCTGTCCGGCAGGCAGGTATCCCTGTAAAAGCCAAAACCTCCCCTCCCTCCCAGCCCAAATTAGTGGTTGGCATTGTCGTAGACCAGATGGGTTACGATTTTCTGGTACGTTATGATGCCAAATACGGCAAGGACGGCTTCAAGCGGCTGGTGCGCGAAGGGTTTTTGTGCCAGAATGCGCACTACAACTACATACCCACCTACACCGCGCCGGGCCACACGTGCGTGTATACGGGTTCGGTGCCGGCCATCACGGGCATTGCGGGCAACGACTGGTTCGACCAGCGCACCGGCAAAAGCGTGTATTGCACCGAAGACAGCACGGCCCGCACCGTGGGCAGCGAGTCGCTGGCCGGGCAGATGTCGCCGCGCAACCTGCTGGTGACCACCGTCACCGACCAACTGAAACTATCCAACAACCTGAAATCCAAGGTAATAGGTGTGGCCTTGAAAGACAGGGGCGCAATCCTGCCCGCCGGACATTTGGCCAACAGCGCGTACTGGTTCGATTCGTTCAGCGGCAACTGGATCACGAGCGATTATTATATGAAAGAATTGCCGGGCTGGGTACAGGAGTTCAATAACCGCAAGCTGCCGTCAAAATACCTGTCCCAGCCGTGGACTCCGTTGCTCAACGCCGCCCAATACACCGAAAGCACCGCCGACGACCAGCCGTTTGAAGGCAGTTTCCAAGGCGAAACCAAACCGGTTTTCCCGCATGACTTGCCCAAACTCAAAAAAGCGGATTTTGAATTGATTAGAACCACGCCGTTTGGCAACACGCTGACCAAGGATATTGCCCTGGCCGCCATCAAGGGCGAGAACCTGGGCAAGGGCGCGGCCACGGATTTCCTGACGGTCAGCTTTTCCTCGACCGATTATGTGGGGCATCAGTACGGGCCGCACGCCATCGAAACCCAAGACACGTACCTGCGCTTGGATCGTGACATTGCCGAACTGCTGACCTTTCTGGATGGCTATCTGGGCAAGGCCAATGTGCTGGTGTTTCTCAGTGCCGACCACGGCGTGGCTCCCGTGGCCGATTATATGCAACGCTTGCACGTGCCATCGGGCATATTTGACGGGCGGAAAATAATCGGTGACCTCAAGAAGAAACTGGCCGCCGACTTGGGCGAAGGCGACTGGATACGCAGCTACCAGAACCAGCAGCTATACCTGAATCACAGCCTGTTGCAGCAAAAGGACAAAGATATGGAAGATGTGTTCAAGACAATTGCGCCGTATTTGTTGCAGCAGGATGGCGTGGCCGACGTGGTGAACCTGCATGAAATCGGCGAAAGCAACCTGCCCGATTATCTGGTTGGCTACCTCAAGAACGGCATACACCGCAAACGCTCCGGCGACATTTACATCGCCTTGGAACCCAATTGGATGGAAGGCCGCAAGCAAGGCACCACCCACGCCACTTTCTATAATTACGACACGCACGTACCCATGATTTTCTACGGCGGCCTCGTCAAGCCCGGCAGCAGCGTGTCGCGGGTTCACGTCACGGATATTGCGCCCACCATCGCGCAGTTGCTCAACATTCAGGAACCCAACGGCTGCATCGGCACGCCGGTAGCCTTGCCGAAATAGTATCTTGTAAAAACGTCAAACCCCTTTCCTGCCATCAGACTGCCTCATTCATCCACCGTTTTCAATTTTCCATTCAAGATTACATGATTACTCTTACGGTTTCACAAAACGGCTTTACGTTGGTTCGGTAAAGCCAAAGAAGTGAAATGTCAGCTTTTATTTATGGAATTCAGCCGCCTCCGCGCATCTATAGATAAAATCCTGCATTTCCGCTTATGAAACGACACCTACTTTACACTTTTTTGGGGCTGTTATTTTCCACTGCCCACGCGCAGGATTTGGCCAGCAGCCGAAAAACAAGTTTCTACACGTATATTTTCAAAATCACCGAAGGCGAGGCACGGAAAATATACCAGAAAGACCTTTCGGTGGTCACCGACACTTTTTTCCACACCGTTGTGGATTCATTTCCTACGGCCAGAAGTCATCATAAGCAACTTCCCGTCGGGAATTACCTGACTGCCTTTGCCAGTGGCAACGAGCTCGAATACGAGCTGCAATCATTTGGCTATCTGCAAGTTAAGCTGCTCAACAACAAAACCGATTTGGCGGTCCACCTGCACGATTCTTTGGGAAACTCCATTGCCAACGCCAGCGTTTTTCTTAAAGGAAAGCCTGTTCGCTTTGATGTCCATACACAGTCGTACCGCTTGAAAAAAACCAACCGGCAAGGGTTGCTGGCCGTTGAATACAAGGGATTCACTTCATACCATGCCCTAACGAGCCAGTACAAATCGCGCCGATTGATGACCGGTGTGAAGCGAATTGTCTTTGGCAAGCCGGGTCTTGGCTACCTGAGCATGCCTTTTTACCGCATCTACAGTTCCATCCGCGACAAATACCCGCAGGGTTGGATCCGTGCCATCACCCGTCCGTTTCATGGTTCCTGGTGGGAGGAAAATTTCAATCGGGACAGGATTTCAGAACGGCGTAACGGGAAATTCATGCGCAAACACCGTGGATTCATCATTTTCAACAAGCCGCGCTATCAACCCAAAGACACTGTTAAGTTCAAAGCCGTGGTTTTCAACCGCAAAGGCAAATCCGTCAGTGGAAACGCAGGCATACACCTCAAGAGTTACGAAGTCCGGAAAGAAATCAAACTTGCACAGCTAACCGCTTACCGAACAGGGACTTACGAGTATGCTTTTTTTCTGCACGACAGCCTGAAACTGAGATTGGGAACGCAATGCCAAATCGTGCTGAAAAACAAAAAAGGGCAAGCCTATTTGCAGGACGATTTCACCTATGAGGACTACGAACTCAAATCCAATACGTTTGCAATCCGCACTGACAGGAAAGATTATTACCGGGGAAATCTGCCGGTTTTATACGCCAAAGGAACGGACGAAAACGACCTGAACGTGCCGGATGCTCGTGTCCGGCTAACGGTGTTGCCACACCATGTCCTTGATTTTACGGATCGGCAAGTTGTTGTGCCAGACACGCTTTGGCAATGCGAACAGAAACTGGATG
>JANPIL010000227.1:0-1593 GCA_031424975.1 Sphingobacteriales bacterium
AAATGCCCAAACCCCTACCCTGCCTGCAACTCACTTTTTGCGGCGCGTGTCGGTGATTTGAATGATTTGCCAGCCGCCTTCCGATCTGAACAACTGGAAAGCGTTTACACCCCGGTGGCTGAATTTGCCGCCCACGTAAAACTCGTACGGTGTCCAGACCGTGGCCAGATTATCGTCGGTGCGGATTTCGTAGCTCAGAATCCGTTCATCGTACGTTTCGGCGTGGGGCGTTCCGATTTGTTCGATGAATTTCTCGATACTGTCCTCTTTCAGTACCGGCTTGCCGTTTTTATCCGTGAAAGTGGTTTGCAGCCGCGCATTGGCATGAAACAAAGGGCGCAGCAGGGTGCTGTCACTTTTGCGCATCCCATCGAATAATTGTTGGATCACGGCTCGCACCTGTTTGTCGGCGGTTGCTTTTTTGGCGGTCTGCGCCGGACTCGCCCAGCCAGCGGCGCACATGGCCAGCAATACCAGCGTTTTTTTTGCGGATATTTTTTTCATGTCATGGTTGGTTTTGCAGTTGCCCGAATTTCCATCAAAAATAGTATCCGTTCACACCCAAAAACCCCCGCACACCAGATTTCTTGCGCACCGCCCCAGATACTTGACTACCTTGGCCTGAAAAAACGGTATTCCGCGCAAAAAACAAAATCCCGCATGATGAAAGCCCTGATTATTGATGATGAACGGCTGGCCCGCAACGAATTGCGCCGGTTGCTGGAAGCGTTTCCGAAGATAGAGATTATCGGTGAGGCGGCCAATGCCGAGGAAGCCCTGGATTTGGTGGACAAGCTACGACCCGACTTGCTGTTTTTGGACATCCAGATGCCGGGCAAAACCGGCTTTGAACTGCTTTCGGAAATTGAAGGCAGCGTGCCCGACGTGATTTTCACCACCGCCTACGACGAGTACGCCCTGAAAGCCTTTGAATACAACGCGCTGGACTACCTGCTCAAACCGATTGACCCCCACCGGCTGGCCGAAGCCGTGAACCGGCTTGAATACCAGCCGGATAACGGGGCGCAAAGCAGCGAGGATGCCCGGCTGCTGACTGCCGAAGACCAGGTTTTTGTGAAGGACGGTGAGAAATGCTGGTTTCTGAAACTGGGCAAAGTGCGGCTCTTCGAATCCATGGGCAACTACGTTCGCCTGTATTTCGATGAGCAGAAGCCACTGATACTCAAATCGCTGAATGCGCTGGACGACAAGCTCCACCCCCACTCCTTTTTCCGCGCCAACCGCAAGCACATCATTAATCTGCAATGGATAGACAAGATAGAGCCGTGGTTCAGCGGCGGCCTGCTGGTAACGCTCAAAGGCGGCGAGAAAATTGAGATTTCGCGCCGACAAGCCATCCGGTTCAAGGAAATGATGAGCCTGTGAGCCGGGCATGGAAAGCAAATGAGCAAATGAATGAATGAATGAATGGGTGAATAAACGTTTGGCAATCAATGGTTTGCATTATTCCATAACCCGGACTGATGCTGCCCGGATACCTATTTTCAGAGATAGTATCTTTTGAAAATGCCAAACCCCTCCCCTGTTTACGGCGGTTCCATGGCAGTGCCGGCAAGTGGCGGGAATTTTTTT
>JANPIL010000228.1:0-4790 GCA_031424975.1 Sphingobacteriales bacterium
GGCGGCCGCTCACTGATGTGGGGCCGCCAAAGCTACCGCCTCAACGAAGCCGACTTTGAAGCCAACCTGAAGGATGGCATCTCGGTTGACTGGCCGATCCGCTACGCCGATCTGGCTCCGTGGTACGACTACGTGGAGACATTTGCCGGCATCAGCGGCTCAATAGACAAGCTGGACGTGCTGCCCGACGGCAAATTCCAGCCGCCCATGGAAATGAACTGCGTGGAAAAGGAAGTAAAAAAAGGCATTGAGAAAAACTTCAATGGCCGCAAAATGACCATCGGGCGGGCCGCGCACCTGACCCGGCCAACGGCCATGCAAACGGAAATGGGCCGCGCCAACTGCCAGTACCGCAATATGTGCATGCGCGGCTGCCCTTACGGAGCCTATTTCAGCACGCAAGCCTCCACGCTGCCCGCCGCCATGAAAACCGGCAACCTGACGCTCAAAGCCGATTCCATTGTGACCGAAGTGATCTTTGACGAGAAAAAAGGCAAAGCCACCGGTGTGCGCGTGATTGACCAGAACACCAAGGAAACGCGCGAGTATTTTGCCAAAATCATTTTCCTGAATGCCTCGGCCATTGCCTCGGCTTCGATCATGATGAATTCCAAATCCAAGCGATTCCCGAACGGCTTGGGCAACGACAGCGACCAATTGGGCCGCAACATCATGGATCACCACTTGGCGGTTGGTGCCTCGGGCGAATACGATGGCTTTTTGGACAAATACTACTATGGCCGCCGCGCCAATGGCATTTACGTGCCGCGCTACCGCAACTGGGCCGGCGACAAACGCGAGTACCTGCGCGGATTCGGCTACCAGGGCGGCGCGGGCCGGCAAGGCTGGGGGCGCGGAACCAGCGGCGAGGGTTTCGGAGCCGAATTCAAGGAAGAAATGGCACAGCCTGGCATCTGGACGTTTGGCATGGGTGGCTTCGGCGAAATGCTGCCCGACGAGAAAAACCGCTTCACCTTGGATTATGCCAAAAAGGACAAGTGGGGCTTGGCACAAGTGGTATTTGACGCGGCCTACGGCGAAAACGAAAGGAAAATGCGCAAGGACATGATGAACGATGCCGCCGAAATGCTCGAAGCCGCCGGACTCAAGAACGTGAAGCCGTACAACGACGAGACCAAAAACCCCGGCATCGGCATCCACGAAATGGGGACCGCCCGCATGGGCCGCGACCAGAAAACCTCGGTGCTGAACAAGAACAACCAGGTTTGGGGCTGCGAAAACGTGTACGTGACCGATGGGGCGGCCATGACTTCGGCCTCGTGCGTCAACCCGTCGCTGACCTACATGGCCCTGACCGCCCGCGCCGCCGACCACGCCGTGCGCGAGTTGAAAAAGCAGAACCTTTGAGCGATGCGCGTACGTGCGTTTGCACGGAATTGAAAATAGTATCCCCGCTAAAGACGGGGCTTTCAGCTTTCAGAAACGTGAAACCCCGGCCATGGCAAGCCGGGGTTTTGTTGTTTCAAAAGATACTATTTCCATCGGTCGTTCCGGCGAACGGGGAATGACGGTGGTTGTTTTGGTGCAAAAGTCACTTGCCAATGCAGAATCGCGAGAAGATATTGGCCAGCAAATCATCAGAAGTGACGGTTCCCGTGATTTCGCCCAAATGGTGCAGTGCCTGCCGGATGTCCATAGCCATCAAATCGCCGGTGATGCCGGTGGCCATGCCGTCCAGCACCCGATCCAGCGATTCGCGGGTGAGGCGCAGGCTGTCGTAGTGCCGGATGCTGGTGATGAGCGTGTCGGTGGGGCGGTAGTCGTCCACGCGCACTTTTTGCAGCAGCCGTTGTTTGAGTTCGTCCATGCCCAGCCCCGTGGCGGCAGAGATGAGAATGCCCCCCCCCGCCCCCGAAGGGGGAGCCAAAAGACTCCCCTCCCTTTCGGGGAGGGGTTGGGGGTGGGGCCTCTGCTGGGGGCTTTTATCCATCTTGTTGCCCACCAACAGGTACGGGATGTCCAAGTCTCGGATTTCAGCCAGCTCGTTTTCCAGTTCCCGTTCCGAGGTCTGGTTCACATCAAACAGATAGATGATGAGCGAGGCTTGCCTTAGTTTTTCGCGGGTGCGGGCCACGCCCATCGCCTCCACTACATCGGTGGTGTGGCGCAGCCCGGCGGTGTCAATGAACCGGAAGCGGATGCCCTCAATGTGGATTTCGTCCTCGATGAAGTCGCGCGTGGTGCCGGGAATTTCCGACACAATGGCCTTTTGCTCGTTGAGCAGCGCATTGAGCAGCGTGGACTTGCCCGCATTGGGCTTGCCCGCAATCACGGTGGGCACGCCGTTTTTCAGCACGTTCCCCAACATGAACGAGTCCATGAGGATGGCCACGACGGCTTGGATTTCGAGCACCAAGTTTTTCAGGTCGGCCCGGTCGGCAAATTCCACGTCTTCCTCGCCAAAGTCCAGTTCCAGTTCTATCAGCGAGGCAAAGTCAATGAGCCGTTCGCGCAAGTTGGCAATCTGCTTTGAAAATCCGCCGCGCATCTGGTGCAGGGCCGCCCGGTGGGTGGCTTCCGAGTCGGAGTGGATCAGGTCGGCAATGGCTTCGGCTTGCGCCAAGTCAAACTGTCCGTTCAGGAATGCCCGCTTGGTAAATTCGCCCGGCTCAGCCAATCTGGCTCCGTGTTTGAGCAAGCTACGGATGATTTTCTGCACCACAAACGCCGAGCCGTGGCACGAAATCTCGGCCACGTTTTCCTTGGTAAACGAAGTCGGAGCCTTGAAAATACTCACCAGCACTTCGTCCAGCAGTTCATCACCGTCGCGCAGGCTGCCGTAGTGAACCGTATGCGAAGGCTGTTGCGTCAGGTCTTTGCCCCGGAAAAGCCGCTGGCAGATGGCAAGTGCATCAACGCCCGACAGCCGGATGACGGCAATGGCCGATGTGCCGGGCGGTGTTGCCGGGGCTACGATGGTGTCGTGGAACGAAAGCATAGGGAGTAGGCAAAAGGTTGGTGCGCGAATTTACGGCTTATTCCGTCCGTTTGCACCAAAAGCCTCCTGCCCCGTCAGAACGAGAAGCCGGCACGGATGGCGATGCGGTTGTAGTCCAAGGCACGACGGGTGGTGTTGGCTCCGTCAACGGTTTCGATGGCGGTCTGCTGCAAATAGTATCCCGCGCTGAGCAGAAACCCGGCATTGCCATTGAAAAGCACTTTCAGCCCCACGCCGGTGGCAAAATGCACGCCGCCCCGCTGCCGTTCGGCGGGTTGGCTGGTAGTGCCGTTCAGCCCCCAGCCGCCATCCACGTAATAATACGGAATCAGGATGCCCTTGCGCACAAAATCGCCCCGGATGCTGGCAAACACGGGGATGAACGTTTGGGAGGCGTACAAGTCCACACCAACGCCCACGCCCGCATACAGGAACTGGCTGAACCGATAGCCGTTCACGGTGTGAAAAGTAAACGCCGAGGTGGTGGTTCCCCGGTCGTCCACGTTGGTGCGAGAGGCCAACGCCCCCACTTCGGTGTAGTTGCCAAAACCCCGGGCGCGGTAGCGGATGTTGAGGTGGCGCAGGGCAGCCTCTTGCCTGGTTTCGCGCACCTCCGACCGGACGAAGGTGAACACATTGCCGTCGTTGGTCTGGATGCCCACGCTGGCCGCCGAATCGGGCGTGGTGAGGCGGCCGCGCAGAATCCAGCCGTTTTTCAGGTACAGCACATCTTCGGTGGGGCGTTGGGCAGCCAGCGGGAAAATACAGCCAATGGCAAGGGCAAGGCAACAGGATAGTGTGATCCGGAAATGCATACAGGTAAAGGTTGAAAGAATCAAGGTTGCACAAATTAAACTGATTCGCACAACATTGTCCTATTACTTTCCGCCAAAAGCCTCACTTGTCCAGCCATGCCTTGAAAGCGGCAACCTTTTCGCGGCTCACCACTGTTTCGCCTTCCAGTACGGGGCGCAGAAATAACCGCAGGCGGCTGTTGGAATGCAGTTTCACATCCTTGACCGCTTCCAGATGCACGATTACCTTGCGGTTGATGCGGTGGAAAATATCCGGGTCGAGCAGGGTTTCGAGTTCTTCGAGGGTGTATTCCACAATGAACCGCTTGGCATCGGCCGTGACCAGATACACCACTTTGCCGTCGGCGTAAAAATAAGCGATTTCCTGCACGGTCTTGTATTGCAGGTGGTCGCCGAACCTGACCAGGAACCGGCCCTTGTGGTTTTTCTGCTGCTGGCCCATCAGGTCGGCCACTTGCCGCAAAACCTCCGGCGACAGCGTGTTTTCTCCCTTGGCCAGCGCGGTGAATTTCTGCAATGCTCGCACCATGTCCGGGTAGGCAACCGGTTTGAGCAGGTAGTCAATGCTGTTCACCTTGAACGCCTGGATGGCATATTGGTCGTAGGCGGTGGTGAAAATGATCGGGCTTCGGACGTGGATGCGGTTGAAAATGCCGAAACTCAGCCCGTCGGACAGGTGGATGTCCATCAAAATCAAGTCGGGGATGGCATTGTCGAGCAGCCACGCCACCGAATCCTCAATGGAATCGAGTATGGCCGCCACCCGCGTCCGCGCATCATACCGCATGAGCATTTCCTGCAGCCGTTCGGCGGCCAGCGGTTCATCCTCAACAATCAATACATTCATGATTTACCGTTTTTGCGGTTTTAAACCCAGCATAAAAGACCTCATCCCCGGCCCCTCTCCTGCTGAGAGTAGTGAACCCCACCCCAACCCCTCCCCGCAAGGGAGGGGCGTTTTGCACCCCACACAGCAGGAGAGGGGGCGGGGGGGAGGTTGTTGGAAAATAGTATAT
>JANPIL010000229.1:0-3878 GCA_031424975.1 Sphingobacteriales bacterium
CGGCCACCGAAAAGGTTTTCCTGTCCATTGCCCCGCTCACCGCGTCTTGCCGGGCGGTCACCACCGCTTTACGTGGGCAGCCTCAGCGAATTCCTGGATGTGGCTTCCATTGAACTCTCGGAAGATGCCCGGACGCTGAACGAAGTGGTGGTGACCGCCCGGCAAGACGCGGTGAGCGGGGCAATGGACAGGAAAACCTTTTCGGTGGCCGACAACCTAAGCCAGAACGGCAGTTCGGTTTTGCAAGCCATGCAAAACCTGCCGGGCATAACCGTGCAGGACGGCAAGGTGCAGTTGAGGGGAAACGACAAGATAACGGTGCTGATTGATGGAAAACAAACGGCATTGACCGGCTTTGGCAGCCAATCGGGTTTGGACAACATTCCGGCTTCGGCCATTGACCGCATTGAAATCATCAACAACCCTTCGGCCAAATACGATGCAAACGGCAATGCCGGCATCATCAACATCATTTATAAGACCACTAAAAAGGAAGGTTTCAACGGCAAGGTAGGTTTCACAACGGGAGTCGGAGCGTTGTGGGTGCGCCGCGAAAACCTGCCGACCGTGAGGCCGCAGTACCAATCCACGCCGAAAATAAACCCTTCGCTTTCGCTCAATTACAAGCGGAACAAAATCAACGCTTTCCTCCAAGCCGATAACCTGTACACGCAAACCCTGAACAAAAACGAATTTGTGACCAGAACCTACCGCGACGGAACGGTCATAAACCAGCAATTGAAAAGAAACCGCAACACGAATTTCCTCACCACTAAGGCGGGAATTGACTGGGCGATTAATGGCCGCAACACGCTTACCGTTTCGGGTCTGTTTGGCAGCGAGAAAATCATTGACCGGGGCGACCAGCCGTTTTTCAATGCCAACCTGTCCGAACGGCAGAGAATGTGGCAGTTTCTGGAAGACGAACTGAAAACAACCCTCATGGCAACCGCCACTTACCAACACAAATTTAAACAGGCGGGACACTTGCTGAACGTGGGATTCAACTATACTTTTCACCGGGAGGATGAGAAATACTTTTTCGACAACATCCTGCCTACGTATACCGGCAAGGACGCATTCAAGCTATTATCCGACGAAAGCGTTGCCGACTTAAACATTGACTACATAAAACCCTTGAAATACGGCCGCGTTGAAACCGGACTTAAATTCCGCAAGAGAGGCATCCCGACCAATATGCAGTTCTTTCCGGGCCTTAATTCCCCGTTGGACACTGACGCGGGCGGCTGGGCCACTTACCGGGAAACCATCCCGGCTCTGTACGGCAATTACGTTTTTGAAAACCGGAATTTTGAGGCCGAAGCGGGTTTGCGTGTGGAATACGTCGGTTTGCAGTACGACGTTAATCCAGACCACAATACGTACAAAAGCGACGGATACAGCTACACGCAGCCTTTTCCGAATATCCGCCTGGCTTACAAGATCAATGACAACAACAAGGTTTCGTTGTTCTACAACCGCCGCGTGGATCGTCCGAATGAGGTTGACATCCGCATTTTCCCAAAATACGACGATGCGGAAATCATCAAAGTGGGCAATCCCGCCTTGCGGCCACAGTTCACAAACGCCTTCGAGTTGGGATACAAGGTGAACTGGAGTGGCGGTTATTTTTACTCCGCCGCCTACCACCGCTTTGCCAACGGCACCATTACCCGGATTTCCTCCACCGTTGCGGGAAGCAACCTGATCTACGCAATCTTCCAGAATGCGGGCAAAAGCCAAAATACTGGCCTGGAGATTGTGTGGACGCAGGAAATAGCCCAATGGTATTCTTTCAACCTGAACCTGAACGGCTACCAGAACCAAATCAATGCTTTCACCGTCGAAAACAGATATCCCATTCCCAACACGTTTGCCGCCGACCGACAAGAAATATTTTCGGGAAGCGTGAAGTGCAACAATACATTCCGCCTGACCGGAAACTTAGACGCGCAACTGACCGCCATTTACTTGGCTCCCGACATTATTCCTCAAGGAAAAATTGCCGCGCGTTTTTCGCTGGACTTGGGCATGAAAAAAACCATCCAGCAAGGCAAAGGCGAATTGTTCCTAAACGCGAATGACCTTTTGAACACGCTGATTATCGAAAGGCAAATACAAGGGCAAGGCTTTGATTACACCAGCACCGACTATTACGAAACACAGGTAGTCAGGCTCGGATACGGCTATAAATTCTGAAAACAAATGCCGGAGCTTGGATGAATTGCAAAACGCCCGGCACATTGCCACCTGTATCCGAGATAGTATGTTTGGAAATAGTATCTTTGAAAAAGCCCAAACCCGTTTGGCATTTGCAACTCTGAACCGGAAATCTCATTCAAAATATTTTTTGTCAACTTAAAATCTCATTCACATGATAATTGAAAGAACAAGCAAGGAAATCATTATCCGGCTTCCGTCGTATGTGGACACGGAAGGGCTGCAACGTTTGGTTGATTATCTGACTTACAAGGAAGTGACTGCAAAATCGAAAGCCAAGCAATCAGACGTTGACGCTTTAGCAGCAGAGGTTAAAGAAGGTTGGTGGGCAAAAAACAAAGACCGCTTCGTCAAATGAAAATTGTAGTTGATGCCAATATAATTTTCAGCGCGCTGTTGAATTCGAACAGCAACATTGGGGATATTTTATTCAACTCTGACAAGCATTTCGAGTTTCATAGTTGCAGCTATATGCGCTACGAAATCCAGAAACATTGGGAACGGTTGAAAAAAATCTCAAAATTGTCAGATGAACAATTACAGGTTTCCTACCTGCAATTACTTTTGAAACTGAAATTCATCAATGAAGAAATAATTCCAACAGAAATATGGCTGGCGGCTGAGAAAATTACAAAAAATATTGATGCGGATGATACCGATTATGTTGCCTTGACCAAATTTTTGAAAGCTACATTGTGGACAGGCGACAAAGTTCTATATAATGGTTTGAAAAAAACCAACTTCAAAAAAATACTCAACACGGCAGAAATATTGGCATTGAGATTGGCTAAAAGCGAAAAATGAAAATTTTTCTGACGCGGCTTTGGTGTTTTAGGGAAATGCCGATAAAACGCAATAATTTTGTTGGGTTATAAATCGTCGCCAAAAATAGTATCTCCCGAAAACCCCAAACCTCCCCTACTCCCCTTTTCATTTCTTCCGGTTTTTCGCTAACATTCGGCATGAAAACCTTCTACCTTTGTTGCCTGCTCGCCTGCCTTTCCATCCAATCGTTTGCCCAGGATTTTCCGCTGCTGGGGCAAAACCCGTCGCAGTTGCGGTGGCGGCAGTTGCGCACGCCGTACTTCCGCGTCATTTATCCGCACGGTTTTGACAACGAAGCCCAGCGCACCGCCAATTTGCTAAAAGCCATTTACGAACCCGCCTCGCTGACCCTTGGCCGCAAGCCGCGCGCCATTTCCATCATCCTGCAAAACCAGACCACCATTTCCAACGGTTTTGTGACCATGCTGCCCCGCCGGTCGGAGTTTTACGCGTCCGCGCCGCCGCAGGATGCCACACTTTCGGGCACGAATGAGTGGGTCGGGCAGTTGGCGGTACACGAATTCCGGCACGTGGTGCAATACGACAAAGTGCTGACCGGACTGAGCAAAGGCGCGTACTGGCTGTTTGGCAACAACGCGCTGTCGCTGATTGGCGGCGTAACCGTGCCGAATTGGTTTTGGGAAGGCGATGCGGTCGGCACGGAAACCGCCCTGACTTCCGGTGGCCGTGGCCGGGTTCCGCGCTTTGACCTTGAATTCAGGACGCGGCTGCTCACGGGCGGCGCGTTCCGGTATGCCAAAGCATATTGCCGTTCGTATAAAGACCTGATTCCCAATCATTACGTGCTGGGTTATTTCATGACTTCGCACTTG
>JANPIL010000230.1:0-9690 GCA_031424975.1 Sphingobacteriales bacterium
TCCCAAACTGGTGCAAGCGTCTTCACTTGCACCCAACAGGCGGGTTTCGGCTTTTGAAAAGATACTATTTTGCGAAATCTCACTCCTTTCCCGCACTAATCATCGCCTGCGCTTCTGATGGCGAGAGTTTGAACACGCAGATGCGCGGGAAGCGACCCGCCACAAAGATGCGCCCCGCCACGGCAATGCCGCCGTCTTGCGTGAAAGTGATGCCGCCCATTTCAAATGCGTTTCCTGCGCCCAAGTATTTGGTTCCCAGCAGCTTGCCGGTAGTTTCATCGTAGGCGAACAGCGCGATTTGTCCGTTTTTCGTATCCGAGGCGTAGAGTATGATGTTGGTGGCGTTGATTGCGCCCCGGCGGATGGCGACGCGGGCGTACTTGGAAAGTTCGGGCAGTTGGTTGCCCGGCAAATCCTTGGCGGTGGCCGTGCCGGTGGCGGCAATGTCGGCCAGCGGCGAATACACGTTTTCACCGTCTTCTTTGTAACGCGAAACGGCGAACTTGCCACCCGGCAGCGGCAGCACCTGGCTCACCGACGATTCGTAGCGCGTTCCGTTCAATACGCCCGTTTCCTCGCCATCGTTGGGGCTGACAAACGTAAGCGTCAACTTGAAATTATTGAACCCGTTGAAATACAATTGTCCGCCCGCCGTGGCTCCGGTCATGAACGGAATCTGGGGCTTCCGGCGGTGCGTTACCTGTTCAATCACCTGCTTTTCAACATCCTCGAATATGTCGTAGCCTTTTGTCCAGCCGATGCTGTTACCGTTTAGCCGCGCCAGTTTCATTGTTTTCTTATCTTCCCGATCCCAGTACAGCACCAGGTTGCCGCCCGGAACCGCCGAAGCCGCCAGCGGATAGGTGAGTTTACTGAACACGGCAACGGATTGGGGCGTGCCCGAAACCGCATCGAACTGCACCAGATGTGTGCCGAGATTGTCTTTGTCCATGCAGAAAAACCGCCAACTGTTGCCCGAACCCATCAGTTCAGACACCGGATTGACGAACCGGTCGGAAATGTGTTCCCACTTGAACTGTCCCGCCTTGTCTATTTTCATCAAGTAAGCCGCCAGAAAATCAGAATTTTCCACATTGGCCATGCCCATGACCACATAGCCGCTGTCGGCCGTCTGCCGGATATCAAGCGGATAATAGGCGCGTTCAAAATCGCCGTTGTCGTATATTTTGGCAAAACTGGTTTGCGGCTCCACTGTGTTGTCCTTGATGTCGCAAGCGGCCAAACAATAGAGAATTGACAGGAAAAGAATTGAGCGGAATGAACGTGTTTTCAATATCGGATGATAGAATGAGTGAATCATAGCATTAGTGTTTATCCGGGATTTTTTTCCGAGCAGGTTTGGGCATTTCAAAAGATACTATTTTCAGTCAATGCTTTGTCCTTCTGGAAGAATCTTGTGACAAACAGAGACACGCCCGGTTTTGGAAGCCGCCGGACTTGTCACAAGGCTCTTCCAGAAGGACACCCGAAAATGACGCGATTGGTTTTACTGTCAGGGCTTGGTCGCCTTGTACGTGCTGGTTTCCAGGAATTTCATCGGCATCAGAACCGTGAACGAAATCGCCAGGTTGCGCAGTTTCATGTCGTCCATCACATCGCCCATGCCGGTCATGCGGTTGTCGGTGTAGCGGTTTTTCACGTCGGTCACGTTGTTCATGCCGTATTTGTACTGCGCATCCAGCCCCAGCCGCACGTTGCCGAAATCGTAATTTACGCCGCCGCCCGCAACCCAGCCCCAATGCGACGGGATGAACAACCGTTGCGCCCCGATGATGGGAGCCGTGTTTTCAATCGGATTCTGCGCCCCCGATGCGTTATCCAAACTGGTGATATCCACCGACTTATCCGCTTTGAGCAAGCGTCCGTAGAAGGCTCCCGCCTGCAAGTACGGACGCAGCCGTTTGCGCAGCGGATCAAAACGCAGCAGTAGCGGCAGTTCCACGTAGCCCATGCTGAAGCGGTGCGTCTGGTTCAGTTCCAGGTTGTTGTTGTCTTGCCCCGCCCATTTGTAGGCGGTTTTGTAGGCGAAATTCATGTTGGTGTATGTCGGCTGGAAACTGACCGAAAAGTGCGTCTTGAAGTTATACGTCGCCATCAGTCCGATCTGCGTGGAAGGTTCTCTTAATTCAAAGGCCACGTACTGTTTTTCGTACAGTGGCGCGGCGGCCGTGGCCGGATCAGACCCTTCCGCTGCAACCGGCGCGGTGGACACAAAAACCGCGTGCCGGTTGGTGGGCAACGCCTTGGTGTAATTGGCCCCGCCCTTCATGCCAATCCAGAATTGCGAACGGAAGAAACTGTCCATATTCTTGGCTTTTTCCATGGCCGAAGGTGCTTTCTGGGCGCGGCTGCGCTGTTTCTTCTGCGCAAAAACGCCGTTGGCAAATAACATTGCCGCGCAAAGAAGGATGAGTAGGCGATACTGGTTTTTCATCATAATGGGCAAAAAAAAATGTTCTAAAATAGCGGATGTCCAACATTTCACAATTCTACCGTCCTTCTGTGAGAAACTTGCGGCAAACAGAGACACGCCCGGTTTTGGAAGCCGCCGGAATTGTCACAAGATTCTTCCAGAAGGACAAAACCGGGTCTGAAAATAGTATCTTTCAAAAAGCCGAAACCCGGATAGCTTTTTCTGTGGACTGCCGACTGTCGTCTGTGGACTATTCACAATTTCACCAGCTTTTTCGAGCCTTTCAGCATTCCCGCATCAATCTTATAGATGTAGGTGCCCGCCCGCAAATGCGACAGGTTTATCGGCACGATGTGTTCACCGGCCATGCGCGGCTCGTTGAGCAATGTTTCCACCAGGCTGCCACGCATATCGTATAGGCTTAACCGCACGGTGGCGGGGTTGTCCATGAAAAACGAAAAATTCGTCTCGGATTTTACCGGGTTCGGAAAACAATTGTTGAGCCGGAAACGCCGGTTCACAAACTCATCCACGGCGGTGACCTGGCCGAACAGCGGCACTTTGTCGAAGATGTCCGGGTCGGCGTAGCTTTGGCTGGCAGTGGTTTCGAGCGATGGAAAAATCTCGGCTATGCGGCTGCTGTCCACGGCAAACCAGTCCTGCAAAACCGTGTTGAACACAATCCGGTAGTCAATCACGTCTTCCTTGCCATCGGGCAGGTTACCGCCAAATTCATTGACGCGCCGCAAATCGGCATTTTTGCCAATCACGCCCGGATTGATCTTGCTGCCAAACACAAACATCGGCGCAACGGTGCCGTGGTCGCTGCCGTAATTGTTGTTGGAAACCGCCCGGCGGCCAAACTCCGAGAGCGTAACGGTGAGCACGCGGTCTTCAATGCCCCGCGCCTTCAAATCGTCCTGGAATGCTTTCATGGCCGATGAAATGTGGTACATCAGCGCCGCGTGCTTGCCCAAGGTGTTGTCATAGGCGGTCACTTGGTTCACGTGCGTATCAAAACCGCCGATACGGATCATGTACACTTTGGTCTGGCAGCCGCCCGCCACCAGCCGCGCCACGATTTTGAGGTTGGCGGCAATCGGGTTTTTCAAATCGCCCCTCGGGGCCGCTAACGGATATACCGTCGGGTATTGCACGCTGGTTGCGCCGCCCGCCAGATAGGTTTTTTGCAGCCGTTCGGCATATTTGTCGGTGTCCTTTTCAATGCCCAATATCCACTGCAACTCCTGTCCGTACAGTGAATTTTTGATGGCTTCCGGTGGAAATCCGCGCGGATCCACCTTTATTTCTTCATTGTAACCAGGAAGTTCCTTCACCAGATCGAAGAAATCGGCCGGACTCGGAATGGACAAGCCCGCCGGAACCGTGGATTCGGTGTGGAAACCGAGCGAAACCTCGTTGGCAAACTCCAGACCCAACGGATCGGGCATTTCGGCATTCGGGAAATCGGTGGGGAAACTCAGGCCTTTCCGCGTGGCGTATTCCGACTCCAAGTAGCGGCCAATCCAGCCGCCCGTGATGTCGTCCTTGTAGCCGCCGCCGCCAAACCAAATGTCGCGGCTCTTGAAATGCGAGCCGTTCACGTGTTCGTACCCCACGTTCTGCACAATATTCATCCGCCCCTGGTCATATAGTTCCTTCATGCCGGCCATGTCCGGGTGCAGGCCCACTTGCTGCTCCTCGGCCAGCGTACTGTCCAGTTTAATGTACTTGCGTCCGCCCGAATCAGGAATCGCCAGGTTGGGGCGCATATTGTAATACAGGTTGTACTGCGGAATCGGAATCACCGCATTCAGGCCGTCGTTGCCGCCGTGCAGTTGCAGCAGCACCAGTATTTTGTCGTTGCCGCTGAGCTGCGCCATCTGGCTCAATTGCGGCTGTCCGCGCAAGGCTTGCATGGCAACGCCGTTGAGCATGATTTGTCCGCCGACGGACAGGGAAACGTTGCGTAAAAATAATCTTCTGTCCATAGTTTTTTGTTTATAGGGGCGGCTCTTGTGGCCGCCCAATCACTTGTGGCTGCCCGAACAGCCAGTAAAATAGTATCTTTCAAAAAGGCGAAACCCGGCATTTTTAAATTGCGGTCAGTCAACCGGGCGGCCACAAGGGCCGCCCCTACGGATTAAAACAACTGGTACTCCGGCGATTGCATGACCGTGTTGTACAGGTTTTTCAGCCGGGCGGTGGCATCAGCCTTGATGTCCATCGAGCCGCCGTTGCGGTTGTTCCAGTTGAAAACCCAGTTGGCGAATTCCAGTCCGCCCAAGTGGTATTCGGCAAAATAATTGTAGCGTTCCTGCGTGATTTCATTGCCCAGCGACGAATAGGGCAGCATCCGGTCGGCCACGTGCTTGATCAGGTCAAGGGCGTAGGTTTTGCTGCCAACGGTGGCGGGAGCCGTAGCCAAGGCGTTTGTAATGCCGCTTTGCGGGCTGTTGGCCCACGCCAGCAAATCCACCGAAAATCCCCATCCGTTCATCTCATTGAAGAGCCTGTTGATGAACTCGTAGCGTTTGGCCAGCGTGTTGGTCGTGATCCAGTTGCGGTTGTAGCCCGGAGCCTGATGGTAGGCTTCATAACCCGCCACATCGTAGGGGTCAAGCAGCGGCAAGCCCATTTCAGTGATGATTCCCCGGATTTTGCCCATCTGGTCGTGCAATTCCTGGGTGTTTACCGGAGCCACCGCCACATTGAAATAGCGCATCGTGCCCATGGTCATTTCCAGCGGCGACTTGATGATGCAGCCGGGCTTGTCGTCGTTGATGCCGGTGGCAGCCTCATAGAAATATTCGCTGCCAAACAACTCTTCCAGCACCGGACGCAACCGGAACCCACTGCTGATGAACGTTTGGGCCAGCGGCGCAATGACCTCGTTTTCCACGGCATCGGTGATATGCCAATGCACAAAAAAGCGGTGGATGCGGCGGCACACGTAGCGGGCGGCGGCCTGTTGCGCATAAATCATGTCCACCAGTTGGGCCACCTCATCGGCCATGCTTGCGGGCGTGGGCGGGTTGGCGGCGGGCGTAACCGTTGCGCCGCCGAATGCGGATGAAAAGGTTTTGACGGTGTTGTCGTGGGCGGTGGCGGTGCCTTCAAATTGTCGGGGCTTGCCGGTGGGCAGGCCGGTATCGGGGTCGGGCGTGAAGGCTTCGGGCTTGGTCCAGTCAATTTCGGCCCAGCCGGTCAGCACTTTGGCGGCGGATTTTATGTCGTCTTCGGTAAAAGTGGTGTAGTCGCCGGGCCCGCGCTGCTCGCCTTTGCTGATGGTAAACAGCTCGAACATCTCGCGGGCAAAATTCTCATTCGGGCGGCCCTTCACGTTGATTTTGCCATCCAGGAAACTCAGCATCGAGCTGTCGGCAATCACTTTTTTGATGAATTGCGGATACCGGTTGAAACGCGGATTCGTGTCGGACAAATCGTTGACTAAATACGTCCTGAACAGCACATTCTGCCAGTACACATCGCGGGTGCCGCCACCCACCTGGTCTTTGTTGGTGATGATGGTGTGCAGGAAAAACACCAGTTTTTCCAAGGCCGTATTGTCGTGGTACATCGCGCCGAGCCACCAGTTCATGAATGCCCCCGTGAACACGAAATCGCGTTCACCTTCCATGGGAGCCTTGTTTGTCCACGCGTAGTTGGGTGGCACGGCGGGGGCATCGCCTTCGGGCAGCACGGGCGGCGGCGGAGTGGCAAGGTTGTCGAACAGGCGGCTGAGGGCGGCGTTGGCACCCAGCCCCGCAAACGCGTCAATCTGCTGCTGGTTGGGGCCAAACGTGAGGCGGCGCAGCAAATGCCGGGCGCGGACGGGGCCCAGCGTGCCGGAAACCGGATTCAATGGCATATTTTCAGGATAGGTTAGGTATTTTTCATTTCCTTGACACGGGCAGTACGGTTTGTTTTCCGCAAGGGTTGCGCCGATGCTTGCCGCCGCGTGTCAGGTTTGGGCGTGATTCTGCGAAAATTCGGGCGTTCCGGAATCAGCAAAGCAATGAATTTTGCGCCGGACAAATCTATGGTTCACTTTGCGTTGAATGAACGCCCATTCCGGTTGGTTCGGCACGGATGTAGGCTTTTGCCGGATTTAGCGCGGAAACCGGCGGGTTTGCGCAGTGTCTCGGGCGGGGGTTTGACGTTTTTGAAACATACTATTTTTTTGTCATTCCGACGAAGGAGGAATCGGGCTTGCACTTGCCCGCAAGCCCGGACTTTCGCGTGCGACAAACGCCGGATTCCTCCTTCGTCGGAATGACAAAGGGGGTTTGGGCTTTTTGAAACATACTATTTCCGGGAAATGCACTTCCCGACATTCAGGCTCCGGAAAATGGTTTTCCCGCCCGGTATCAAGTTCCCGAAACGTTTTCATTTGATATTAAATTTTCAATTTTCATTGAACAAATCCAAAAAGCCCGCCGTTACTCCGGTAGCGCGGCGGGTTTGTTTGAAAACCCCGTGGCTTTGCGTAGATTGCCGCACCCCAATGACAGACATCCAGACCATACAAGCCCCGATTGCCGCCGAAATGGAGTTGTTCGAACTCAAATTCCGGTCGTTCATGAAAAGCAACGTGATGCTGCTCGACCAGATCATGAACTACATCGTCAGGCGCAAGGGCAAGCAGTTGCGCCCCATGTTCGTGTTTTTGACCGCCAAAACCTGCGGCCAGGTCACCGAGGCCACCTACCGGGGCGCGGCCCTGATTGAATTGCTGCACACGGCCACGCTGGTACACGACGATGTGGTGGACGACTCAGATTACCGGCGCGGTTTTTTTTCGGTCAATGCGCTTTGGAAAAACAAGATTGCGGTGCTGGTCGGCGATTATCTGCTGTCGCGCGGGCTGCTGCTTTCCATTGACAACAACGATTTCGAACTGTTGCGGCTGGTGTCGTCGGCGGTGCGCGAGATGAGTGAAGGCGAACTGCTGCAAATTGAAAAAGCGCGGCGGCTCGACATTACCGAGGATGTCTATTACGAAATCATCCGCCAGAAAACGGCTTCGCTTATTGCCTCGTGCTGCGCCGTGGGAGCCGCCTCAGTGGATGCCGACCCCGAAACGGTGGCCAACGTGCGGCTGTTCGGCGAGAAAGTGGGCATTGCCTTCCAGATAAAAGACGATTTGTTTGACTACGGCACGCAGGAAGTGGGCAAGCCGCTGGGCATTGACATTAAGGAGAAAAAAATGACCCTGCCGCTGATCTACGCATTGAACCAAGCTTCGTGGCTGCAAAAACGCGAAATCATTTATATCGTCAAGAACCAAAGCCACAAACCCAAAAAAGTGGCCGAAGTAATCGCTTTTGTGAAGCAGAGCGGCGGCATTGAATACGCCACGGAAGTGATGAAAACCTACCGCGACGACGCGCTAAACATACTGCGCACCCTGCCCGACTCGGAAAACCGCCAGTCGCTGGAACAACTGGTGCGCTACACGATTGAACGGACGAAATGACAGCCCGAACAGACGACGGTCCATAGTCCACGGAGGAAATTGATGGGTTTGGCGTTTTTGAAAGATACTATTTTCTGTCATTCCGGTTTCGCCTTTCCAAAACATACTATTTTCCTACCTTAACCACCATAACCGATACTCCACGCCGCATGGACACCCACCAACTCAACGCCATTTCACCGGTTGACGGCCGCTACGCCGCCCAGACCGCGCCGCTCCAAGCCTATTTTTCGGAAGCCGCCCTGCTGCGCTACCGCATCCGCGTGGAAATCGAGTATTTCATTGCCCTGTGCGAACTGCAACTACCGCAACTGGCCGGTTTCCCGGCAGATGCGTACCCAATGCTGCGCAACATCTACCAGAATTTCAGCGAGGCCGACGCGCGGCGCATCAAGGAGATAGAAAAGGAAACCAACCACGACGTAAAGGCGGTTGAGTATTTCATCAAGCACAAGCTGGCGGCCTTGGATCTGTCCAAATACGGGGAATTCATCCATTTCGGACTCACGTCACAAGACATTAACAATACGGCCATCCCGCTGCTGCTAAAAGAAGCCATCCAAAACGAAACCAAGAAACTGCTGTTTGAAATCCTGCACGCCCTTTATGTACTGGCCGAGGAATGGAACGATATCCCGATGCTGGCACGCACGCACGGGCAGCCCGCCTCGCCCACCCGGCTGGGCAAGGAAATCCTGGTGTTTTGCGAACGCCTTGAAAAGCAAATCGTTGCGCTGGACAATGTGCCCCACGCCGCCAAATTTGGCGGGGCCACCGGCAATTTCAACGCCCACGCCGCCGCCTACCCCGAAACCGACTGGCTCAAGTTTGCCGATAAGTTCGTGAACCAAACGCTGGGGTTGCAACGCAGCCGCTACACCACCCAAATTGAGCATTACGACTTTGCGGCCGCCCTGTTCGACGCATTGAAACGCATCAACACGATTCTCATTGACCTGTCGCGCGATGTGTGGCAGTACGTTTCGATGAATTATTTTGTGCAATCCATCAAGGAGGGCGAAGTTGGCTCGTCGGCGATGCCGCACAAGGTGAATCCGATTGATTTTGAGAATGCCGAGGGAAACCTGGGCTTTGCCAATGCCATTTTTGAATACCTGTCCGCCAAACTGCCCGTTTCGCGCCTCCAGCGCGACCTGACCGACTCCACGGTGCTGCGCAACGTGGGCGTGCCCATGGCGCATTCAATGGTGGCCTACCGCTCTTTACTCAAAGGGCTGGGCAAACTGGAACTGAACGAGGCGGCCATCCGCGCCGACTTGCAGGAAAACTGGGCCGTGGTGGCCGAAGGCATCCAGACAATCCTGCGCCGCGAAGGCTACCCCAAGCCTTACGAAGCCCTCAAGCAACTGACGCGCAACAACGAAAAAATGACGCAGGAAACCATCCGGCGGTTTGTGGACGAACTGGACGTGAGCGATGCGGTGAAACACGAACTGAACGCACTTTCGCCGTTCAATTACGTGGGAATCTGATTGCAATGCGGAATCGGGAGTGCGGAACGGCAAATTAGCAGCCAAACAAGCGTACAGCCAAAACCAGCCGCTTGGCTCCGCCGACTGGCGTGAGGTTCCCACCTCGTGCCGCCCATGTACCGAGATTCCCATCTCGGTGGCCGGCATGACCGGCTGGTTATCAACGAGCCGTAACTTCAGTCCAAGGCCTGTGTCGCACAGGTCTTTTTTTGTGGTATCCCGCACCACCCGGCACGGCGGGGTTTGGCCTTCGGTGGGGATACTATTTTTCGGCAAGGTTCAAG
>JANPIL010000231.1:0-4713 GCA_031424975.1 Sphingobacteriales bacterium
GACCGGCAGTGCCGATCACGCCTTTTTTCTTCAGCAAATAATATCCGCCGTACAAGGCCGCAATCAGCAGCGCAACGATGGTGATTCTTCCGATGGGTGTCAAGCGGGCCATGTTTTAGGTGTGAGAGTGGTAAAAATGGATGATTGTAATTGTAGTAAAAGACCTTGAGTCAATGTCTATAACAAGGGCAAAACAGTGAGTAAGCCATCGTAACGCGGCGTAAAGTCCTTTACATTGTGGGTTAATATTGTGTCAACGGAATAATGCTGCATTGTAGCGACAATATTGCAATCATAAACCGATTTTCCTTTCACGTTGAAACGGCCTATGAGCTTTTCCAATTCAACAGTCACGGGCTGTGTTTCTTCCAACACAACAGTTATAAGCCGCATTCTGGACATATTTGCCTGAACCTGACTGTGCGTTAAAAAAGCCTCCAGCGTAGTTGCTTTCGCGTATTCCCGCAACACTTGAGTGCTTATATGAAAAATAAAGCCGTTTGCTTGCAAATCTATCAATTTTTGTGTGGCAGCCGCATGGAAAATACTGTTTGCGTTTGTTTGGTAAACCCATATGTTGGTGTCAATGAAAATTTTCATCTGCCGTTATCATCATATAACTCATCACGACTGTATGTTTTGCCTTCATCGTTCCAGTTTCCTTTGATCAAAGAATCAACCGTGAAAGGCTCTGGCCTGACAGATACAGCATCGTCAATCAGTCTTTTCACCTCCATTTTCACTTCGTCTGGCAAGGCCAAATACATATTGTAAATGGCCTCGGTGGTTTGTTTTTCTATTGCGGTCATGGTTTTTTTATAAGATATACAGGTCGAAACCTCAAGCGGCGGCATTGGAAGCCTCAGATTCCTTGTACTCGGTTGCTTTTTCTATCAGAAACCGAATCATATCCGGCACTTGCTCAACTGCCACGTCAATTTCTTCTTTGGAAAGATTCGGTATTTGCGCCTTGAAATTCTCTATCAATGTCAAAGCCTCCACCAACGGCAGTTTCTCCGCTACATCAAACATTTCCTTGAATTTCTCAAGTTCGGTTCTCATGGTGATTTGAATCCGTTCGGTTCTATTAGGCAGATTATTTCGAATATTCCATTCCCGTACCCTGTCATTCAATATTGCGAATCTGCGAAATAGTATCTTCTTAACAGCCCAAACCCGTCCGGCAAATCTCATGACAATTGTAGCATGACTGTTAACGCCGAGCATTGCCGAAAGTGGGGCAATAGAGCTACATCTGCTTGATATTAAGATAAACCGCTTAATTGAAAAAAACAATTCTCGGCATTTATTTATCAGTTCCACTTTTGGCAACACTTTGTTGGCAGTATTTTTTTCTCTCCTTAACGTATCTTTTTCTTTCCTTTCTAGTTAGCACTTTGCAAATTACACTTGGTCCGCCGTTAATGAAACACTCATAAGGAATTGTCTTTGCAAAAGAGTTCCAAGTGGCTTGTGCATTTACCAACGAAAGTAAGTTGTCAACAAATGTCTGAACTTGTACTGCCTCTTGAAGAGAAGCTTGTGCTTTAGGTGTCCAATATGTTTTAAAAGTATAATAGTTTTTTGTAGAACTTTCAATAATGTACGTAATTCCATCAGCCCCTTGCTTCCATCCTTTGATTGAGTCATCGGATGGCAGATTTAAGATATCCGATGAAAGAATCAGTTGTCTGATGAGTTTTGCGGTATCAGTGTTTAAAAGGTTAACCATTGTAAATGTTCTGTTCGTCGGAGTTTCATCATATTGCACATATTCGTCTGCCCAAGTTATCAGTGTTCCTGTAGTTGTGCCGCTTTGGCTTTCCCACACTTCAATTACTTGCTTGTTTGTCCAAACCCTATGATGTTCTTTGTCGGCAGAAGTGTCTAATGAAGCTAATTAGAGCTTTTTGATTTTTTGAGATTGATGCCTATACCAAAATATCGTGTCGCCGGTCGAAGAGGTTATACCATAAAAAGTTTTATTCTGTCCAAAGGAGCAGGTAACAACTAACAGCGATATGATTGTGAGTAAAGTCTGCATAAAATTACCGCTAACTCCTGAACACAAGAACCTTTTGGCTCGTCCAAAACGGAAGCACAAAATGATGCCTGCTTTTTTGTTTTGTTGTTTTGACAGTACAGACTTTGTACTTCGCAGCACGTATTGTCGCCCATGCCGACAATACGTGCTGTGAAACGAAATAGTATCTTCCAGAAAGCCCAAACCCGCCCGCCTTTCAGTCAAACAGCTTGTTGTACTGGTTGCTGGGGTTCGAGTTGGGTTTGTGTACCACAATCGGCGCGTCAAGGTCAATGTATTTGTTGGGGTTGTTGCCCGCTGCAATGAGCGTCTGCTTTTCGTCGCCAAGCAGAAACGAAATGCCTTCCTTTTCCCATTTTTCCAGCATATCCAGGCCTTTTTCCTCATACACGCCGTTTTGCAGGTCAATGGATTCCATGAAATTGGCCGACAGTTCCATGAACCGTTCCATTTCGCCCACCTTGCGGCTCACATCGTCGGCAATGGCTTCCATGGCTTGGTCAAACATCATGCGCTTGTCCTTATCGCCCGAGATGATGCTCAACGCCGATTTCATGGCCGAGTGGCTGTTGTGAATCGCCTCGCGTTCTATTTTCTTCACCTGCACCTGGTCTTCAATATCTTCGAGCAGTATGCCCGAGTTTTCGTACATCTTGCTCAGCACGCGGTACAGTATTTCCATTTTCTTGTACAGGTCGCCCAGCTTCATGTTCGACTCCTGCAAGCGGCCCGCCTTGCGCGTTTTCAAAATCATTTGCGCCTGGATGCCTTTTTCCTTGGCTTTTCCGGCCAGCGCGAGGCTGTCGCTCATGGTGCGTTCGTTCTGGGTTATCAAATCCTTGAGTTTGCGCATCTGTCCGCGCAGGCCCTGTATCTGCTTGTCCATCTTGCTCAGGTTGTCGCGCAGGCTGTCCATGTACGACATCAGGATGCCGATGGGGTCTATCTGCACGAAAATGCCCGTAAAAAACCGCATGATACTCTTATACACGTACCACACCAGGTTGCGGAACTTAGGATCAAAAAGCACGTACAGCACCGCCGCCAGGCCCACGAGCAAAAACACCGTGTAGAGCGTGTTTTCGAGCAATGTGATCAGATAGGGCAGGGCCTTGTAGAGAAGGTAGCCGCCACCGGCAATCAGTGCGGCGGCGAAAACCTTACCGGTGGTGCCTTCGGGTTTTTCCCAGAAAGATTTCGGTTTGAAAGAATCGAGTTGGTTCATGGCTGAATAAGAATTAAAGTTTCTAAAGCATTATTTATTATTGATGTGTTTATTGTGGTTTGGTAACCTCAGTTGCGTTTGCCGTCTTGCGGTTACCGTTCAAAGGCGTTGAAAATGTAGAGACGTTGCATTGCAACGTCTTTTTTCACGGCGCAAAATAGTATGTTTCAAAAACGCCAAACCCGGCCTTGTTTAACGGTAAACCGAAAACGCAAAACGGCGAACGTTAAAAAACGCCTATTTCAGAAACCGCTCAATGTTGGCCACATCGGTCTGTATCTGGCCCGTCACGGTGTCCATGGTGAAATAGAAATTGCTCTTGGTGGCCTCAATCCGGTTGGCCGATTCGGTAATTATGCCTTGCGCCTTGGCCATTTCGTCCTGGTGGGCCGTAATTTCGCCGGTCAGCTTGGTGATCTGCTCGGCTTTCTGCTGGATCATGGCTTGCAACCGCTCCACTTCCTTTTGTTTGGAAGTCACGCTCAAATCCACTTGCTGGGTCACGGCCTTGTCAAAGTTCTCGCGTTCGCGCGCCAGAATGGACTGGTAGAACCTCGCGCTTTCCAGCAGTTTGGGCACGGTCAGGCCCATGGTGGCCGCCGTGGCATACGCCGACTTGTAGCGCGTGGCCTCGTCAGCGATAATGCCCGCAAGCGTTTGCACCGAGTTTTTGAACTCCAAAAAATCAAATCCCGGCTGGTTGTTTTCTTCCAGCGCCTTTTGCAGCGAATCGAAAATGCGCTGGTCCACGCTGGCATTGCCGGGCACTGACAGCGGCATGGCGGCATTGGCGGGCGGCGGCTGGCTTTGCAGCGTGGGCGGTTTGGGCGGCTGGCTGGCGGGTTGGCCTTCGGCGGGTACTTCGTCAGTAATGAAAAGTGACTTTATGTTTCCGAATACACTCATGTGGGAGGCGGTTCAAGGATTGACGGTTTCAGCGGATTCGGTTTCGGGCGGGTTGGCCGCCTTGGGCGAACAAACACGGTTAACTTGTCGAAATATATTTAAAAATCCGTTCCGAAATAAAAATTAATCCCGCAATCAGCCCCGAAAAGCCTGCGGGCGGGTTTGGCCCCCGCTAAAGACGGGGCTTTCAGCTTTTTGAAACATACTATTTTCGGCTTGTCACCGCCAAGCCTTTATCTGCGTGGCTACCAGATTCGAGGTTCCCTTGGCCAGAATCCGGCCCGCCCCGTTGGTGATGTGGCATTCCACGTTTACCAGCGTGCGGCCATTGCGGATGACGCGGGCACGGGCAAACACCGTTTCACCCTCCTTGGCATTGTCCAAAAAATCAACCGACAAACTTACCGTCACGTACACGAATTCCTTGCCCAGCGCGTACACCGTCATGCCCATCACATCGTCAATAATGGCCGATGCCGTGCCGCCGTGCATGATGCCCACGGGGTTGGTCATGTCTTTGCGCACCGTGAACGAGAGC